>JBJXGL010000121.1:0-11337 GCA_046160365.1 Aestuariivirga sp. | reverse complement strand
TGGAAGGATATGCCTGCGCGGCCGCTTGGGCCTCACGACGGATTGCCCGATAAGGCACAGAAGCCGTGAAGCTTGCGACTGTCTCCTATCTCGTTCGCGACTATGACGAAGCGATCGGATGGTTCAGGGAAAAGCTGGGTTTTGATCTAACAGAGGATACGCCACTCGGCGATGGCAAGCGCTGGGTTGTTGTTGCACCGAAAGCGGGCGGCGGCGCGCGGCTCTTGCTCGCCAAGGCGGAGGGCAGGGACCAGACAGCGCAGATCGGGAACGCCGCCGGTGGGCGCGTGGCGTTCTTCCTCGAGACCTCCGATTTCATCGAGACCCACAAATCCATGAGCCGGGCAGGGGTGCGGTTTCTCGAATCGCCACGCCACGAAGCCTACGGCACGGTGGCCGTCTTCGAGGATCTCTACGGGAACAAATGGGATCTCATTCAGCCCGCAGGCTGAACCTTCTTCCCTATCTCCAGTACCCGGCCTACTGAGTCAGGCGGCGTGCAGCTGGTGTTCCAGCTTGGAGATCTCGTCTTTCAGCCTGAGTTTCTTGCGCTTAATTTCGGCGATTTCCTCGTCGCTCGCGGCCGGGTGGGCGATCGCGTCGGCGAGCTCACCCTCCAAAGCTTTATGTTTGGCCGTTAACTCACTGAGGTGCGCTTGAAGGCTCATGCAATCCCTCCAGTTCGGTTTAAAACAACGACAGCATCATGACACAGCGCAAAGGGCTTGTCGAACCCCGGCGTTCGGCATAGTTGAAGGGCGCTCAAAGCCGGGGCCTACCGTGACGATGGATACATTGCAGGAAGTGGCGATGCGGGCGAAGCTGCAGGTTTTGCTGCAGCAGCACCGCGACCTCGATACCGCCATCCACTCGCTGGAAATCATGGGGACGGGCGATCAACTGCAACTACGGCGGCTAAAGAAGATGAAACTCGATCTCAAGGACCGTATTCAGCAGATCGAGAACATGCTTATTCCCGACATCATCGCATGATTTCAAAAACTTCGCCCACCGTTGCCGTGATCATGGGTAGCCAGTCGGACTGGCAGACCATGCAGCATGCCTGCGAGGCGCTGGACAAGCTTGGCGTGTCTTACGAAACCAAGATCGTGTCGGCGCACCGCACCCCTGAACGGCTTTACGCCTTCGCCAAGGGCGCCATGGGGCGGGGGATCAAGGTGATCATCGCGGGAGCGGGCGGCGCGGCGCATCTCCCCGGCATGACGGCGTCGATGACGGCGTTGCCGGTGCTGGGCGTACCAGTCGAATCGAAGGCATTGGGCGGGCAGGATTCGCTGCTCTCGATCGTGCAAATGCCGGCGGGGATTCCGGTCGGGACTTTGGCCATCGGCAAGGCCGGGGCAACGAACGCGGGGCTGCTGGCGGCGGGCATTCTGGCGTTGAGCGATCCAGACCTGGCGAAGCGGCTTGAAGCGCATCGGCTACAGCAGAGCGAAGCCGTAGCGGAAACGCCAAGCGAGTCCGGATGATGGCCGCTTTACCGCCCGGTTCGGTCATCGGCATACTCGGTGGCGGACAGCTTGGCCGTATGCTGGCGCTGGCGGCGGCACGGTTGGGTCTCAAGTGCCACATCTACGCGCCGGAGGCCGACGCGCCCGCCTTCCAGGTTACGCCCTTCAAAACCATCGCCGCCTATGAGGACCATCAGGCACTCTCCGCTTTTGCCGGGACCGTGGATGCCGTTACCTATGAGTTCGAAAACGTACCCGCCGAGGCTGTGGAGTTCCTGGAGAAACTGAAGCCAGTCCGCCCAGGGTCCAAGGCGCTGCGGGTGGCGCAGGACCGGCTCCTGGAAAAGCAGCTTGCCCGGAAACTTGGCGTGGCCACTGCCAAGTTCGCGGCCGTGGACAGTTTCGATGGGCTCGAGAAAGCGGCGTCCGAGATTGGCCTTCCGGCGGTGCTGAAAACCCGCCGCTTTGGCTACGACGGCAAGGGGCAGGCGACCATCCGTTCCGCCGCCGCCGCGGAGCGGAGCTACGAACCATTTCAAAACAAGCCTTCGATCCTCGAGAGTTTCGTCGAGTTCCGGATGGAAGTCTCGGTCGTGGCCGCGAGGGGGACCGATGGGTCTTTCGCGGCCTTTGACGTGGTCGAGAACGAACATCGCAACCACATTCTCAACCGGTCGCTGGTTCCGGCGGGAATTTCACCATCGGCCGAGTTTGAAGCCATTGAAATTGCGAAGAAAATTCTTGAGGAGCTGGACTATGTGGGAGTTCTGACGGTCGAGTATTTCGTGACCGGCACGGCCGGACGCGAGAAGATCCTGGTTAACGAAATCGCTCCCCGCGTGCATAACTCCGGGCATTGGACCATGGATGCCTGCGCCGTCTCGCAGTTCGAACAGCATATCCGGGCGGTGGCGGGCTGGCCCCTGGGCGATCCCCAGCGCCATTCGGACGTGGTCATGACCAATCTGCTGGGCGAGGACGCGGAGGCCTGGGCGGCGCTTGCGGCGGAGCCTGGAACGGCCATCCACCTTTACGGCAAGCAGCAAGCCCGGCGCGGGCGGAAGATGGGCCATGTCAACCGCTTATCCCCTCGACAACCCTAATCGCCTGTGCTAACCCGCCCCCCGAATTCGAAGGCCCGCGCGCGGGCCTTTGACGCTTATTTCGAAACCACCAGCTTCAGAGGTACCACTTGCAAGTCGTCGTCCGTGACAACAATGTCGATCAAGCGCTGAAAGTGTTGAAGAAGAAAATGCAGCGCGAGGGTATCTTCCGCGAAATGAAGCTGCGCGGCCACTACGAAAAGCCATCCGAGAAGAAAGCCCGCGAGAAGGCGGAAGCCGTCCGCCGCGCGCGCAAGCTCGCCCGCAAGAAGCTGCAGCGCGAAGGCTTGCTGCCCGCTCCGAAGAAAATCGAAAAGCCCAAACGCTTCGGCGCGCCGCAGTAAGGCGGCGACCCTACAGTTCAGGTATTGTGACCGGCGTGTGGAACTGAACGTTCCGCGCGCCGGTTTGGTTTTGCGCAAGACAAAATTCACTGGCGCGAATTTGGTTGTGCCGTAAGACTCTCGCCAGCATCATCCGCCGCAATGGTTTCGAGGTGAATCGTTATGGGCTCCGAACAATCGGAAACCATTATCCTTGTTCACGGAACCGGCGCATCGGCCGAGGGCGCACCGGGTGCGGAAAATTGGTGGCAGCCAGAGAGCAAGTTCGCACGTCATGTGATTGACGATCTCGCGATTGCGGCACCGGACTACAAGTACTCCGTGCAACCGTTCAAATGGAGCGGCGCCAATTCCGAACGCGACCGCCGTGCAGTTGGACAAGCGCTGGCCGCAGAGTTGCGGCAGCTTGAGAAAGCAGGGCAGCCTTATCATCTTATGGGCCACAGTCATGGTGGTTCGGTCATCTGGCATGCGCTCAAGGCACTTGACCGCGGCGGATCTTCTTTCGGCCACTTGCGCAGTTGGATCACCATTGGAACCCCATTTCTCGATTTCCGGGTGCGAAGTGCAATCCACTCGTGGCTGCTGTTTGCCGTGTCCCTTCTGCTGCTGGTATTTTTTCTTGTCGCTGTGCCTACGATCCTCGCCCTTACTCCTGAAGCAATGTCGATTGTACGTGGTGCGCCTCTGCTTGCTCTTGTTGCGGTAGGACTCGGCGTTCTGGGATTGGCCACACTGACCATCTATGTTCTCAGCCAGTTGGCGGGCCAAGTAATCTTGCGCCTGCGCCAAGGCCGGGCGCTGCAGCATGTGGACAAACTTGCCGAGCGCTGGCTGTGCCTGACGCATCGTTTCGACGAGCCGGTTAACGGCCTTGCCGCGTCGCTTAACGATCCGATCCGTGCGGCACCACGCATGCGCCGCGATGACAATGGGTTCTCCAGCGTTGTCTCGAGGCCCTTTGCCATCCTTTATGACGGAGCTGTTGCTCCGCTCATCGATGCTTTTGTGTGGGATACCGGCATATCGAAACTGCAAGGGCGCGACATTGGCGGTCTTGTCATGATCTCCTGCGCAGTGGCACCGCCGGAATTGCGGGATCGGTTCCAAACCCTGCCGGAAACCATCCAAGCCGAAATGTCGGAAAGTGCCAATCAGGCATCGTCGCAAACGGCCGAGCGCCTGCGGAGCGAACTGCTACGCTTTGCTGACGGAAGTGCCGGACCAGACGAGATTACCAGCGCCATTTCGTGGAGCGAGGTGATCCATACATCCTATTTCGACAACACCATGATCGCCAAAACATGCGCGGCATTCGTCCGGAAAAATGCGGACAACTCAACAGCCGGGCCGCTCTTGGGCTGGTGGCTGGCAAAAGCGGGAGCAGCGTCACACAAGCAACGCAAGCCATTCGAACCGAAGCGGCTCTATTGGGCCAGTGCCGGGTTGATGACCGCGGCCGTTGCGGTTTTGAGTTTCGGTACATTCGCCTCCTATCAGGCATGGATTAGCCCGTATACCAACGCACAGCAGATCGCGGTTATTGCCGAGAACATGCGGAAGCCGCAGTTCACCATGCTGTGGGAGGATAAAGCGCCCGGCGAGACGCTGATGCGGCTTGCCGCGCTCGGCCGCAGCGATGATGCGCTTGCGGCCCTCACGGAGATCAGGAACCCAAATACCTCGATCATGGCGGCAGAGATGATCGCTTATGCCTTTGGATTTCGCGGCGATAGCGAGGCTCTCAATCGCCTCCTCGATGGTTATGGAAAAGCCGAGATCGGGACGACAAATTCCGATGTTGCCATCATTCTTGAAATCTATGCGCTGGTCGGTGCTACGCATGGCAAACGCCCAATTGCAAGCGATCTGGCGGTGACCGTCTCTGACAAGGTGATTAAACAGGGAATGGCGCTGATCGAACCGAGCGGTCTGGTTGCCTTGCACGCAGCTGAAGCAATGATAGAGAACGGCAAATCCGATATCGCCGACATTCTTCTGGACGGTGTGGCCAGTTCGTTCTGCGATGACGTCACGTCTTGGCTCACGGATAACCCCGATTACCGCCGGCAGCCAGGCGTCGCCGCACCCGACCTCGACAAATGCCTGGGAGGAGATTATCGGGCTTCGACTGAGGCGTCGGTTGAGCCGCCTCCTGTCGTGGGCGGCGGCGATCCGTTCCGCGATCCGCTCGAAGCGTTGTATGTATCAGGCAAATTCAACGAGCTTGCAAAATCGATCGTATCCTGGGACGCTGCGGCGAAAACAGAGTCGGAACAGAGCCTTTCTCTGGACGACCTGCTCAACTACTGGCGCACCTTTGCCGCGAACGGCTTTGCCGAGGCGCAGGCGCGAGTTGCAGAACTCTATGAAGCGCGGTTGCGCGGCAATCCCGACAATATGCCGCTTTGGTCTTCCAACAATGTCCGTCAAGTTTCCGAATTCGCCGACGGCATGATTGCAATCGGCAAGACGGCCGAGTTGGCGAAGGATGCACAAACCTTCGACACCAAGTCGCTTGAACCGGGACCGGTTAGCATCGTCGAAGCCGAAGCTGCGGCTTCGGCTGGAATCGCATGGCTGAAACTGGGTGATCAGACACGGGCCGAAGCGAGCTTCCGGCGGGCCATTGGTGGCACTAGCGGGTTGGGCGAACAAGGGTTCCCGCTGGCCATGCTGATTGCCGAAACCGCGTCGGGCTATGACCCTGCACTTGCACGAGACGCCATCACCCGCGCGCTTAGCCTGTTCGAAGATACATTTGCCATCGCCAGCGTTACCGATAATTCCTATACGCTGACAGATGCCGTCAGGCTCTATGCCAGACTTGGCGAATATCGCTTGGCGCGCGAAGCCGCAGAACGTGCCGGACAAGGACTGGCCGGCGCGCGGAGCGGAGTGGGACCGGAACGCGATGCGCGGCCCTGGGAGATGGATATTCCGCCGCCGCCGGAGACCGATCCGCGCAAAGAGAAGAATGAGCTTCTCGGTGGCGGTATTCTCGGAGGCTACAATGCGATCCTCGAATCCGAGTTGCGCAAAGTCACGCAAGAGGGTGCAAAGTCGATTTTTGACCGCACCGACCTATGGCCGCAGCCCGTCGGCATCTATGTTACGGCGTTTAATCGCGGCTGACGCGTTGATCAGACCGAGCGTGCTGCGGCCGCCAGTTCCTTCTTGATCTGCACCATGATGTCGGCGTTGGCGGCGACGATGCTCTTGGCGTGGAGCGGGTCGCCATCGCCTTCGATGGTTGTGCAGACGCCGCTGGCTTCGCGCACGAAGAGCATTCCGGCGGCGACGTCCCAGGGGGCGAGGCCGCGTTCCCAGAAGGCGTCGAGTCTGCCCGCGGCGACATAGCCCAATTCCAGCGCCGCCGAGCCGAAGCGGCGGATGCCGATGGATTTTGCTTGCAGCGCCGCGATCTCGGCGCGGTTTTCGGCATGGCCGGGGCGGCCGCGGTGGGGGATGCCGGTACAGACGACGGCTTCGGTGAGATCTGTTCTCGCGCCGACGCGCAAGCGCTTGTTGTTGAGGAACGCGCCCTGGCCTTTTTCGCCATGGAAGAGTTCGTCGCTGATCGGATTGTATGTAACGGCGGCGATCAGTTCGCCCTTACGCTCCAGCGCCACGGAGATCGCGAAATAGGGAATGGCGCGCATGAAGTTGGTGGTGCCGTCAATAGGATCGGCGATGAAGCGGTGGTCGGGATCGCTGCCCTTTTCCTCGCCCGACTCCTCCATGAGGAACCCGTAGGTGGGGCGCGCCTTGGCCAGTTCCTCGCGCAGCACTTTTTCGCAGCGCTTGTCGGCGGCAGTCACGTAGTCGCCCGGTCCCTTCACCGAGACCTGGAGGTTCTGAAGCTCGCCGAAGTCGCGCTGCACGCCGCGCGCGGCTTTGCGGACGGCGGCGATCATGACGGTGAGAGCGGGGGAAGAAGCCACGTGGGAAATCCTACCGGTAGTTGCCGGGCAGGGGTTAGCAAGCCCGGTGGGGAAATGCCAGCCGGAGGGCATACATCCAACGATTGTCACAAATCGGTCATGGCCTAATAGATCCAGCGAGCGGAGGGACCATTGGATTTGGGTAGTGGCCGAATTTTCAGGAGCTCTTGGGTTTGAAGTTTGCTGCGCGCTTCTCGGCGGCGGCTTTTTGGTCAGGCGCTTGCGTCCCGGTGAAATCGTCGAGCCACGCGTCGGCGCGGCCACCCTTGGTGGCTAGGAAATGCCATTTCATTGCTTCCACCGGATCGAGCGTCACGCCGCGCCCCGTCGCGTAAAGCCGCGCCACGCGGTTCTGCGCCACCGCATTGCCCCGTACTGCGGAGATCAGCATCCACTTGGCGCCAACCGCCTCATCCTTTTGCACGCCTTCGCCCCGGAATACGAGTACGCCGTAATCGAGTGCGGCATCGGCGTGGCCCTGGAGCGCTGCCTTCACGAACCAATCGGCGGCGGTGACCTCGCTCTTGTCGACGCCTTTGCCATCGAGATAGATGAGGCCGAGATTGTACTGCGCGTCGGCGAAGCCTTTGCCGGCGGATCGCGAGAACCACTCGACGGCACGCGTCCAGTCGGGTTCGGTGCCGTAGACGCCGGAAGCGATAAGGCCCAGATTGTAGAGCGCCTGCGGATTGCCGTTCGCGGCCGCTTTCTCGAGCCACTTCGCGCCTTCGTCGATATCGGTTGCGCCGAGGGCGCCATCGAGATTCATCATGGCAAGCGAAAACTGCGCGCCGGGATGATCTTTCTCCGCGGCCTTCTTGAACCACTCCGCCGCTTGCTGCTGGTCAGCCTTCACGGCTTTTCCGGTTTGATAGAAGGCTCCCATCATGGCCATGGCGCGGGCGTCGCCTTTGGCAGCGTGAAGCTTCGCGATCCCGATGGCTTCCTTGTAGTTCTTGTCCTCGAAAAGAGCGACGGCTTCCTCGAAGGGTGGCTCCGCGGCGGCGAGGGGGCTTGCCAGCAGCGCCAGCGCCAGGAATGCCGCTGCGTATTTCATTGCCCCATCCTCACGGTGATTGCGCCCACGATCCTTCGCGCCTCTTCCTCATCCCGCCACATGGTTTCGCTCGGGCGGATAAAGTCCGGGTTTTGCGGCAGGAGTTTGTCGAGGCCTTCCACGTCGACAGGTGAGAAGGCGACGCAGGGAATCTCGAAGACATCGGACCACCAGCCGATGATGGGCTCGCCGGAGCGCTGTGCTGCCTGATCGAACGCCACATAATCCACGCCTGCTTCGCCCGCCATCATGGCGAGATCGCGCGACGCGCCGCAGACGGCGCCGAGCATGGTGTGATGCCCGAGGCTTGCGCGGATATCGGCGACATCTCCGTCATGGGCTTCGATATGAAGGCCATCGAAGCCGCCGCGCATGACATCCCGCGGCTCGCCCGTGGTGAGCACGGCGATGTCCTTCGCTTGCAATTCTTGCACGATCTTCTTCGGCGTATCCGGCGCCATAAGGATGCTCGCCACATCGCCCACCGCGGCAGCCGCAAGCGCGCAGCCCGAAATGAGTTCGGCCGGCATGTCACTGGGTGCAACGAGAAAGAGTCGGGGTGGGCTCATGGCGAATCGAATGTCCACGCCCGTTGAATCAGAACTTGCGCCACAAGGCAAATCAGCCGCGATACCGCCGGCGAACCGGGGCTGGATGCGCTCTAAGTTTGCATGCCGCGATCTGGCGTGCAGCGGATTTTGAGGTAGGACTTTTCCAGGCCGCTCAGGAGCGCATTTTCGGCCACATAAGTCTGCCCGTTGACGCTGCATTCGATGAAGCTGGCGGCCTTTGGCCCCCTGATCACGTCCAAAGCAGTACTTTGCTGACAATCCGATTGCGGCATGCTGGCCGCGCAAACAAGGATCAAAACCTCATACATGCGAACCTCCGGTTCACAGGGTTCGCCGTGGCGCCGTCGCCGCGGCGGCGTTCCATCTGTAGCATTCCGGCGCGAACGCGGCTGTCAGGTTAGGAGCAGTCGCGGCAGACGGCAGTGAGGAAACGCACGTTCATAATGGCACAAGCTGGTTAACGATTGTTTAGAGTTGCGGTTCAATTGCTGGCCGGCAGGTGCGGCGTTTGTTTACCACGGGGGGTCAGGCGCGGCGGAATGCGTGGAGTGATTCCTTGTCCGCCCTGGCCGCAACGGTGCGCTGAGCTGGCGTCATGCGGTTACGCCGCCTTTTCGAGCTTCTGCTCCCATTTGCCGGAAGCGGCGAGCGCGTTCATGCGGGCGCGGTGGGCGAAGGCCTTGCGGGCGGCGGCGATGTTTTCGTCCTTGCCGCCCCAGGCTTTCAACGCATCGGCCTGCAAAGCGCGGCCATAGGAGTAGGTGAGCTTCCACGGGAGCGGGTCAGCGGCATTCATGTAGTGGAGATGTGCTGTGGCATCTTCGCCGGACTGGCCGCCGGAGAGGAAGGCGATGCCCGGCACGGCGGCGGGAACGCAGCGCTTCAGAACCTTGAGCGTCTTCTCGGCCACTTCCTCGCGGCCTGCCTGCTTGGCGCATTTCTTGCCGGAGATCACCATGTTGGGCTTGAGGATGATGCCTTCAAGCTGAACGCCGGCGTAGTAGAGTTCCTGGAACTGTTCCTTCAGCGCCCATTCGGTCACTTCGGCGCAGCGGTCGATGTCGTGATCGCCATCCATCAGCACTTCCGGCTCCACCATCGGCACGATGCCGCCGGCCTGGCAGATCGCCGCGTAACGGGCGAGCGCGTGAGCATTGGCGTGAATGGCGTTGTGGCTCGGTATACCTTTGCCGATATCGATCACCGCGCGCCACTTGGCGAACTGCGCGCCGATTTTGGCGTACTCGGCGACGCGGCCTGCGAGGCCATCGAGGCCTTCGGTTACGGTTTCGCCAGGCGACAGAGCCAGCGGCTTCGCGCCTGTGTCGAGCTTGATGCCGGGGACAGCGCCCGTGGCCTTGATCATGTCGACGAGCGGCGTGCCGTTCCGCGCCTTCTGGCGGATCGTTTCATCGAAGAGGATCACGCCGGAGACATAGGACTTCATCGCGTCGGTCGCGCCGAACAGCATCTCGCGATAGTCGCGGCGCGAGTTGTCGGTTGACTCGACCTTGATGGACTCGAGGCGCTTGGCAATCGACGCAGTCGATTCATCGGCGGCGAGAATGCCTTTGCCGGGCGCCACCATGGCTTCGGCGATTTTGTTGAGCTGGTCGATCATGAATGCCTCTCCGTTGAGTTCAATTTTGCAGTGCCTTTACGCCGGGAAGGGTCTTGCCTTCAAGCCATTCCAAAAATGCGCCACCGGCTGTTGAAATATAAGTGAAATCGCCTGCCACGCCGGCATGGTTGAGGGCCGAAACGGTGTCGCCTCCGCCCGCCACCGAGATGAGTTTCTTCAACTTGGTGAGCTTGGCCGCATGCTGAGCGGTGGCGACCGTGGCGCGGTCGAAGGGTGCGATCTCGAATGCGCCGAGCGGGCCGTTCCAGACCAGCGTCTTAGCCTTGTCGAAGGCGGCGTTGACGGCGGCGATCGAGCGGGGGCCGACATCGAGGATCATGTCGTAAGCGCCGACTGCCATGGCATCCACTACGCGGTTGGTGGCGCCGGCCTTGAACTCGGACGCAACCACCACATCGGAGGGGAGGAGCAGACGGCAATTCTTCGTTTGCGCGGTTGCCATGATCTCGCGCGCGGTGGGCACGAGATCGTTCTCACAGAGCGACTTGCCAACGGCATAGCCTTTGGCTTTCAAAAACGTATTGGCCATGCCTCCGCCGATCACGATGGTGTTGGCGATGCCCGACAGATTGCCGAGCAGTTCGAGCTTGGAGGAAACCTTTGCGCCGCCCACGACCGCCATCAGTGGCCGCTTTGGATTCTCAAGCGCTGCTCCGAGCGCGCGAAGCTCTGCTTCCATGGCGCGGCCGGCATAGGAGGGCAGGTGGTGGGCGATGCCTTCGGTCGAGGAATGCGCACGGTGCGCGGCGGAGAAAGCGTCGTTGATGAAGAGATCGCCAAGGCCCGCCAGCATCCTGGCAAAGCCCTCGTCGTTCTTCTCCTCGCCGCCGTGGTAGCGGGTGTTTTCCATGAGTGTCACGGTGCCCGGCTGGGCATCGATGGAGAGGGCGGACTGCCAGTCGGTGAAAACGAAGTTCACAGGCTTGCCGAGTGCTTTTTCCAGAGCTGGGGCCACGGGCCTGAGCGACATTTCCGGGATCACCTTGCCCTTGGGCCTGTCGAAATGGGCAAGCACGATCACCGCGGCGCCCTTGTCGAGAAGCTCCTTGAGCGTCGGCACAACGCGGTCGATGCGGGTCGTGTCGGTGACCACGCCGTCCTTGATGGGAACATTGAGATCGAGCCGGATGACGGCTTTCTTTCCGGAAACATTTACATCATCGAGTGTACGGAAGGCTGGCATATGCAAGGCCTCTGATCATC
>JBJXGL010000120.1:0-5969 GCA_046160365.1 Aestuariivirga sp. | reverse complement strand
CAGAGCATGACGCCCAGTTTCTCGCTCATCATTCCTGCCTTCCAAACAAACGCGCAGCGCCGATGTGAAATGGCACCGGAAGGCAGTTCCGGTCTTGGCCCCGCATCTGGGTCGGCCGCACCGGAATGTCTTTCAGCCCGTCAATGGGCACTGCGAATGGGCTTGGGTTAGTCCGTTGGCGAATATGGGTCAAGGAAGGAAGCGACGGGGCGGAAGCTCATAGCGGCAGCCCTGCTTCTAGAACTCCACTCCTGCCTGCGCTTTCACGCCGGAACGGAAAGGATGCTTGATCAGCTCCATCTCGGTCACCAGATCGGCGATCTCGATCAGCTCGTCCTTGGCGTTGCGGCCGGTGACAATCACATGCTTATCCGCAGGCCTCGCCCGCAAGACCTCGAGCACTTCGGATAGCGGCAGGTAGTCGTAACGCAGCACGATGTTCAATTCGTCGAGCATGACCATCTTGTACGCCGGATCGGCGATCATCCGCTTCGCTTCTTCCCAGCCTTCGCGGGCGTGGGCGATGTCGCGCTGCTTGTCCTGGGTTTCCCAGGTGAAGCCTTCACCCATGGCCTTGATGGTGACGAGATCGGGAAACCGCTCCAACACGGTGCGCTCGCCCGTTGACCAAGCGCCTTTGACGAACTGGATGACACCCGCCTTCATGCCATGGCCGATGCAGCGAAACACCATGCCGAAGGCGGCCGTGGATTTTCCCTTGCCCTTGCCGGTGTGCACGATCAGCAGGCCGCGTTCGATGGTCTTGCCGGCCATGATCTTGTCGCGCGCCGCCTTCTTCTTGGCCATCTTTTCGTGGTGGCGGAGATCGTCTTCGTTCTCGGTCATGCGGAAAGCTCCCGGATCAGATCATAGGCTGAGTTGAGCCGCGGCGTCCAAAATCCGCGCGCGGCTGCTTCGTCGAAGCGCTGGGCGATTTCCTTCAACGCGGCTGGATTGTTGATGGCGATGAAATCGCGCGTTTCGCCGTCGGCGAGGAAGGCATTGTAGGCGAGATCGAAGTGATGCGACTTCACTGCACCCGTCGTGGCCGCGAAGGCAAACATGTAGTCGATCGTGGCGGCGATTTCGAACGCACCCTTGTAGGCGTGGCGCTTCACGCCATCGATCCATTTGGGATTGACGACGCGCGAACGCACGACGCGGCCCACTTCTTCTTCGAGGGTGCGGATGATGGGCCGCTCGGAGCGTGAGTGATCGTTGTGGTAGACTCGCGGCCGCTTGCCCGAGGCCTGCTCCACGGCGGCACTCATGCCGCCTTCGAACTGATAGTAGTCGTCCGAGTCGAGAAGATCGTGCTCGCGGTTGTCCTGATTGTGGACCACGGCTTCGATGCGTTTCAGGCGTTCGCTGAATGCCGCTTCGTCGTTCACGCCCGCTTCACGCGCGCCATAAGCATAGGCGCCCCAGGTGACATAGGCCGCCGCAAGATCGGCGCGTTCGTTCCAGATTTTTTCGTCGATCAACGCCTGCAAGCCTGCGCCATAGGCGCCGGGCTTGGAACCGAATATGCGGTAGCCGGCAATCTGTCTCGCCTCCTTGCCATCGATGCCGCGCGTTTCGAGAAGCTTGGCTTCACTCTTCATGCGTGCGGCAATCGGGTTGTCCTCCTCATCTTCTTCAAGGCCGCCTATGGTCCGGAAGGCGCGGTCGAGCAACTCGATCTGTGCCGGGAAGGCATCGCGGAAGAAACCTGAAATGCGCATCGTCACATCGATGCGCGGACGGCCAAGGGCCGCGAGCGGGATTACTTCGATGCCTGTGACCCGCCAGCTTGATGGCTCCCATACGGGTTTCGCGCCGATGAAGGCAAGCGCTTGCGCGATGTCATCGCCGCCGGTTCGCATGTTGGCCGTGCCCCAGGCTGAGAGACCGAGCGCTTTTGGATAGCGTCCGAAATCCTGGAAGTGGCGGATGAGCAAGTCTTCGGCGGATTTCTTGCCGAGGTTCCACGCGGTGGGGGTGGGGAGCGTGCGGTTATCGATCGAGTAGAAATTGCGGCCTGTCGGAAGAACATCGAGCCGTCCCCGTGTCGGCGCTCCGGAAGGGCCGGGAGGAATCCGCTTGCCGTCGAGGCCCCGGAGGAGGTTTGCGATTTCGTTTGTGCCGGAGGAGCGGAGCGCGGGCCGGATGGATTTTTCGATGTGAGTTAGAACTGTTCTCGTTCTCTCAAAACCCTCTTCCGTCATCCCCGCGAAAGCGGAGACCCATGGTGAGCCAAGGATGGAGCTATCAGAACCATGCTGAAGGACGGACCCCTTGTTTTCCATGGGTTCCTGATTTCGCGGGACTGACGAAACCAAGAGAGATGCGAATAGCTCCAATCGTTCCACGGTATCGCCGTTCGTGCGCCAAGGATCGGGAGACAGCGAAGCGAGTGCTCCGGGGCGCGGGCCGGTCCACGGCTCCTCCATCGCACAACTCAGCGGATCAAACCCTTCAAAACCAAAATCTTTCGCCAGCGCGCGAATCAAAGACTGATCGCCGCCTTCGCCGAGGCCGCGTGGGACGCGGGTCAGCGCAACGAGCAAATCGGTTTCGAGCCGGCCTTCGGGCGACTGGCCGAGGATGTGGAGGCCATCACGGATCTGCGCTTCCTTCAGATCGCACAAGTAAGCATCGAGCTTCTGCAGATTGTTGTCTTCATCTCCAGTAAACCCGGCATCGGCATCGAGGCGATGGCGTTTCGAGAGATCGAGAATATCGAGGCGAAGCTGATCGCGGCGGCGGTGGTCGAGGCCGGAGGCGATGTAGTACTCATCCACTAACGCTTCGAGATCTTTCAGCGGGCCATAGGTTTCGGCGCGGGTGAGCGGTGGGGTGAGATGATCGATGATGACGGCGGAGGTGCGGCGTTTGGCCTGCGTGCCTTCGCCGGGATCGTTGACGATGAAGGGATAGAGCTGGGGCAGGGGACCGAACACGGCTTCGGGCCAGCATTCCGCCGAAAGTGCGGTGGCTTTGCCCGGCAGCCATTCGAGATTGCCGTGTTTGCCGTTGTGGATCACCGCATGCGCGCCGAATTCGTGCCGGAGCCAAAAGTAGAAGGCGATGTAGCCATGTGGCGGCACCAGAGCCGGATCATGATAAGTGGCCTTTGGATCGATGTCATAGCCGCGCGAGGGCTGGATGGCGGTCACGATGTTGCCCTGCTGCGCAGTTCTGAAGTGAAAGGCGTTGTCGCGGAACATGGGGTCGCGCGCGTGATCGCCCCAGCGTTCGTTCGTCTGTGTACGGAGGGTTTCCGGGAGGGCGGCGAAGAGCGTGATATAAGCGGCTTCGCTCAGCCTGCCGCTGCGGGAAGTCCACCTTTCCCCGACGGGGGAAGGGTGAAGTTGAGTGATGAGCACGTTGCCGTTCGCGGGGATGTCTGCAACGGCGTAACCGGTTTCTTCCAGAGCCTCGAGAACATTGATCGTGCTCTGAGGCGTATCGTAACCCACGCCGTTGGCGATGCGTCCCGCCTTGTTGGGGTAGTTGGCGAGAACGATGGCGATCTTGCGCTCGGAGCGCGGCATGCGGCGGAGTTTCGCCCAGTTCGCCGCGAGATCGGCGGCGAAATCGATGCGGTCGTGGACTGGCTGATACGTGGCGATGCGGCATTGCGTGGCATCGTCCCACACGGTTGCCGATTTGAACGAGACGGCGCGCGCGTGAATGCGGCCATCGAGTTCGGGGAGAACGACGTTCATCGCGAGGTCGCGGGGCCCCAGTCCCTGCTTGCTTTCCCGCCAAGCGTCTTCGGATGAGCCTGCGAGTGTCACTTGCAGAACCGGGCAATCGAAACGGGCGAGCGGATCGTCTCCGCCCGCCGATGTGGCGGCGAAGGACGTGGCATTGAGGATAGCATGCGGCGCCACCCGGCCTAGAATTTCGCCAGTGAGGGAGATGCTCGGTTTGTCCTTGAGGCTCGCGACGTAGATGGCGCATGCGGGAAGATTGCGCGCACGCAGTGCATCCAGCATCGCATCGATGGGAGCGGTCAGTCCTCCTTCGATGACTGAGCGATAGAAGATGATTGCTGCTTTGGCGTTTGCATCGTTGGCGTAGATGCCAGCGGATGGGAGCTCCCGCGCCGGTTCCGGCATCGCGCCGCCGTCGAGAAGATAAAAACAATAATCGAGGAAGCTTCGCGCATTCTCGCCGCCTCCCATCACCAAGTATTGCCGAAGCCGTTCGCAATCGGCGGCGGGGAGAGTCGCGTGCGCCGTGAGTGCCGGATCGGCGTTCGCATCGCCCGGCAAGACGGCGAGTTTGATGTTCCGCGCGCGTGCGAGGTTTTCGATCTCCTGCAAGCCGTAGGGCCAGTAACCGGCGCCGCCCAAAAGCCGCAGCACGATGAGTTTCGCCTTGGAAAGCGTCTTCTGGATATACAGATCGACCGAAAGGTTGTGCTGGAAGTTCAGAAGATTTGCGAGGCGCAAGCGAGGCCCGCGATTGGCGCGGGCGAGCAGGGCCAATTCGCTGTCGGCAGCGGAGAGAACGAAGATATCGGCGGGCGATTGACCGGCGTCGAAAGCTTCCGTCTCGGCCGCAAAGCTTGTGGTGCTGGCGGCGAGGAGATGCATCAGCCCTTGAGCGCTGCCTCGACAGCGGCCTTGTCGATGCCCTTCATGGCGATGACGACGAGGTTGGTGCCGCGCGGCTCGTCTTTCTTCCATGGCCGGTCGAAATAGCTGTCGAGGCGTGGACCCACCGCCTGAACAAGAAGGCGGGCGGAAGAGCTTTCGATGTTGGCAAAGCCTTTGAGACGCAGCACATCATGCTCCGTGAGCACCGTCTCGATGCGGCGGAGGAGGGCCTTCCTTTCCAGAGTCCCTTCGAGAGCCACAGCGAAAGTGACGAAGTCGTCGTGATCGTGCTGCACCTCGCCTTCCATCTCGTGATGCGAGAGACGGTTGTCCATGTCGTCTTCCGCCGCCGCCTTCACCCCAAGAAGCGCCGACACATCGAGCGCGCCGTTCTTCGTGGGCACAAGGCGCGTGCCTTTGCGCACCTTGCCGCGCATATCGCTAGAAAGCATCTCAAGTTCGTCCGTACCCAGAAGATCGGTCTTGTTGAGGATCACCATGTCGGCGCAGTTGAGTTGATCCTCAAAGAGTTCTTCGATCGGACTTTCGTGATCGACGCTGGGATCGGCGGCGCGCTGGGCGGCAATCGCCTCTTCGTCGCTGGCGAAGCGGCCTTCGGAGAGCGCCTTGGTGTCGACGACGGTCACCACGCCATCGACCGTCACTCGCGATTTCACCTCTGGCCAGTTGAAGGCACGCACAAGCGGCTGTGGCAGGGCGAGACCAGAAGTTTCGATCACGATGTGATCGGGCGGATCGGGGCGGTCTATGAGTTTCTTCATCGCGGGCAGGAAGTCGTCGGCCACGGTGCAGCAGATGCAGCCGTTGGCGAGCTCGACGATATCCTCGTCGCGGCAGAGGGCGTCGCCGCAACCCTTGACGATCTCGCTGTCTACGCCGAGATCGCCGAACTCGTTAATGACGAGCGCGATGCGGCGGCCATTGGCGTTGGCGAGGAGATGGCGAACCAGCGTGGTCTTCCCGGCGCCGAGAAAGCCGGTGATGACGGTTGCGGGAATCTTCTGGGGAGTCATGCGAGGCTCGTTTCTGGTTTGAGTTTGGCGAAGGCCACGCCGAGGAAGAGTCCGATCAACGCCCAGAACACGGCGTTGGCGGCTATCGCGTTTGCGGCGAAAGCGGCAGCGAGGCCGGCGGGCACGGCAGTTTCATGGTTGACCGGCTGTGGCGCGCCGATCACGTGAGGGAGGGCAATGAGGATGACGGCAGCGATGGCGGGCACGAGCGATTTCCCAGTGGCGATGAGATAGAGGCCGGCGCCCGTTGCGATGATCGTTGCGATCCACCAGATCTGCCGCTGCAAGAGGTCGCCCGCCGGCATGCCCGGAAGTTCCGGCGGAAGTCCCGCGGCGGGTGCCAGCG
>JBJXGL010000119.1:0-12290 GCA_046160365.1 Aestuariivirga sp. | reverse complement strand
GATCCCAATAGGTGCGCTCGAACTGGTGCTGCACATAGAAGAGCCAGACGCCGGCTGAAGCGCCGAGCAAAACCACCGGCAGGTGAATGAGCAAAAACGGGCCAAGGCCAATCAGATAGATGAGCGGCGCGGCCAGAATCGCAAGGCCCAGATTGGTGAAGAGCGTGCTGAGCCATGGCATGGGCCCTTCCCGCATGGCGCCAAACGGCAAGCGGTGGCGGAAGACGAAGAGATAGGCAGGCCCGATGCCGAACAGCACCAGCGGATGGCGGTAAAGCCGGTAACGCAATTTCGAACGCAGGCGGAGTGCTGAATACTCGCGCACCGTGAGCAAGTCGATGTCGCCGATACCCCGGCGGTCGAGATTGCCGGAGCCCGCATGATGCGCCGCATGCGACTGACGCCAGAAATCGTAAGGCGTCAACGTCAGTACACCGATGAAACGCCCGGCCCAATCGTTGGCCCGGCGCGAGGAGAACATCGCGCCGTGGCCGCAGTCGTGCTGGATCATGAACAACCTGACCATAAGGCCCGCGGTTGGCAGTGCCAGGAGAAGCGACAGCCACGGACTGATCGGCGCGAACACCCACATCAAAAACCACAGGCCTATGAAAGGCACAATTGTGACGAGGGTTTCCAGAACGGCGCGGGAATTGTTGGGGGTCTTGTATGCCGAAAGGCGCGAGCCCCATGATGGGCGCTCAGCCGCGGAATTGTCGATGTGCAAGATATTGGGCTCCGGCGGCGTTTTGGTTTATCCCTAGCGCCTGATGATTTGCATGAAAGCACGGTCTCCTTAGCAAGTTCTGAAGCCTTGCCAAGCGAATTTGCTTGTAATCGCGGTTCTTAAACCATCTGGCTATGAGCCATCGGCTTTCGGCCTGATTGCGGCGCGAGGCGGGTGAGGCGAATTGCGGCAGCTTCAGCCGTCACGTCGCCTTCGCAAAACGCTCTTTGCACACGCTAAGGGTTTCGGCGATTGGGCGTTTCCACCAGTCGAGGGCGGAGAAGATTTCGACTTCGACCAGGCCGGCGTAACCCGCGGCTTCGATAAGACTCCGGATGCCGCGGACGTCGATGACGCCATCGCCCATCATGCCGCGGTCATTGAGCGGATCGCGGGTGGGCTGAAGCCAGTCGCAGACATGAAAGCCGAAGATTCGCCCGCCCGCTCCGGCCCGCGCGACATCGCGGGCGAGATTTGGGTCCCACCAGATGTGATAGACATCGAGACAGACGCCGAGCCACGGATCGGCAACATCGCCTTCGATGCGATCGCAGATATCGAGAGCTTCGGAGATGAGCGTGAGGCACGAGCGATCCGCCGCGTAGACCGGATGCAGTGGCTCCAGAGCGATGCGGACTCCTACCGAACGGCCAAACTCGAGGAGTGGACCGCACGCATCCTCAACCTGCTGCCGTGAGGCCGCGATGTCCTTCGAACCTTCGGCGAGGCCGCCCACCACCATGACAAAAGAGCGCGCGCCGAGTTTCGCAGCGTCGGCGATGGCGCGGCGGTTTGCTTCGACATTCGAGAGCCAGCCTTCCTTGGCCGGCGACGGAATGTAAGTACTGCGGCAATAGCCGGTGACTTTCAAGCCGGCATCGCGGATCCGCCTGCCGATAGCTGCCACATCCTTGCCTTCGACTTCGCGCCGCCATGGGGCGATGCCACCGAATCCTTCGCGGGCCACCGCATCGATCACATCTTCGATGGGTGCTTGAAAGCCGAGCGTTGCCGTGTTGATGGCGCAGCGTTCGGGATGACCGCCAAGATCGCGCATCAGGCGCCATATACGGCGAGCAGGCTCTTCATCCTCTTCACCGCGAGTTCGGGATCGCGCAGCAGCCCCGCTTTGTCCGCAAGTTTGAACAACTCGACGAAGTAAGTGAGCGGCCGCATCGACTGCGCGCCGCCGATCATCACGAAATGTTTCTGATGGCCGTTGAGCCAGGCGAGAAACACGATGCCGGTCTTGTAGTACTGCGTGGGCGCGCGGAAGATGAGCCGCGACAGCGGAACCGTCGGGTCCATCAACGCGTGATATTTCTGATTGTTCCCTTTGGCGAGCGCCACAAGCGCCGCGGAGGCAACGGGCGCGATGGCATCGAAAATGCCGAGCAGCGCGTGCGAATAGCCTTGCGCATCGCCTTCAATAAGATCGGGATAATTGAAGTCGTCGCCAGAATACATCTTGACCGAAGCCGGCAGACGGCGGCGCATCTTCACTTCCTTGGCGTCGTCGAGCAGCGAGATCTTGATGCCATCTACTTTGCCGGCTCTGGTTTCGATCACGCCAAGCGCAGTCTCCATGGTGCGCGTGAAATCCTCGCCGCCCCAATAGCCCTTGAGGGCAGGATCGAACATCTCGCCCAGCCAGTGCAGGATCACGGGGTGATCGGTTTCCGCCAGCACGCGCGCATAGACTTTCGCGTAGTCGTCCGGCGAGCGGGCGATGCGGGCAAGAGCCCGGCTCGCCATCATGATGATGCGGCCGCCAAGTTTCTGGATCGCGTGCAGCTGCTCCAGATAGGCGCGGATCACATCGTCGATGCTCCGCGCGGCGGCGGGATCGAGATGATCGGTGCCGCAGCCGGAGTAGATGAGCTCGGCGCGAGGTCCCGCCGCATCGAGCGAGCGGCGGATGAGATCGAGCGCATTCGGCCAATCGAGTCCCATGCCGCGTTGCGATGTGTCCATTGCTTCGGCGATGCCGAAGCCCAGATCGAGAAGATGGCGGCGATAGGCCAATGTTGCCTGCCAGTCGACGGCGGGCGGCCCGGAAGGATCGGCATCGGCGAAGGGATCGGCCACCACATGGGCCGCGGCAAAGGCAATGCGGTTGAATGGTGCTTTGGGCTTCTTTACGGGAACTGGCTTGCCCGAAAGTTTGTAGTCGCGCGATTTGCCGGATTGATCGGGGAGCTTGATTTTCATGGTCAGTACCTCACGCTGAGCAAGCCGCCATCGGCGAAGATGACCTGGCCCGATGTGTAAGGAAGAAGCCCCGACGCCAAGGTCACTGCAATCCGCGCCACTTCTTCCGGTCTGCCGAAGCGTTTGATGACCGTCAGTCCGTTTTCAATGAGCGCATCGTATTTGGTTTTCGAAGGTGCTGTCATGTCGGTTTCGATAAAGCCCGGCTGGATCTCGTAAACTCCAATGCCTTCGTCAGATAGTCTGGCCGCGAAAAGCCGGGTGATCATCGCGGCGCCAGCTTTAGAGATGCAATACTCGCCACGCGCAATGGAAGGCGCTGTCGCATTGGCGGAGGAGATGGTGACGATGCTGCGATGGCCGTCCTGCTTCACATTGCGGACACGCGCTGCGAAGGCCTGGGTCAGAAAAAACGTGCCGCGGGTGTTGACTGCCTGGCAACGGTCGTAGCTTTCGGATGTCACGTCGAGCAGGTCACCGCGTGACATGACCGAGACGCCGGCGTTGTTGATGAGCGTGGTGAGCGGCCCAATCGCGTTCTCCGCGTGATCGAGCAACGCCGCATGCCGGTCGATGCGCGAAATATCGCAGGCCAGCGCCACGGACTTCCGCCCGATCTTCTCGATCTCGGCGGCGACATTGTTCAAGTCGGCGCCAGCCTCGATGTCGGCCACCGCGACGTCGAAACCTTCCGCCGCCAATGCGAGTGCGGTGGCCCTTCCAATTCCGCGCCGGGCTCCAGTCACCAGAACGCGGCCCATCAATTGTGATCCTTCATCTTCAAGAGCGTCTCGGGTGTGCACACGATTCTGAGAATGGCATCGATGTTGAAACGTCCGCGTTCGCGCAGTGCCGCCTCGTTCATCAGCTCGCGGCCATAGACGATTTCGCCGGTGTGGCGGTTGTTGAGATAGTGAAAGCCAAGACCCGCCAGCGCGATGAGGATTTGCACGGGATCGAGACCCTTGCGGAACTGCCCTTGAGCAGCGCCGCGCTTCAAGAGCGCCTGCATGCGCGCCACGAAATTCTTGTTGATGTCCTCGATCAAATCCGACGATCTCAAATGCCGCGCCTTGTGCAGGTTCTCGCTGTTGACCAGCGTGATGAATTCGGGGTTCGCGAGATAGTAGTCCCAGGTGAATTGCATCAGGCGGCGCAGCGCCGTCACGGGATCGTCCTTCTCGATCTCGAGCGCTGCCTCGGCGGCGCGGAAATCGCCATAGGCGTTTTCGAGCGTGCGGGTGAACAGGTCCTCCTTGTTCCCGAAATAATGATAGAGCATGCGCTTATTGCTGCGGGCGCGCGCCGCAATGGCGTCGACCCTGGCCCCGCCCAATCCTTTGCGCGAAAATTCCGCCTTCGCCGCCAGCAGAATGCGCTTCTGCGTGGCGATCGGATCGCGCTGCTTGATGGCCGTTGGCCTGCCCACATTTCCCTCTTGAAATAACCAACTGGTTATTTATAAGGAAACCGGAGCGGAATGGCAAGCATGTACGACTACATCATCGTTGGAGGCGGTTCGGCGGGCTGCGTGATGGCGGCGAGACTGACGGAATCCGGCGATGCAAAGGTGCTCCTGATCGAGGCGGGCCCCCGCGACACCGATCCCTATATCCACATGCCGGTGGGCTTCTTCAAGATGACGGGCGGGCCGCTGACCTGGGGCTACAATACCTCGCCGCTCAAACACGCCGATGCGCGCGTCGCCGTATACCCGCAAGCGCGCGTCCTGGGCGGCGGCAGTTCCATCAACGCGGAAATCTATACGCGTGGCTGCCCCGAGGACTACGACGGCTGGGTAAAGGAACACGGCTGCAAGGGCTGGGGATACAAGGATCTGCTGCCCTATTTCGTGAAGTCGGAAGGAAACACCAGGCTCGGCGGCAAGGATCACGGCGTGGACGGACCGCTTGGCGTATCCGATCTCCAAACGCCCAACCGCGTGTCGCTTGCCTATGTGCAAGGCTGCATGGATTATGGCATGCCGTACAATCCCGATTTCAATTCGGGGAAACAGGAAGGCACAGGCCTCTATCAGACAACGACGCTCAACGGCCGGCGCTGCAGCGCGGCAGTAGGTTATCTCAAACCAGCCATGAGCCGCAATAATCTTAGTGTACGGACCGATCTCTTCGTGACGCGCATCATCATCGAGCACGGCCGCGCACGCGGCGTCGAGGTAGTAGACGGCGGCGGTGTAAAGCGCATCGAAGCCGAGACCGAAGTAATCGTGACCGCTGGCGCGATTGGCTCTCCGAAACTACTTATGCTTTCCGGAGTCGGACCTTCGAAACATTTGAATGAGGTGGACGTGCCGGTGCAACACGACCTCCCCGGCGTCGGGCAGAACCTGCACGATCACTTCTCGACCGATGTGACCTGGGTTTTGAACGGCGCGCACTCATACGACAAATACAAGAAGAAGCACTGGCAGCTTTGGGCGGGTATTCAGTACATGGCTTTCCGCACCGGGCCGGTTGCGTCCAACATCGTGGAAGCAGGCGCCTTCTGGTGGAGCGACCGCAAGGAGAAAACGCCCGATCTTCAGTTCCATTTCCTCGCGGGCGCTGGCGTCGAGGAAGGCGTTGGCACCGTGCCGGGCGGAAACGGTGCGACGTGCAATTCCTACCATGTGCGGCCGCGCTCGAGGGGCTCGGTGACGTTGCGCTCGAGCAATCCCGCGGACGCGCCATTGATCGATCCCAATTCCTTCGCCGAACCTTACGATCTCGACCGCCACATCGACGGCATCAAAGTGACGCAGGAGGTCGGACAGGCACGCGCGATGCGGAAGTTCGTCGATCACGAGCACTTCCCCGGCCCTTCCTGTAAGACGCGCAAGGACTACGAAGCAGTGGCGCGCGCCAATGCGCGGTCCTCTTATCACCCGGTCGGCACCTGCAAGATGGGGTCGGACAAGATGGCGGTGGTCGATGCATCGATGCGCGTTCGCGGAATCGATGGTCTGCGCGTGTGCGACAGTTCGACGATGCCGCAAGTGATTTCCGGCAACACCAATGCGCCCACGATCGCCATGGCCGAGAAGGCCGCCGATCTCGTGCGCGGGAACAAGAGACCATGAAAGCCGTCGTCACCGCCGCCGAAGCGGTTCGCCACATCGCCGACAGTGCGGTTGTCGCCGTCAACTCATCGTCCGGACTTGGCTGCCCCGATGCGGTGCTGAAAGCGCTCGGCGAACGTTACAAGAGTGAATCGCACCCGAAGAACCTCACCATGCTGCATCCGATTGCGGCGGGCGATATGTTCGGCGTCAAGGGTGTGGACCACATCGCCAATGCAGGACAGATCGGCTGCATCATCGGCGGCTCCTATCCCTCCGGCCCCTCCTCTTCCGAACCGCCGCGCATCTGGCAGATGCTGTTGGCCGATGAGATGCCCGCATACAACGTGCCCTCCGGCATCATGTTCGACATGGTGCGCGAAGCGGCGGCAAAACGCCCCGGCGTTCTCACCAAAGTTGGGCTCGACACCTTCGTAGATCCCGATCGTGACGGCTGCGCCATGAATGCCAAGGCGCGCACCAAGCCCATCGTCAAGAAGATCACCTTCGAAGGCGAGGAGTGGCTCTATTTTCCGGCGATCGTTCCACAGGTTGCGATCATTCGCGGCAGCGTGTCGGATCAGCGCGGCAACATCAGCTTCGAGCAGGAAGGCGCTTATCTGGGAGCACTCGATATCGCGATGGCTGCGCATAACAATGGTGGCATCGTCATCGCTCAGGTGCGCGACGTGGTGCAGAACGAGACGTTGAAACCGCATCAGGTGCGCGTGCCGGGCATTCTGGTCGACTATGTGGTGGCAGCGCCTGATCAGTGGCAGACCACGCAAACGCCCTACGATCCCGCGATTTCCGGTGAGGTCTTCCATCCGCTCTCGAATTTTCCGCCGATGGAATTTGGCACCGGCAAGGCGATTGCGCGCCGTGTTGCGCAGGAACTGAAAAAGGGCTGGGCCGTAAATCTCGGCTTTGGCGTTTCGGCCAATGTGCCGCGCATCTTCATCGAGGAAGGCTTGCACGGCGATGCGACCTGGGTGATCGAACAGGGCGCGGTCGGTGGCGTGCCTCTCTTGGACTTCCAGTTCGGATGTTCCTCGAATGCCGAAGCCTTCGTGCCGTCCGCTTATCAGTTTACCTATTTTCAGGCGGCCGGATTCGATTGTTCGCTGCTCTCATTCCTGCAGATTGGCGCGGACGGAAGCGTGAATGTTTCGAAGCTAGGCGCCAGGCCCCATGTAACGGCAGGGGCCGGCGGTTTCGTCGACATTACCTCGCGCGCCAAGAAGATCGTATACTCCGGTTTCTTCAACGCCGGCGCCAAAATGCGGATCGCGGACGGCAAGCTCGTGATCGACAGCGAAGGCAAGGTGAAGAAGCTGGTGAAGGAAGTGGAGCATGTCTCCTTCTCCGGCAAGCGTGGCGTGGCACAGAGGCAGGACGTTACTTACATCACGGAGCGCTGCGTGCTGAAGCTGACTCCCGAAGGGATCGTGGTGACGGAGATCGCGCCCGGCGCGAATCTCGAAGCGAATATTCTCGGGCAATCGGAGTTTCCGCTGATCGTCTCGCCGCAACTGAAGACGATGGCGGCAGCGCTCTTCAACCCCGAGCCCATGGGATTGACGCTTCATGACTGATACGGGCGACCCGCGCATCAAGCTTACCTTCGAGGGCCATCTGGCGCTGATCACGCTGGCGCGGCCGGAGAAACTCAACGCGCTCGATCTGGAGATGGTCCATGCCTTGGAACGCGCCGCGCATCTCGTCGATGCAGACAGGAACCTGCGCTGCGCCATCATCACGGGCGAAGGCGACAAATCCTTCTGTGCCGGCGGCGACATTGAAGCGTGGTCGTCAATCGCGCCTCAAGAATTCGGAATGCACTGGGTGCGCGACGGTCACCGCGCCTTCGATGCTCTTGCACGAATGCGGCAGCCGCTGATCGCGGCGCTCAACGGCCACACGCTGGGCGGAGGTCTTGAACTCGCGGTCTGCGCCGACTTCCGCATCGCCGCCGATCACATCAAGATTGGATCGCCGGAGACAGGGCTCGGCATCATTCCCGGCTGGTCGGGAACGCAGCGCACGGTGCGCCGCTTCGGGGTGCAGGTGACACGGCGTATGTGTGTGCTCGGCGAAATCTTCACCGCGGACGAAGCCCGCACGCTCGGCATCGTCGATCAGGTCGTGGCAAAGGGAGAAACGCTCGGCGCCGCGCGCGAGATGGCCGCCCGCATCATGGCGCGAGGACCGCAGGCGACCCAAGCCACCAAACTCCTCGTCAACGCCGCCGAAGGCGAGGACCGCGAAAAGACCCTCGAAGCATTGGCCGGCATGGCGGCAGCGGGAAGCACCGAACTCAAGCACGGGGTCGAGGCGTTTCGCGACAAGAAGAAGCCGGAGTTTTGAGAGGCCTGCTGCTTGTCATCGAATAGCAGTACGAAAACTGCCCCAGCCCAAATTTGTCATCGCCGGATTTATTCCGGCGACCCATGGCGCAACAGACTTAGGCGCTGATACTCGTGGCACGATGAGTTCCAGGTACGGACACAGGGGGATGACATATGTGGAAAATGGCGGCATGAACCGCACATGAAACTTGAGGACTATAACAGCTTCTGCGCCACCCTGCCCCACACCACCCATGTCGTGCAGTGGGGTGGCGCGCATGTGTGGAAGGTGGGTGGCAAGGTGTTTGCCATCGCCGGCTGGCAGGACGAGGGTCAGCCGCTGTTCGTCACATTCAAGTGTTCGCCGATGAGCTTTGAACTGCTGAAAGGCGAGAAAGGCTGCCGCCCCGCGCCCTATCTCGCCTCGCGCGGGATGTTGTGGATTCAGCGCACCAGTGCCGCGAGTCTCAAGGATGCAGCTCTGAAGGACTATATCCGCGAAAGCCACCGGCTCGCGGCGCTGAACTTGACGAAGAAAGTAAGGAAGGAGTTAGGGCTCAAGTAAGTCCTCGCCTACCCTAAAGACAAAGCGAATATCCGCATACGGATAAATCTTCCTACATCCCGGCCTCGATGGGTTTCTCGACGGCGCCGCCGCCCTCCGCCCAGTCTTTGAACGCGCCAAGATTGTAGACTTTCTCGTAGCCCATCTCTTTAAGCACTTTTCCGGAAAGCGCTGAGCGCCCGCCGGACGCGCAGTAGAGGATGACTGGCTTTGCCGGATCGAGACTCTTGCAGTGATAGGGCGACGCGGGATCGGCCCGGAACTCCAGCATTCCGCGCGAAATGTGAAGCGCCCCTTCGATCTTGCCGCTCTTCTCCACTTCCGGCGCATCGCGCACATCGACCACAACTGCGCCCTTGTCCATGAGCTTCTTTGCCTCTATGAGAGATACACGCGGCACTGCAGCATTTGCCGCCTCGATCATGTCCTTTACGCTGGCTGGCATGGCCGCCTCCATTCCAATACTGCAAAAAGCTTCGCGCCTGGCCCTGCTGCCGTCAAGCTTCAGGGCCATGCGAATGCTGCGCAACAGATGTGACCAGATGTGCGTTTGGCGAGGATCACCCACGCGCATGCCACACCATCGCCGTGTTGTGCTGAAAGAATCAATTTAACCCGACGAGGGAATCATGGATGTGACGACCGGAACCGCCAGGCGCGACAATATCACTGCCTTGCGGAAGAACGATGTTCGGCGCGTGGCCTTCATCGGCAACGCGCTGCCGCGGCGTTGCGGCATTGCCACTTTCACAACCGATCTGCGCCAGGCCGTGGCCGCAGCCGGCAAGGGGTTGGACACCTGCATCGTCGCGATGAACGATCGCGGCCGCAGCCACGACTATGCCGATGCGGTAGCCTTCGAGATCGACGACCGCGAAGTGGGCGACTACATCGCCGCTGCGAAATTCCTCAACAGCGGCAAATTCGATGCGGTGTCGCTGCAGCACGAGTTCGGAATTTTTGGCGGCGAAGCGGGAAGCCACATCCTGTCGCTCGCCCGGCGTCTCGAAATGCCGCTGATCACCACGCTTCACACCGTTCTCGAAAAGCCTTCGCCGGCCCAGCGAGAGGTCATGGCCGGGCTCGCCGACACCTCGGCGCGCCTCGTGGTGATGGCCGAGAAAGGCCGCGAGATTCTGCTGAACGTTTACAACATCTCCCCGGAGCGTATCGCCGTCATTCCTCACGGCATACCGGATTTCGAGTTCCTCGATCCCGAGCCGGTCAAGGCGCGGTTGGGCTATCAGGGCCACAAAATCATTCTGACATTCGGCCTGCTGGCGCCCAGCAAAGGCATCGAAGTGATGATCGACGCGATGCCGGAAATTCTCCGGCGCGAGCCGGATGCGCTTTACATCGTCCTCGGCGCCACTCACCCCAACCTGCTGCGCAATGACGGCGAAGCCTATCGCGACAGCCTCGTGGCGCGCGTGGAAAAGCTTGGCATCGCGGATCGCGTTGTCCTCCTCAACCGTTTCGTCGATCAGCCGGCGCTGCTCGAATATATCGCGATGTGCGATGTGTACGCGACGCCCTATCTGAACGAGGCGCAACTCACCTCAGGCACGCTTGCCTACAGTTTCGGGCTGGGCAAGGCGGTTGTCTCGACTCCCTATTGGCATGCGAACGAACTGTTGTCCGAGGGCCGCGGCATACTGGTTCCGTTTGGCGACGCGCCAGCCATGGCTAAGGCGATTGCTGACCTTCTGACCGACCGCGAGCGCAGGCTCGCCATGCGCCTCCGCGCCTACAAGGATAGCCGCGCCATGACCTGGGAGCGGATCGCCGAATTGTACCTGGACGTGTTCCGCACCGCGCGTCCTCGAAATCATCTGACCGTGATCGGCAGCACCGCGCAGCCGGTTCGCGATACAGGCCCACTGCCCGAGATCAATCTCGCGCATTTCAACGCCATGTGCGATGGGACTGGGCTGTTGCAGCATTCGGTTTACAATGTGCCCGACCGCGCCCATGGCTATTGCATCGACGACAATGCGCGTGCGTTGCTTGTCTCCTGCGCGCTCTCGGCGGTCAGCGAAACGCCGCTGGCCGAAACCCAGACCGGGCGCTTTGCCGCGTTCATCCAACACGCATGGAACGCCGATGTCCGGCGCTTCCGCAATTTCATGAGCTTCGACCGGCGTTGGCTCGAAGAGGCGGGCTCGGAAGACAGCCATGGCCGCACGCTGTGGGCGCTCGGTGAATATGCGCGCTCCGCGCTCTCGCCATCGCGCAAGCTGTGGGCGGCGGCGCTGTTCGCCGAAGCTTTGCCGCCCACCGAACACTTCACCTCGCCGCGCGCATGGGCTTTCACGCTCTTGGGCCTTGAAGGCTACTGCGCCGCTGTCGTCGGAGCGCCGGAGACCGCGCGCTTGCGCGAACTTCTGGCAAAGCGCATCGAAACGCTACTGCACGAGGCGGAGCGCCCTGGCTGGACATGGTTCGAGAAGGGACTGAGCTACGACAACGCACGGCTGCCCCAAGCGCTGATCGTCACCGGCATGGCGATGAACACGCCATCGCTGGTCAAGGCGGGGCTTCGCACGCTGCGCTGGCTGATGAAGAAGCAGACAGCGCCGCAGGGCCACTTCCGCGCCGTCGGCTCCAAGAATTTCGGCAACCATTACACCGCCGCCGATGGCTTCGATCAGCAGCCCATCGAAGCCGCGGCAACGATCTCCGCCTGTCTGGCGGCGTGGCGTGCCGACGGCAATGGCGAGTGGCGCTCGGGCGCCGCACGCGCCTTCGCATGGTTCTTGGGCGCCAACGACCTGGGCGTGCCACTCGTCGATGCCGCCACGGGAAGCTGCCGCGATGGGCTTCATCCAGCCCGGGTTAACGAAAACTGCGGCGGCGAATCGGTCGTGTCCTATATTCTGGGACTTGCCGAGATGCGCCAGCTGGCGCGGAGCAAGCTCAAGCCGCTTCTTCCGTCGCCGCAAAAGATATTGAAGGCGTCCGGGAGTTGAAATTCTCGACAAACCCAACTGCGGAACTCAAGCCGGAGATTCCTCTTCTCCACCGCCAGGACCTCCAACTGAAACCCGATGCCGCGCGCGTGGTGGTGCGCCCCTTCAAACCCGCGACCGAACCGCGCGACATGAATGCGAAGGACCGTTCGCGCGCCAATCTTATCGCGGACCGCGTGCTGGGACTTAGCCACGACGTAGCCAAAAGCCAGTTGGCCGAAGTGCTCGAAAGCTTCGAGGGCCGCCACCGCAATCTGCTCCGCACTTTCGAGGCGCGATATGTGGAGATGGAAGAAGCGCTCGAACCGCACGATACGTTCACGCCGATCCAGCGCCAGCTTGTGGGCGCTTATTTTCTCAACGAGTACTCATTCGAGGCCGCCGCCCTTTTCAACCCGAGCATCGTGGC
>JBJXGL010000118.1:0-3511 GCA_046160365.1 Aestuariivirga sp. | reverse complement strand
GCACTCGAAGCGGTCACGAGGAAGCCGGAGTTCGATCCCTTGATTGTCGGCTTTAAACGGGCGCACCGGTTGGTCGAGAAAGAACAATGGAACCGGGAGCCGGTGGATGCCGCGAAGTTTCAGCATGCCGTTGAGTCCGTTCTCCGGCAGGCCGTCACCGATGAACGAGGCCGGATGGCAGCGGCCATGAGCGCCGGTGATTACCATCAGGCTCTGGAGGCACTCGTCCGGCTCAAGCCGGCGATCGATTCATTTTTTACGGCGGTGATGGTCAATGCTGACGACAAAGTTGTCCGCAATAATAGGCTATCCCTGCTCAAGGAAGTGGATGATCTGTTCATGGTGTTCGCGGACTTTTCACAGATTGTGGTACAAGGGAGCTAGCTGGAACCGAGCATGATGTCGCCGTTTGTCTTCTCGGAAGGTGAGATGAGGCGGCGTTTGCAGGTCGCATCAGTCATGCGCTGAACGAATTGCAAAGGAGATACAGACGTGGGCAAGAAATACGTCTACTACTTTGGTGATGGGAAGGCCGAAGGCACTTCCAACATGAAGGAACTGCTTGGCGGCAAGGGCGCCGGACTGGCGGAGATGACCAATCTGGGCATCTCGGTTCCTCCAGGCTTTACGATTTCAACGGAGGCGTGCGTCGAATATTACAAGGTCGGGAAGAAGTATCCTCCGGGCATGTGGGAGGCGGCGTTGCAGGCACTCAAACGCGTGGAACGTTCGATGGGCATGGGCTTCGGCGATCCCGCAAAGCCGCTGCTCGTATCCGTGCGATCCGGCGCGCGCGCGTCGATGCCGGGCATGATGGACACAGTTCTGAATGTCGGACTCACGACCAAGACGGTGGAAGGGCTTGCGGAGAAAACACGCAACGACCGGTTCGCGCAGGACAGCTATCGGCGGTTCGTCTCCATGTTCGGCAGCATCGTCATGGGTGTCCAGCGCGAACATTTCGAAGCCATCCTCAAACACAAGAAAGCCGAAGTCGGGGCGGCCCATGAGACGCATCTCGATGCCCGGCATCTTCGTGAATTGGTGGCGAGTTTCAAGGCACTCATCAAGGAAGAAACGAAAAAGGATTTTCCGGACGACCCGCAGGAACAATTGCGCATGGCGATCGACGCCGTCTTCTCCTCCTGGTTCGGCGCGCGGGCCATTACGTATCGGCGGCTCTACGGGATTCCGGATTCCTGGGGGACCGCTGTCAACGTCGTGGCCATGGTGTTCGGCAATATGGGCGAGACGAGCGGTACCGGTGTGGCCTTCACACGCAGTCCCAGCTCGGGCGATCATGCCTTCTTCGGGGAATGTTTGATGAATGCGCAGGGTGAGGACGTGGTCGCAGGCATCAGAACTCCGCTGCCGGTCACCGAGCTCGCGAAGAAGGCGCCGGAGGCGTACAAGGAACTGGCGCATACCTATAAGAAACTCGAAAAACACTATCGCGACATGCTCGACCTGGAGTTTACCATCCAGGAGGGCAAGCTCTACATGCTGCAAACCCGCGTCGGAAAACGCACCGGAATCGCCGCGGTCAAGATTGCCGTCGATATGGTGAGAGAAGGACTGATTTCCAAGCAGGAAGCCGTGCAGCGCATCGGCCCGGATCAGCTCGCGCAGTATCTCTATCCGATTTTCGATACGAACGAAGAGTCGAAGTCGAATCCCCTCGGCAAGGGTTTACCGGCCGGCCCCGGCGCGGCGGCGGGAAAAATCGCGCTGACGCCCGATCGCGCGGTGGAGATGAAGGCTGCCGGCACCCGCGTCGTACTGGTCCGGCAGGAGACCAGTCCGGACGATATCCATGGCATGAACGCGGCGGCAGGATTTTTGACGGCCCGCGGAGGGATGACCTCGCATGCCGCGGTTGTGGCGCGGCAGATGGGCAAGGTCTGTGTGGCGGGGTGCGACGCGGTGGAAGTGCTTGATGCCCAACGGGTCAAGATCGGCGCCAAGACGTTCAAAGAGGGCGACTATCTTTCGATCAATGGGTCGACCGGCAACGTGTACGAAGGGGATATCCCGGTCGTCGAGTCTGAAATCATTCAGGTAATTCAAGGTAAGTTGGATGCCAAAAAGTCGGACAAATATCAGCGGTTCGCAACGATTCTCTCGTGGGCAGACAATGTGCGCAAACTGAGGGTGCGGGCCAATGCCGATGTGCCGGAGCAGGCGAAGATCGCCCGAGGATTCGGCGCGGAAGGCATCGGGCTTTGCCGCACCGAGCACATGTTCTTCGCGGAAGACCGCATTCCGGTCATGCAGAAAATGATTTTGGCCAGAACGAAGGAAGAGCGGGAAAAGTATCTGGATCAGCTGCTGCCGCTCCAAAAACAAGATTTCATCGGGCTCTACCGTGAAATGCAGGGCTATCCGGTGACGATCCGGCTGCTGGATCCGCCGCTCCACGAGTTTCTTCCCAAGCGGGAAGAGTTGATGGTCGAGATCGCGCAGCTCGAATTGACGGGCAAAGACGGCGCGGCGCTCGACGAAAAGCGGCGGCTGCTGGTCCGTGTCGAAGAGCTGCATGAATTCAACCCGATGCTGGGGCTGCGCGGATGCCGGCTCGGAATCACGATGCCGGAGATCACCCGGATGCAGGCGCGGGCGGTCATGGAAGCGGCCTGTGAATTGGCCAAGGAAGGCAAGAAGATCGTGCCGGAGATCATGATCCCCTTGGTCGGCATGGTTTCGGAAATGAAGTCGCAAAAGGACTTGGTCCGCGAAGTCGCGCAGGAGACGATGAAGCGCTATAACGTCAAGCTCTCCTATCTGATCGGGACCATGATCGAGTTGCCGCGCGCGGCGGTGACCGCCGATCGGATTGCGGAAGAGGCGGAGTTTTTCTCGTTCGGCACGAATGATCTGACGCAAACCACGTTCGGGTTTTCCCGAGACGATGCGGCAAAGTTCATCGACTACTATAAGACCGTAGGCATCATGGAATCCGATCCCTTTGCCGTCCTAGACCGGGAAGGCGTCGGAACGTTGATGAAACAGGCCATCAGCGGAGGCCGCAAGACCAGGCCCGGCATCAAGCTTGGCATTTGCGGGGAACATGGCGGCGATCCCAGTTCGGTGGAGTTCTGCCACCAGCTCGGATTGGATTATGTCAGCTGCTCGCCCTACCGCGTGGCGATCGCGCGGCTTGCCGCCGCGCATGCCGCGCTGGCTGAAGCTGATGCCAAGAAAACCGCCGGGACTGCTGCAGTATCGCGAGCAAAGTCCGCGAAGCCGGCACGCACGGGCCGCCGATCTTCCGCTGGCCGTGCGAAGCGGTGATTGGTCGCGCACAAGATCTCCACTACATGACCCTGGCCCTTCGCCTTGCGGCGAAGGGACGGAAGACAACCAGTCCGAATCCGATGGTTGGCGCTGTGGTCGTCAGCCAGGGCCGTATCGTCGGCCAGGGTTTTCATTTTCGCCCAGGCCTTCCTCATGCGGAAATTCTCGCCCTCCAGCGGGCAGGCAGCCGCGCGCGTGGCGCGACCCTCTATGTGAC
>JBJXGL010000117.1:0-2924 GCA_046160365.1 Aestuariivirga sp. | reverse complement strand
TGGTCGCCGCCCAGTCCTGGCAGGCCATCGGCAGGCTTTCGCCAACCGCCTCGCCCATCTGCTCGAGCAGCACGCGAAGCCGCTTGCCGAGCCGCTCGTCGGCGAACGCGCTTCCCGCCAACTCGGCGTCCAGCCATGATTGCGACCCAGCCATCGGCACCTCGCTGTCTGCGATTCGGTGCCACACAACGAATCACGCGCGATTCCTCCAGCGCAAGCGGCGCGAAGATGTGGGTAATCGAAAGCCCCTTACTCGAACCGGGTATTCGTTGGCTGGGCCGCCAGTTTCGCCCGGCGCACCGCCACTCCTTCATCATCAGGCACTCGCACTGTTTATACCTCGCCAGTTTTGCCGACACATATGGAGAGCACTTCGATGAGGATTTCGAAACAGCTTCTCGATGGCCTACTCTGCTCGCTCACGATGCGCGAGATCTGCCTTCACTCTTTGCATGGTCAAGGCGTCGTCAATCAGCACGGTCTCGGGATTTCCAATTTGGATATAACGAATTGTGTCTGAGAACGGTAAATGACTACGAAATTGATTCAGCACCTGGTTCGGAGACAGTGAACTGCGCTCCACTACCATGCCAACGACTAACTCGAACCAATCGGGCCGACAAGTGTTGATCGCCACGTTGCCTGCCTCATGGATAAAAGCGTACGCCCCACGATTGAGAACATTCTTTGCGAGGTAAGGCCGGAGTAGGTCGGTCAAAAGTTGCATGCGAAGCATCCCGCCGACGATCTCACTCCACAGGATGGCTTGCCCCCGAACGGCAAGCGCAGCCGGCACGAAATCGGCCAAACGATAGAGAAGCCGTCCGACAAATATGGCTGCTCGGCGCGCGTCGATGGGAAGTAATGTACTCAAAACAGTCCGCGCCCCGAGCGCCATGAATGCATTGGCCGTCGTGGCGTGAGAACGGTCGGCGGCATGCGTGTCACACGCGCTCAAGATCACTACTGGCGGCACGCGAACGCGCCCGCGGAGAGACCAGACATCAATATTGTTTGCGCCAATGGCGAGAGTACCGACGCCCGATTCGTCACTATGATGGCCGTGACCATCAAAGATGAGTACTCCACCATCGTAAGAATTGAGGGCCGCGCAAAATGTGGCTTCATCCTGCACTTCAGTTGACCGGATGGTGAACTTGTCGCGCCACATTGGGCTCGCCGCTTCGAGCGCGTCGGGAATCATCTGCCGGATAGGATCCTCTGCATCGAATGCCGACAACAGGAGAACGTCAGAAGAAGCTGTCGTCTTTAGTCGCATCAGAGGCGGGAGGGCCAGTGCCCCGGCCATTAGATTTCCAGGAGTGGCGGTGATCCGAGATGTGTCGAACTTTAGACCGAGGGTGAGATCGCCCACCGGCAGCCATTCGAGCGGCGCGTCCGTGATTAGCTTGATGCCACCTTCGTTGCGCTCAATCAGACGCAGAAGGTCGGGACCGACGGCATCGCGTAGCGCCGACTGAACCGCCGAAAAAAGCTTCGCGAATTTCTGGGGGCGCCTGATTCCGTCGGCGCGCGCATGCATGGCAAGTTGCCGGACGACACCTGCTGTCCGATTGACTGCGGGCGGCACGCGGATCGTCGCTGCGAGCGTGGAAGCGCTACGCAATCCCACGGCAAGCGTATGAACTTCAAGCTCCTCCTCGCGTGTTTGTATGACAGATCGCGCATCCTCCGACGCAAGCAGGCGGTCAAGTTCCTCCTTCTTCAACATCCATTGAAAGCTGGCTTGCCGTTGAAGGAAGCGCATGACTTTGTTGACGATCTGCGGATCAGCGGTGCTGCTACCCACCGCAACTCGCGTGCTTTGATAGACATGCCGGAACAGCGCAGGAGCTGTGATGATGACGCTAGGGTGTGGCGGCGTAAGTCGAAAAGCTGGAACTTGCCCGACATCTCGGCGCAGGCCTCTTACAGCTTCCGAGGTCTCGACGATTGCAGTGACATAGTCCTCTGTCGCATTCCCGATGAGCGGAACGGCGTCGCTGAAAGTCGTTCCAGCAGCTTCGAGCGTCATGTGATTCGGTAGGGTGCAATTGTGCTCGCGCTTCGAGAATCCCGCCTGGACGTGGGGCCGACCTAGCCAAGCGGCGAGCGCATGATCGATCAGGTCGCCATCGAGCGACGCATTCTGACGGCGCACGGCGTGAAGCGTAGTTTCGATGTGGTAGCGGATCGCCTCGGTATTCAGCTCGTCACCCGTGATCGCGCCATCCCATGGCGCGGGCGTGATATGAAGCGGCGATACAATCTGCTTCGCCGCCCATCTTGAGACGGCCCCCGCGACGGCTTGCGTTTCACTGAAAACCACCCAGAAAGGAGCAGTCGATTCAATCGCGATGTCGTCAAGTGCGCGGAGAGCAAGTGGGAACCAACGCCAGCCGCCTGTTCCTCCCATTCTTCGGGCAAGCACCGCCTGATGGGGGAGCGCCGGTTCGAGCGCATCGGCGGGCAGATGGTTTAGCCGCTGCATTGCCCAAGTTAGGCTCATCCAACCACGCGAGAACCCCTGGAATGGGCTCGTCCTTCTTGGGTCGTCATCCGCCAAGACGAAGCAGTAAAAGATTGCCGGATCGATATCTGAGAAGCTGTGAATGAATCGGTTTTGATCGTTGAGGGGCTCGCAGTGGCGGATGCGATGTGCTCAATCGGCGACGTGCGCCAAGCATCGAGGGCTGGCGCTGGCGCGGCGGCGGCGGTGGGTTTTGCTCGTGGTGAAGGCTTGGAGGGCGTTCTCGGCGTCGCTGCGCCGGCTTGGGGATCAAGCCGGGCGCAGGATTCCGAGGCTGGCCATGCGCATGAGGTTGTGGGCGAGCGCGTGCCAGAGGACGACGGTGCGGGCCTTGGCGAGGCCGCGCACGGTGAGCTGGACGAAGCCGCGGCGGCGGAACTGGGCGTTGGCGCAC
>JBJXGL010000116.1:0-2616 GCA_046160365.1 Aestuariivirga sp. | reverse complement strand
GGACCCGCTGCTCAAGCTGGTTCGTTAAGCCTCAAGCCAGCAGTCTCTTCAATTCGTCATCCCAAGGCTTGCGATAGGGCCGCTCGAGCATCGCGGCGGACTCCTTGTCGCCCACGATCTGTTCTTTGTCGGCATCCCAGCGAATCTTGCGGCCCGTGCGCAACGCAATGTTACCCAGATGGCAGGCCGTTGCCACCTGATGGCCCTGCTCAACGTCTGAGACCGGCAGATTGCGGCTCTTGATGCACTCTATGAAGTTGCGCACGTGCAAGTTGAATTGCTCGTCCGAGGAGCCCGGCTCCTTCATCGCCTGTGTCCATGGCTCAGGCTTGCGCCCGTCCGCTTTGGGACCGCCGCCTGGATGCCCTTTGAAGCGCGGGATGGCGCTCGCCGGGTCGATCTGCATGTCGGGGAAAATCTCAAAGCCCGAGCGGTTGATCGACATACTGCCCTTGGTGCCAAAGAATTCCAAACCGCCGCCCGCGTCGACGCGGCCTCGGCTGATCTCGCGGCAGGAGTAGGTGGCGACGAAGTCCGGGTACTCGTAGAGCGCCTCCTGAATATCGGGAGTCTCGCCCGGGCCAGGCAACGCGACGCGGCCGCCGGAAGAGGCGACAGACTTAGGCCCCTTCACGCCCAGGAACCAATGCATGATGTCGATATGATGCGCGCCGAGGTTGGTCATCTGCCCGCCGGAATAGTCCCAGAACCACCGGAAATGGTAGATGCCCCGCTGGGGATTGAACGGGCGCTTCGGCGCTGGCCCCAGCCACATGTCGTAGTCGAAATCATTCGGAGCGGTGGAGTCGGCCGGTGATCCGAAGCCGGGCATGACGTTGCGGAAAGCGGTCATCCGCACGCCCACGATTTTGCCGAGATGCCCATTGCGAATCAAGTCGCGCGCCTTGGCGTAGTGAAGCCCTGAGCGCTGCTGGGTGCCGCACTGCACCACGCGTTTGTACTTGCGCGCCACCTGGGTCATCCAACGCCCTTCCCGCATGAACAGGGTGAGGGGCTTTTCGACGTACACATCCTTGCCGGCGGCGCAGGCCAGCATCGCATGCATCGCGTGCCAATGATCGGGCGTCGAGGCCACCACGGCTTGAATATCTTTGTCCTCCAGCATCTTCCGGAAATCGCGATACGGCTTGGCACTCCCGCCACACGCGGCCACGCCCTGCTCCAGACGAGGCTGATAGCAGTCGCTCAACGCCACCATGTCGACGTCTTTCTGATTCTTGAAATCCGAAACATGCTGCGCCCCGATCAGGCCGAAACCGATGAAGCCTACGCCGACGCGATCGTTGGCTCCCTTGATGCGCGAGTATGAGGCCGCGGTCAGGGCCGCGGCGAAAGTCCGGCGGGTGGTGGTGGACATACCTTGAGAATTGTACACCGCCCCTGCGGCGGCCGGCGAGGGCCCGGCTGTGTTACTCTCGCCTCATATGCAAATGACTATTTCGATTGCTGTGGGCGGGCTGTTTCTTATCGGCGCCGCCATCGCACAAGACCTGACCGTCAAGAAGAGTCTGAATCTCGCTGTGGCCAAGAAGATCGCCGCGGCGGCCGAGGCCGAAGCGCGCAAGAACAACTGGAACGTCGTCATCACGGTGCTGGACGACGGCGCCAACCTCATCTATCTCCAGCGCATGGACGGCACGCAGATCGGCTCGGTCGACGTAGCCATTGCCAAGGGCGCCAGCGCCGTGAAGTTCAAGCGGCCCACAAAGGTGTTTGAAGAGGCTGTCAAGGGCGGGCGCAACGCGATCCTCAAACTCCCGGGCGCGATTCCAGTGGAAGGTGGCGAGCCGATCATGGTCGACGGCGTCCTGATTGGCGCGGTAGGCGTGAGCGGCGTGCAATCGGATCAGGACGGCATCATTGCTCGCGCGGGCGTAGCGGTGGTGAAATAGTCTGATCACCCGGCGAGCTCTGTTGCTCGGTGCCTCGCCGGTGCTGGCGGGCGTGCCGCTGCTTGGCTACATGCGGCAAGTGGCGCCGTTTCAAGTGCAGGTGCGGCGTGAGCGGCTGGCTGTGCGAGGATTGACCGCGACGCGCCCGGTGCGGATCGCCCACCTGTCAGATTTGCATTGGTCGCGACGTTCCCGACGAAATTCTCCTCCGCGCCTTTGACTTGGCGCTCGGCGAAAAACCCGACTTGGCGTGCATCACCGGAGACTTTGTCACCGACGGGAAAATCTATCGCGCCGATTATCCCCGGCTCCTTCGCCGCCTGTCAGACCATGTTCCAACCCTGGCGTGCATGGGCAACCACGATGGAGGCTGGAATGTTAACCTGGCCGGTTCCGGAGCGGTGAGAAGCGTCCTGGCTGACGGCGGTGTGCGCGTGCTTCATAACGCATCGCACACTGTGGAGGTTGCTGGCGGCGAGATCGAATTCATAGGCCTCGGCGACATCTGGGCGCGTGAATCCAGCCCGCAAGCCGCCTTCACTGAGGCGAAACCAGGGCGCAGGCCCCGCGTCGTGCTATCGCACAATCCAGATAGCAAGGCGGGCTTCTCGCAATACTGGTGGGACCTCCTGCTGAGCGGCCATACCCATGGCGGACAGGTAGTGCCCCCACTGCTCGGGCCGATCTGGGCACCGGTGGAAGA
>JBJXGL010000115.1:0-8748 GCA_046160365.1 Aestuariivirga sp. | reverse complement strand
ACATCCTGCCGGCGTGAGCGCTGCAAAGCGCAGTTTTCCGCGACTTTAAACAAGAGTCGCACCCCGCGTTGAGCAGCGCTCACGCACCCCTCGTCTCCGGGGGAAACAACAGGAGGCCGAGGAACGGGAAACCCGGTCCCACAATTCGATGAGTCATGTCCGAAGACGAGTCCTCAGAGCGATCCGATCAGGTCCGGCACGAAACGGTCGAACGCTCCGGACTCGACGCTCATCGCCACCGCCTCGATTTCGCCCGAGAAGCTCCGGTCGCTGTCGCGGCGCGGTGCGAGCTTGCGGATTGCCGCATGTGCACTCTCGATTGCGGCTGATGATTTGAGAGGCCGGCGGAAATCGATGCCTTCGGCCGCGGCCATCATCTCGATGGCGACGATACGCGAGAGATTGGCGTTCATCAGCCCAAGCCGCCGCGCGCCATGCGTTGCCATCGACACGTGATCTTCCTGATTGGCGGACGTGGGCGCGGAATCGACGGACGCCGGATGCGCGAGCTGCTTGTTCTCGCTCATCAGCGCGGCGGAGGTGCATTGCGGAATCATGAAGCCGGAGTTGAGGCCAGGCTCGCGCGTGAGAAACGGCGGCAGCAGCGAGATGGCGCTGTCGATCAGCGCCGCCATGCGCCGCTCCGATAGTGACCCGATCTCGGCGATGGCCATCGCCATGATGTCGGCCGCGAAGGCCACCGGCTCGGCATGAAAATTTCCGCCCGAGAGAACCGCGTTGCCATCGCTGAAAACCAGCGGATTGTCGGAGACGCTGTTGGACTCGACGATCAGCGCGCGCGCGGCATTGACCAGGAGATCGAGGCAAGCTCCCATCACCTGCGGCTGACAGCGGAAGGAGTAAGGGTCCTGCACCCGGTCGTCGTTCTCGAGATGCGAGGCGCGAATGGCGCTGCCCTTGAGCAGCCGCCGGTAATGACCCGCCGCCGCCACTTGCCCAGGATGCGGCCTGAGCGCATGAATGCGCGGATCGAACGGCGTGTCCGACCCCATCACAGCGTCGACCGACATCGCGCCAGCCAGGATCGCAGCCGCGGCATTGCGCTCCGCCGCGAACAGTCCCGCCAGCGCCAGCGCCGTCGACACTTGTGTGCCATTCAACAGCGCAAGACCTTCCTTGGGTCCAAGCTGCACGGGCGTGAGCCCCGCGGCCTTCAGCGCATCACCACCAGCGAGCCGCTTGCCCTTCGCGACTGCCTCGCCTTCGCCGATGAGCACGAGACTCAAATGCGCAAGCGGCGCCAGATCGCCAGACGCCCCCACCGATCCCTGCCCCGGAATGACCGGCAGCACATCGGCATTGAGCAATGAAGCAAGCGCGCCAAGCGTTGCAGGCGAAATGCCCGATGCCCCTTGTGACAGCGCGTTGATCTTGAGCAGCAGAATGAGCCGCACGATATTCTCCGGCAGCGGCACGCCGACGCCCGCCGCGTGCGAGCGCACGATGTTGAGCTGCAATTGCACCAGATCGCCCGATTCGATCCGCGTCTTCGCCAGCTTGCCGAAGCCCGTGTTGACGCCATAGATCGCATTGCCCGATGCAAGCAGCCGCGCCACAGTCTCGGCACTGGCCTTGATCTTCCGCGCCGCCGATGCGGAAATCTCAGCGGTGATTGGCCCCGCCAGTGCCAGTCGAAGGATTGCGAGATCGAGGGGGGTGTCGCCAATGGTGATGGTCATGCGAGCTTGCTCACAGTGTTGCGGAAGTTCCTTAGGATTCTGTCTTCGTCGATATGGCGGCGGTTCTTCACCACATGCTTGCCGCCAACGAACACATCGCTGATGCAGGCCTGCCCGCCCGAAAAGATCCAGCTATCGAGCAGCGCGTCGTCATCACGTCCTTCGAGGATCGGATGCTCGGTGTCGAGCACGCAGAAATCGGCGCGGTTGCCAACAGCGATCGCACCGATCGGCTGCGCCAGCGCCTTTGCGCCACCTGTCAGCGCCGCATCGAACAACCGCCGTCCCGTCGATCGGCCAGGGCCATCGGCCAGCACATTGCGCTCCCGGTCGCGCAGTCGTTGCGAGTACTCGAGCTGGCGCAGATCGTCCGCCACCGACACATTGATCTGGCTGTCAGTTCCGATGGCGAAGCTGCCGCCTTCGGAAAGGAACCGCCGCGCTTGGAAAATACCGTCTCCGAGATTGGCTTCGGTCATCGGGCAAAGTCCGGCAATCACGCCCGATCGCGCCAGCCCTTCCGTTTCCGCTTCGGTCATGTGGGTCGCATGAATGGCGCAGAACACGCGCTTTCCATCTGCAAAATCGAGCAGCGTTTCCACCGGCCTCCGTCCACCCGATGCCAGACTCTCCTCCACCTCGCGCGTCTGCTCTGCCACATGGATGTGCACCGGATCGCTCGCCGGTATGCTGTTGAGCAATTCCTTCAGGAGTTGAGGCGTCACGGCACGGAAGCTGTGCGGCGCCACACCGATGCGGCGAAGCGGATGGCCGCAAGCTTCTTCAAGCTTGGCGCGGATCTTCAGGAATCCATCAAGCGTATTGATGAAACGCCGCTGCCCTGCCTTTGATGGCTCGCCGCCAAATCCGCCATATGCATAAAGCGCGGGCAGCATGGTGATCGCGATGCCTGCCTGCTCCGCCGCCGCAAGACAGCGAAGCGAGAGTTCGGCCGGATTTGCATAAGGCGTTCCATCGGGTGTGTGATGCAGATACTGGAACTCGCCCACGACCGAATAACCGCCCTTCAACATTTCGACATAAAGCTGTGTTGCTACAGCCTCCATGTCGTCGGGACCAAGCTTGAGCGCGAAACGGTACATCACTTCGCGCCAGGTCCAGAAGGTGTCGGTTTCGGGGCCGGCGCTTTCGGCAAGGCCCAGCATCAGCCGCTGATGCGCATGCGAATGCACATTCGGCATCGCCGGTATCGCCGCCCCCGGGTTTTGTGAAGCGGCCTTTTCGCCGCTTTGCACGTTTGCGATGCGGCCTCCCGCATCGACGGTCACGGCAACATCACGCTGCCATCCATCGGCCGTCAGCGCCTTTGCGAAGTGGAGCTTGCCATCTGCCATGATGTCCAGTATACTGTATATACAACCTTATACAAGTCCGAATTCATGCTGCTGACCAATCTCACGCTCGCTCCCATGACCGGCGGCCCCATCATTGCCGATGGCGCAGTGCTGATTGAGGGCGGCCGCATCGCCTGGGCGGGCCAGCGCGCCGATGCGCCATCAGGCGAGGCGGCCGATTGCGGCGGCAGGCTGGCGACGCCGGGCCTCATCGATTGCCACACCCATCTCGTCTATGCCGGAAACCGCGCCGGGGAATTCGAGAAGCGGCTGACCGGCGTTTCCTATGCCGAGATCGCCAAGGCCGGCGGCGGCATCATGTCGACCGTTCGCGCAACCCGCGCCGCGGACGAGGCAAAGCTTCTGTCTCAATCGCGCAAGCGGCTCGAGGCGCTGCTCGACAGCGGAGTCACCACCGTCGAGATCAAGTCCGGATACGGCCTGGATCTCGAAACGGAGCTTCGCATGCTCCGCACGGCACGAGTCTTGGGGCGAGAGTATCCCGTCGATGTCGTCACTTCTTATCTGGGCGCGCATACATTGCCGCCGGAGTTCAAGGACAATCGCCAAGGCTATGTCGATCTTGTCTGCAACGATGTGATGCCCGCGGTTCATGCGGAAGGCCTTGCCGATGCCGTCGACGGATTTTGCGAAGGCATCGCGTTCTCCATTGCCGAGATGGAGCAGGTCTTCGCAACAGCACGGAAGCTCGGCCTCCCCGTGAAGCTTCACGCCGAACAGCTTTCCAATCTCGGCGGCGCCGCGATGGCCGCACGGTTCGGCGCTCTGTCGGCGGATCATATCGAGTACCTCGATGAAACCGGCATCGCCGCGATGGCGAAGGCCGGAACCACGGCGGTGCTGTTGCCCGGCGCGTTCTACTATCTTCGCGAGAAGCAAGCGCCGCCCGTCGCTTCACTTCGCGCGGCGAAGGTGCCGATTGCTGTCGCGACCGATCTCAATCCCGGCTCCTCACCGGTGCATTCGATGCTGACCGCGATGAACATGGCCTGCGTGCTGTTCGGTCTGGCGCCGATGGAGGCCTTGATGGGGGCAACCGTGAATGCGGCGCGCGCACTCGGGCTGAAGGATCGTGGAACAATCGCGCCGGGTCTGACGGCCGATATCGCGCTGTGGGATGTGGAGCAGCCCGCCGAACTCGCATACCCGCTCGGCTACAATCCGCTGGCGGCGGTGATCAAGAACGGCAAGCTTGTAAAGGGCACACTCGCATGAGTAGCGCTCAGCCCCTCTATGCGCGGCTCAAGGATCATGTGATGAATCGCATCCGTGCGGGCGATTGGAAAGCCGGCCGCCGAGTGCCTTCCGAGAACGAACTGGTGCAGCGCTTCGGCGTGAGCCGCATGACTGCGAACCGTGCGCTCCGCGAATTGACCGCCGATGGTTATCTCGACCGCGTGCCTGGCGTTGGCACCTTCGTTCGGGCGCGGGCTCAGCAATCGAGTCTCATCGAGCTTCGCAACATCGCCGACGAAATAGCAGCGCGCGGCGGCAGTCATGCGGCGCGGATGGTTGTCAAAGAAAAGACGGCCACGACGCCAGCGCTTGCCAAGCAGTTCGAACTCTCCAAACCTTCGAAACTCGACCATGTGGTGCTGGTGCATGAAGAGAATGGCGTGCCGGTGCAGATCGAGGACCGGTACGTGAACCCCGCCATGGCGCCGGATTTTCTCAGGCAGGACTTCACCAAGATCACGCCCACGGCATTTCTGCTCGCGGCTGTTCCCGTCGAAGAGCTCGAACACAGCGTCTCAGCCATTCAGCCTTCGCGCGAGCAGCGCAAGCTTCTCAAAATGCAGGATGGCGAACCCTGCCTGGCGCTGCACCGGAGAAGCTGGAGCGGCGGCCGCGTCGTGACCGTGGTGACGCTCATCTATCCGGGCCGTGGTTCAGCTCTTCACAGCCGCTACCGCACCAGCGCTAATGGCACACTCTCTCACTAGGAGGCGAACATGAATTCCCGCCGCGACAATACGCGTGTGATCCGCGCCGCCACCGGAACCAAACTCTCCGCCAAGAGCTGGCTCACCGAAGCGCCGCTCCGTATGCTGATGAACAATCTCGATCCAGGCGTGGCCGAACGGCCCGAGGAACTCGTGGTCTATGGCGGCATTGGCCGCGCCGCGCGGAATTGGGAGGCTTACGACCGCATCGTCGCCTCGCTCAAATCCCTTGAGGATGACGAAACGCTGCTCGTGCAATCCGGAAAACCCGTCGGCATTTTCCGCACCCACAAGGATGCGCCGCGCGTACTGATCGCTAATTCCAATCTCGTGCCGCACTGGGGCACCTGGGAGCATTTCCACGAACTCGACCGCAAGGGCCTCATGATGTACGGCCAGATGACTGCGGGTTCGTGGATCTACATCGGCACGCAAGGCATCGTTCAGGGCACCTACGAAACCTTCGCCGAAGTGGGCCGCAAGCACTACAACGGCAATCTCAAGGGCAAATGGATCCTGACGGCGGGCCTTGGCGGCATGGGCGGCGCCCAACCGCTCGCGGCCACCATGGCAGGCGCTTCGATGATCGCCATCGAATGCCAGCCCTCGCGAATCGAAATGCGGCTCCGCACCCGTTACCTCGACACGCAGGCGCCGAGCATCGACGATGCGTTAAAGATGATCCGCTCTTCGTCGAAACCCATATCAGTCGGCGTGCTCGGTAATGCGGCGGAAATTCTGCCTGACATGGTGAAGCGCAACATCCTGCCCGATGCGCTGACCGACCAGACCTCGGCCCATGATCCGGTGAACGGATATCTGCCTGCAGGATGGACGGTTGCCGAGTGGGAGGAGAAACGTCAGTCCGATCCCGCGGCCGTGAAAGCTGCCGCGATGGCCTCGATGCGCGTCCATGTGCAAGCGATGCTCGACATGCAGAAGCTGGGCGTTCCCACCCTCGATTATGGCAACAACATCCGCCAGATGGCCTTCGAGATGGGGCTCAAGAACGCCTTCGATTTCCCGGGCTTCGTGCCGGCCTATATCCGCCCGCTCTTCTGCCGCGGCATCGGCCCGTTCCGCTGGTGCGCACTCTCAGGCAATCCGGGGGACATCTACAAAACCGACCAGCGTGTGAAAGAGTTGATCCCGGACGATCCGCATCTTCACAACTGGCTCGACATGGCCAGGGAACGGATCGCCTTCCAGGGCCTTCCCGCGCGCATCTGCTGGGTAGGGCTCGGCCAGCGCCACCGCCTAGGCCTCGCCTTCAACGAGATGGTGAAGAACGGCGAAGTGGAAGCGCCGATCGTCATCGGCCGCGATCACCTCGACTCAGGTTCGGTCGCCTCGCCAAACCGCGAGACAGAGGGAATGCTGGATGGCTCCGATGCCGTGTCCGACTGGCCGCTGCTCAACGCGCTGCTCAACACCGCGAGCGGCGCAACCTGGGTGTCTCTGCATCATGGCGGCGGCGTCGGCATCGGCTATTCGCAGCATTCCGGCATGGTGATCGTCGCCGATGGCACCGATGACGCGGCGCGGCGGTTGGAGCGAGTGCTGTGGAACGACCCCGGCACCGGCGTGATGCGCCATGCCGATGCCGGTTACGAGATCGCCGTCAATTGCGCCAAGGAGCAGGGCCTCAAGCTGCCGGGGATCACGATTTAACTCCGGCTCAGCCTTCCACTACGTTCGAGATAGCTCACCACCTGATCCGCCGCCGCATCGGGCGCCAGGTGCACCGTGTCCAGCCTGATCTCGGGCGACTCCGGCGCTTCGTAGGGTGACGAGATTCCGGTGAAGTTCTTGATTTCGCCGCGCCGCGCCTTGGCATAGAGTCCCTTCACGTCGCGCTTCTCGGCCTCGGCCAGCGTGGTATCGACGAAGATTTCGACGAACTCTCCTGTCTCCAATCGTTCGCGCGCCATCAGACGTTCGGCGCGGAACGGAGAAATGAAGGACACAAGCACGATCAGGCCCGCATCTGCCATGAGCCGTGCCACTTCGGCAACGCGGCGGATGTTCTCCACGCGGTCCGCATCGGTAAATCCAAGATCGCGATTGAGCCCGTGGCGCACATTGTCGCCGTCGAGCAGATAGGTCATGTGCCCCTTGGCGTGCAGCTTCTTCTCCACCAGATTGGCGATGGTGGATTTGCCGGCGCCCGAAAGCCCCGTGAACCACAGGACCGATGGTTTCTGCCCGGCCCGAGCCGCGCGCGAGGCCTTGTTCACGTCCAGCGCCTGCCAGTGAATGTTGGAGGCGCGCCTGAGCGCGAAGCGGATCATGCCCATGCCGACCGTGTTGTTGGTGAAGCGGTCGATCACAATGAAGGAGCCAAGCGCCCTGCTCTCCGCATAAGGTGCGAAGGGAATGCTGGAATCCAGTTCGAGATTGCACACGCCGATCTCGTTGAGGCTCAGCGTCTTCGCCGCCACGTGCTCCATGGTATTGACGTTGACTTTGTATTTGAGCGCATCGAGCGAACCTGAAACCTGCCGCGTCCCCGCCTTGATCACATAGGGCCTGCCCGGCAGCATGGGCTCATCGCCCATCCACAGCACCTGTACCTCGAACTGATCGGAAACGCTGAGCGGATCGCTGGCATTGCAAAGCACGTCGCCCCGGCTCACATCGATTTCACGGTCCAGCGTTACCGTCAGCGATTGTCCGGCAACGCCCGCTTCGAGATCGCCATCGAAAGTGACGACACGCAAAACCTTCGCCGTGCGCGCCGAAGGCAGCGCCTTGATCTCGTCGCCCGGTTTCACAATTCCATTGACGATGGTGCCTGAGAACCCGCGGAAATTCTGGTCCGGCCGGTTCACCCACTGCACTGGCAAACGGAACGCCTGTTCTTGCGTGTCGTCGTCAACCGGCACGGTTTCGAGATGCGCCATCAGCGTCGCGCCATGATACCAGGGCATGTTGGCCGAGCGCGTTATCACGTTGTCGCCGGCCAGCGCCGACAATGGAATGACCGCCGCTTCCGAAGCGCCAATGCTCTTGGCAAATTCACGGTAGTCGCGTTCGATCGCCTCGAACACCGCGCGGTCGTATCCAACCAAATCCATCTTGTTGACCGCCACAACGAGATTACGGATGCCGAGCAGCGTGCAGATGTAGGTGTGCCGCCGCGTCTGGGTGAGCACGCCCTTCCGCGCATCGATCAGGATTACCGCGAGATCGGCGGTCGAAGCTCCAGTCGCCATGTTGCGGGTGTATTGTTCATGTCCCGGCGTATCGGCGACGATGAACTTGCGCTTGTCGGTGGTAAACGCCCGGTATGCCACATCGATGGTGATGCCCTGTTCGCGCTCCGCCGCAAGGCCATCGACGAGCAGCGCGAAATCGAGATTGCCGCCCTGCGTTCCCATCTTTTTCGAGTCGGCTTCGAGCGCCGAGAGCTGATCCTCGAACAGCATCTTCGCTTCGTAAAGCATCCGCCCAATGAGCGTGGACTTGCCGTCATCGACAGAACCGCAGGTGATGAAGCGGAGCAGGTCCTTGTTCTCTTGCGCCGTCAGATACGCCGCCACATCGCCGCCGGTGAATTCGATGAAGCGGGTCATGGAATGAACCTTTCTCCCGCAGCTTGCTGGGGGAGTACCGCGCAGCGGGGAGGGGGTGCGTCAACAAGTACCGACACCCCCTCGGCGCGTACCGCGCCACTCCCCCAACAAGTTGGGGGAGAGAAAAGAAGCTCGGTCATCAGAAATACCCCTC
>JBJXGL010000114.1:0-24776 GCA_046160365.1 Aestuariivirga sp. | reverse complement strand
AAGCGCCCTCGCGCACGGCAGCGGAGATTTCCTGCATGCGCGCCGTGCCGGCATCCGCCGCCAGAAGGCCTCTTGTGGTGATAATGCCATAGACAATCGACAGCGCGCCCGCGAGCACGATCAGCCAGAGTGTGGAGGTCATGATAAACCCTTGTAATTGTTGCCTTTTGCCCAAAGCCCCTGCGGGAATCAAACGACTCCCCGGCCCCTGCCCCGGAACGTGGCCGGGGTATGCCAAAGGCAGGCCTCGAAGGCAATGGGCCTTAGGGGGAGGTCGCTACCTCCCCGTCAGCCGCCACCAAGCTTGCAACAGCGGACCGAACGCTGTTCCGCTTCAATCGTCAAAGCACGAAATCCCCGGCGTTGAGATTTGCAGCCAGCACGTTGTTGAGTTGAATCGACATCTCGGCTGCGGCGTCACCATCGGTGTTGAATTCCAACACGACGTTGGCACCTGCCTGAACGGCCCGGATGTGGCCGGCCACGAAAGGACCGCCGAAGATGAACGACTGATTGCCACCGGTGAGCGCATCAGCATCGATGGGTGAAACATCGATGCGGTCGAGTGTAGCCACGGCGGTGCCTGCGTTGAAGTCTGTGATGATGTCGCGCGTGGCCGATGTGACGCCTGACTCGGCTGTCGAATTGAAGGCGAAGCGGTCGTTTCCGGCGTTGCCGGTCATCACGTCGCGGCCCAGGCGGCCAATCAGGACGTTGTTGCCGGCGGAACCGATCATCCGGTTGCCAAGTGCATTGCCTGCGCCGTTGATGTTGGCAGTTCCGAGCAGATAGAGACTTTCGAGACCGGCTCCGAGGCCGTAGGACACGGTGCTGCGTACAGTGTCGATGCCGTCGCCATCGGTTTCGTTGGCCTCGTTGGCCGCATCGACGGTGTAGATGTCGTTACCGAGACCGCCCAGCAGCGTGTCGACGCCGCTGCCACCGGTCAGCACGTCGTCTCCCAACAAAGCAAGGAGGTGATCGTTCCCGGCGCCGCCACTCAACGCATTCCTGCCGTAGTTCCCCACAAGCAAATTGTTGAGATCGTTTCCTGCTCCGTTCAAATCGGCCGTACCGCTGAGAAAGAGATCCTCTACCGCGCCACGCACGACCACCGGATTCGCCAAGCTGAAGCTGATAGAAGCGATCACCTGATCATTCCCGTCCGATCCTGCAAGTCCCTCATCGACAACGTCGCCGGCGCTGTCGACGTAGTACAAGTCGTTTCCAGCTTCGCCAAGCATTTGGTCCATGCCAGCCGAACCATCCAGAACATCATTGGCTATTCCGCCAAACAGCGAATCGTTTCCGGCATCGCCAACCAGCCGATCATTGCCTGCGGCGCCGATCAGCTGGTCGTCGCCCTCGCCGCCGTTCAGGCGATCAGACCCTTCCTCGCCAAAGAGTTGATCGTTTCCGTCGCCACCGGCGAGTTCGTCATCGCCCGCGCCGCCAAACAAGCCATCGAAGCCACCACGGCCCCTGAGTATGTCGTTTCCAAGCAAGCCGTACAGCAGATTGCCCAGGGAGTCGCCGTTCACGACATCGCCGAATTTCGAACCGGCAACTTCCTCGATGTCGGCATAGGTGTCGCCGTCGGCGTCGCCGCCAACACCAACCCATTCGAGATCGACGAAGACGCCGAAGACCGAGTTCACGTACTCGGCCACGTCATGTCCGGTGCCGCCATTCAACCTGTCAGCGCCCTCGCCGCCATTCAGCCGGTCATCGCCGGCGCCGCCAAACAACTCATCGGCGCCGCCACGCCCAGCGAGGAAATCATTGCCTGCGCCGCCATTGATGATGTTGGGATCGTTGTCGCCGCCGAGCGCATCGTCGTAGTCGGAGCCGATGATGTGTTCGACCTCAAAGTAAGTATCTCCGGCCGCGTCCCCCGCGTTGTCCCAGGGAAAAAGAAAATCCGCGACTACACCCGAGGTGGCCGTGACATAAGACGCAAAATCTCCGTATATGCTTCCGCCGCCAGATAAGTAGTCAGCTCCGGGGCCACCGATCAGAATGTCGTCGCTCTCAAACGCGAAAAGGCTATCGTCGCCCTCAAGGCCGTAGATGATGTCGAAGCCCCTCGTTCCATAGAGAGTGTTGTTGCCGTTGTCGCCCGTGATGACCGCCATGAAATGGTCTCCTTCGTTTCAGTTTGCTCACGGCCGAGGTGTCCGCGAGAGTGGCGGATGATCTCGCGCATGCTCCGCCGCTTCCAGTCCAGGATGTATAGTGGCGTGAAAATCGCGCATGATCGGGCGATGTCCCGTGAATTTTCGTTCCCAGTACGTCGATTTTCTCGTGGCGCGAGTGGATTCGCCGTGAAACGGCGCGGCGGCGCTACAGAAAGTGTACTTGTGTCCAGCGCTTTGTGATAAAATGATGGGAGAAGCAGGGGCAGCGACGTTACGAGGAGCTTGCCCATGGAAACACACCGGTATGGCCAATTCTGCCCCGTCGCCTTGGCGGCGGAGGTTTTTTGTTCGCGCTGGACGGCGCTGATTGTGCGGGAGCTGCTTTGCGGCAGCACGCGCTTCAATGATTTGCGCCGCGGCGTACCGCGGGTATCACCGACGCTGCTCTCGAAACGGCTCAAGGAACTCGAACTGGCTGGCATCATTGAGAGCAAACCTGGTCCTTCAGGGGTATCCGAGTATGTTTTGACCGAGGCAGGCGAAGATCTGCGTCCGGTTGTCCTGGGCCTTGGCACCTGGGGCGCGCGCTGGACGGAAACCAGCCTGTCGCTCAGAAATCTCGACCCGACGCTGCTCATGCTGGACATGCAGCGCTGCATCGAGGTGCGGCTCTTTCCGCAACGGCGCTGCGCCGTTCAGTTTCACTTTCCCGAGCGCCGGGACGGTGAGCAGTTCCGCTGGCTCGTGGTCGAGGCCGGGATCGCGGACGTTTGCAACAAGGACCCTGGCTTCGAGGTCGATCTCTATGTGGAATGTGCACTCAAGACCATGACGGCGATCTGGATGGGATTCACCAGCGTGCGCCAGGAAATCGACTCTGGCGAGTTGGACCTAAACGGCGACCGCTTCCTCGCCGAAACCATGCAGCAGTGGCTGGGCCTCAGCAAGTTTGCCGGTGAGAAAAAGCGCGTCGCGGCTTAGGCGAGGAAGAAGGGCCGCGATCAATCGGCGGAACGCGGCCACCGCTTTCAGAAGATGCGGTCCACCGGCAAACCCAGGGCCATGGCTCCCGCATACTCGGCTTGCTGGCTCGCCTGCATGGGATGGTAGCGCGCACCCTGCGCGTCGCGGAAGCAGCGTTCGAGTCCCTTGTCGCGGAAGAAGGCAGCACCTCCTGCCGCATCCATGGCCAGATCGACGGCTTTCAGCACATGCGCGGCCACGAGCGCGCGGCCTTGCATGCATTCATTCACCGCTTCCGCCGAAGGCGTATTACGCTCGGCGACATTCAACATGTGCTGCAGGGCAATCCTGGCACCGCAGATTTCGTTTTCGAGCAGGCCCACGGCGTGCTTCACGTGATGGTCGGGGCGACGTTTGCGAGCGAGGCTGACGGCAACGTCGCGCGCGCTTTCGGCTACGCCCACATAGACCGAGTAGATCAGCGGAATGGCGATTGTGCCGATGATGTAGAACAACGGATGCCATTCCCCAGCCTTGCGCTTCAGGGCCACGGCGACTTCAGGAATGACATGGCCTTCGACGATCACATCATTCGAAGCGGTGCCGCGCATGCCCAAGGTTTTCCAAACCGGCTCGACCCGCACCTGCGGCGAGTTCATTGGGAGGCCAAAGTGCAAGACCTGAGGTTCCTGCCCGTCTTCCTCGAGAACCGCCATGGTCATGAGCAGATTTCCGGCGGGCGATGCGGACGAGAAGACTTTGCGCGCGGTGATCTTGTAGCCGCCATCGACACGCTCGGCTTTGCCCGATCCCGCCACCCAATCGGCGCCTCCGCTCGACATCAGGATGATTTTTTCCGTGGCGATCCGTTTCAGCAACGGCTCCACCGCCGCGACTTTCTGGTGGGTCCAGCGCCAGGCGGGGATGGCCACCTGATGGGTGTGCATGGCAAAAGCGAGTGCTGTCGACCCGCAATGATGCGCCATGATGCGCAGCATGGCGGAGAGTTCCGAAACGCCAGCACCACCTCCGCCAAGTTCCTCCGGCACTCCGGCTTCGACAAGGCCCGATGTTTTGATCAGGTCGAAGTTTTCCGCAACGAAACAATCGGTCTCGTCGGCGACTGCCGCACGGGAAGCAAAGTCCTTACCAAGCTTCTCGGCAATTGCCGTGAAGTCGGTTTTGCCGCGGAGTGTTGGTTTGAGCATGGCTGCGGTCTTGGGCATGATCGTCTCCTACCAATTAGGTGAGGCGGAGATTGCGCGCGGCAACCACACGCCGCTAGTCCCGTAACTGTACCAGGCGCGGCCCACTACCGGTTCGCGAGCCGCCTGGGGTCATTCACGTCAACCAAGCTGCCAATCCGAGCGCCAGGGCGAACACCACCGAGAGCGGGCTGGCGATGATCAGGTTGGCGAGCACGGCGTGGCAGAACGAAGTTCCGAAATTGGCGCCGGTCAGCCGCGACAGCCGGATCGGCCAGGCGAGCAGGTTCATTGCTAGCGCGATGGCGAAACCAATGGCGGCGATGCCTGTCTCCCAGCCTTGGGCGTTGCCCAGCATGGTCATTGCCATGACGGGGAGCGTCCAGGTCGCTGCAGCGATGGCCAAATACTTCTCAAGCGCCTCGCCGAAGGTGAGTCCGCAATCGGCGTTCAGCGCGCAGGCGAAGAAGACACAGCCCAGCGCGTGCAGAACCGCGACGCCAACGAGCCCAAGCCGGGCCGTCAGATCGAATGTGCCGGTTTCGCCCGCAAGCACGAGAATGACGAGCGCCGCGAGCCATATGAGAACCGCGTGTGGCAATCGCGGCAAGGTGAATATCGCCGGCGCGCGAACCTGCCGCGCAAGCGTTCCGTCCATTTCGGAGAGAATTCTGAATGTCGACTGCATGGGACCCTCGCGCCATGATGCTTAAATCATGAGGCACCATGGCTCGTGGACGGCGGAATATCTGTGAGCTTCCGCACCTTGTTTCGAAAAAAGCGCTAGGCGGTGCGCGGACGGGTGAGAAGCCAGGTGACCAGTGAAAGGGCCAGCACCACCATGGGGAATACCGCAATGTTCACGGCGCCCCAGCCGAAGGAACTCAGAAGTTTTCCAGCCGAGAGCGAGGCGATTGCGGTCGTCGTGAACACCAGGAAGTCGTTCAGCCCTTGGGCCTTGTTGCGCTCGCTCGGCGCATAAGTCGAGGTCAGCATGGTGGTGCCGCCGATGTAGCCGAAGTTCCAACCAAGCCCGAGCAGCACCAGTCCGATTGCGAAGTTTTCGAAGCCAATGCCCAGAAGCCCAGCGGTTCCGGCAAGCGCCAACAGCATCATGCCGATGGCCGCGATGCGCTCGGCGCCGTACTTCGAGATGAGATTACCGGTGAAGAAGCTGGGCACGAACATGGCGAGCGCGTGCCATTGGATGACCCAACTCGAATCGGTCACAGTGAAGCCGCAGCCCAACATGGCGACGGGCGTTGCCGTCATTACCAGCATCATCACGCCGAACGCCGCCATCGCGGTCGAGGTCGCGACGATGTAACGGGGTTGCGAGGCGATCTCCGCCAGAGGCCGGCCCGACCCGGTTTCCTCGCCCTTCGGGAGCGGGATGTTCACGGTCATGAGGACGATGGCGGCCATGGCCGCTATCAGGGACATTGCCACCCAGGTTCCCGCGAAAGTGACCGGGGCCAGAAGGTCGGTGGTCACCATCACCATGACGCTGCCGAAGATGGCCGCCACCACGCCGCCCGTCATGACCCATGAGATGGCCTTGGGCCTGAAGGCCGGGCTGGCGTGATCGGCGGCGGCGAAGCGGTAATAGGAGGATGAGGCCTGATAGACTCCGATCAGGAAACAGCCGGCAAGAAACAGAGGAAAGTTGCGCTGGAAGATCGCGAAAACGCCAATCAAGGCGCCCAAGGACCCAATGAGCGCGGCCATCACAAATCCGGCGCGGCGGCCGATGCGCTTCATCAACAGCGATTGCGGAAAGGTGGTGAGTGCGGTGCCGACAATCGTCATCGACAGCGGCATTGTTGCCCATGAAGGATCAGGCGCGAGCTGCGTGCCGATCAATCCCGCCGTCACCACGAGCGCCGTGGTGGCAGCGCCAAAACAGGCCTGCGCAACTGCGAGAACAAATGCATTGCGGCGCGCCGCCGTGTCGTCGAATGTCTGTGCGGCGCTCACGCAAATTCTTCCGGGCGGCGTTGGCGCGCGAGCTTGTCCAGCACGCCGTTGACGAACCCGTTTTCCTGCCCGTCGAAGAACGCGCCTGTCACATCGACATATTCGCTGATCGCCGCGCGGGCGGGAACGCGCTCCATGAACATGAGCTCGAATGCGCCCGCGCGCAGGATGGCGCGCACGGTTGCGTCGAGGCGCGTGAGCGGCCAGGCGGGATCGAGGAGCTTGTCGAGCGTCGTGTCAATCATCGCCTGCTCACGCACCGCGCCATCGACTACTTGCTTGAGAAACTTGTAGTCGGCCTCGCCGCATTGGCCATCTTCGAAATTCTCGCCGGCGGCGCGCGAAGAGAACTGTGCCAGGGTTTCGCCGACGTCGGTTCCGGCAATATCCATCTGGTAGAGCGCCTGCACGGCACCTAGGCGTGCTGCTGTCCGCTCAGCGGGCTTGGGCCGAGTGCGCGCGGTCATCGTTTCTTCTTCTTGAACTGGCGAGAGAGTGCAACCATCGCCAGCGCCGCCTCGGCCGCGCCTCCGCCTTTGTCCATCTCGGCCACACGCGCCCGCGCCCAGGCTTGCGCCTCGTTCTCGCAAGTGAGAATGCCGTTGCCGATGGCCAGCCCCCACATCGTCATTTCCATAATGCCACGTGCGCTTTCGTTGGCTACGATATCATAGTGCGTAGTCTCGCCACGCAAAACGCAACCCAGCGCAACATATCCGTCGAAGCGTTTTGCCCAGGCCGCCATTGAAATCGCTCCCGGTATCTCGAGCGCTCCCGGAACCGCAATCCGCTCCCAGGTCGCGCCTGCACGCTCGATCGCGGCTATGGCGCCCTTGGCCAGTTCGTCGCAAATCTCGGCGTAGAAGCGGGCTTCGATGATCAGGAGATGGGCCCTGGTCTTCGACGCTGCTGCGAGCTTCTTCTTGACTTTCATTTCCCGAACTCTGTGAGGCGCGCCACATAGCGTGCCAGCATATCGATTTCAATGTTGACCCGCCGACCCACTTTCGCATGGCCCCATGTGGTGACCGCTTGGGTGTGCGGGATGATGTTGACGCCGAATGCCGCGCCATCGACTTCGTTGACCGTAAGCGAGGTTCCATCGAGCGCCACCGACCCCTTGGGCGCGATGAAGCGTGCGAGCGAAGCAGGGGCATCGAAGGTGAAGCGGAGCGAGTCCCCCTCGGTTTCGATCGCTCGGATCGCCGCCACGCCATCGACATGACCGGAGACCAGATGTCCACCCAATTCATCGCCGAGTTTCAACGCGCGCTCGAGATTGATGCGCGTGCCTTCTGCCCAATCGCCAAGCGTGGTTTTCGAGAGCGTCTCGGCGGAGGCGTCGACGGAAAAACTGTCACTTCCTTTCTCGACCACGGTCAGACAACAACCATTGCAAGCGATGGATGCGCCGATGGCGATCTCAGCCATGGGGTAGCTTGTCGCAATCGTGAGGCGCGTGTCGCCGCGCTTCTCGATGCGGCGAACGGTTCCCATATCGGTGATGATGCCGGTAAACATGATTGCTAGCCGCGCTTCACATAGACGCTTAGCACGTCGCCCCCAAGCTTTTCCTGTTCGCGGAGATCGAAGTCTCGGAGCACCTGCTCACGGTCCAATCCAGCGACCGCTTCCAGAGCCCCTTCCCCCAGCGTGACAGGCGCCTCGAAGAGTTGAACTTCATCGACCAGTCCCAAGTCCAGAAAGCTTCGCGCAACGAACGATCCGCCCTCCACCAAAAGACGATTGATGCCGCGCTCGCCAAGCCGCTTCAAAGCGTCGGCGAAGTCCACCCACTTGTTAGGACCCGAAAGGCAATCGACCACGGTGATGCCCGGACCCATTGGCCCCTTCCGCGTGGAAAGCAGCCACAACGGCACATCGGTTGCATTCTTCACCAGCTTCAGATGCGAAGGTATGGAGAGCCGCGAGTCGACAACAATGCGAACGGGTGAGCGCTTCTCCATTCCGGGCAATCGGCAAGTGAGTTCGGGATCATCGGCAAGCGCTGTGCTGAGGCCGATCAGCACGGCATCCGACTGGGCTCTCAAGAGATGCACCCTCCGCCCGCTCTCCTCGCCGGTGATTGTGGAGCGAACGCCTGGTTTCGCCGCGATCCTGAAATCGGACGAAATGCCAAGCTTCAGAGTCACATAGGGACGCTTCTTCAGAATTCGAGTCAGAAATCCTGCAAGATCGCGCCGCGCTTCTTCCGCACCATCGCCTATCTCCACCGCGATGCCGGCATTCCGAAGTATTTCGATGCCCTTCCCCGACACGCGCGGGTCCGGGTCGTCCATGGCAATCGTCACTCTGGAAATACCTGACTTCATGAGCGCCAAGGCACATGGAGGGGTTCGGCCATGATGTGCGCACGGCTCGAGAGTCACATAGGCGGTGGCGTTTTCCGCCGCGTCACCCGCCATTTCGAGAGCCATCGCCTCCGCATGCGGCCTGCCGCCAGGTTGCGTACAGCCGGCGCCCACGAGGGCTTCATTCTTGACTAGCACACAACCGACATTGGGATTTTCCGCCGTCGTCCCCAAGGCGCGGCGGCCGAGCCGCAGGGCCAGATCCATCCACCTGCTTGCCGTCAACTGCGCTCGCTTTCGCTGTCGTCGCCCGACAGTTCGCCGAGCAATTCCTCAAAGTCCTTGGCCTCGCGGAAATTCTTGTAGACCGAGGCGAAACGGACATAGGCGACATCGTCCAGAACCTTCAGCGCCTCCATGATGAGCTTGCCGACGGTTTCGGACTTGATTTCATTCTCACCCATGCTTTCGAGACGGCGGACGATGCCCGACACCATGCGCTCCACCCGCTCGCCATCGACCGGCCGCTTGCGCAGCGCGATCTGCACCGAGCGCATCAGCTTGTCGCGATCGAATGGAACACGGCGACCCGATTTCTTGAGGACCAGGAGTTCGCGCAACTGCACGCGCTCGAATGTCGTGAAGCGCCCGCCGCAATCGGGACAATAACGCCTGCGCCGGATCGCGGCTCCGTCCTCCGATGGCCGCGAGTCCTTCACTTGCGTTTCTTCGCTCGAACAAAACGGACAGCGCATGTGTCAGTGCTTACGAATAGATGGGGAAGCGCCCGGTCAGGGCCTTCACACGCTTCTTCACGCCAGCTTCGACCTTGCCATTTTTGCCTTCGCCGTTTTTCGCAAGACCATCCAGCACTTCGATGATGAGCGCGCCAACTTCCTTGAACTCGGCGTTGCCGAAGCCGCGCGTGGTGCCTGCGGGGGTTCCGAGACGCACCCCTGAGGTGATGGTGAAGGGGGCGGGATCGAAGGGAATGCCGTTCTTGTTGCAGGTGATGTATGCGCGGCCGAGGGCCTGTTCCGCGGCTTTGCCGGTGATGCCCTTGCGGCGGAGATCGACGAGCATCAAATGCGTGTCGGTGCCGCCCGAGACAATATCGCAGCCGCCTTTGATCATGGCGTCGGCGAGCGTCCTGGCGTTGCTCACGACTTGCGCCGCATATTTCTTGAATGCGGGTTTAAGCGCTTCGCCGAAGGCCACGGCCTTGGCAGCGATCACATGTTCCAGCGGCCCGCCCTGCAGACCTGGAAATACGGCGGAGTTGATTTTCTTGCCGATGTTCTCATCGCGGGACAGGATCAGGCCACCGCGTGGGCCGCGTAGTGTTTTGTGCGTAGTCGTCGTTACGACGTGAGCGTGTTCGAGCGGATTGGGATGAGCCTTGCCCGCCACGAGGCCAGCGAAGTGCGCCATGTCCACCATCAGATACGCGCCAACGCTGTCCGCGATCTGACGGAAGCGCGCGAAATCAAGCGTGCGAGGATAAGCCGAGCCGCCGGCGATGATGAGCTTCGGCTTTACGTCGAGCGCCTGCTGGGCCAGCGCATCGTAGTCGATCAAATGGTTGTCCTCGCGCACTTTGTAAGGCGCCACCTTGAACCATTTGCCTGATTGGTTCACCGGCGAACCATGCGTGAGATGCCCGCCGCAAGCGAGATCGAGACCCATGTAAATGTCGCCGGGCTGCAGCAGCGCGAAAAACACGGCCTGGTTCGCCTGCGCGCCGGAATGTGGCTGCACATTGGCGAAGGAACAGTCGAAGAGTTGCCGGGCGCGGTCGATCGCCAGGGTCTCGGAGACATCCACATACTGGCAGCCGCCGTAGTAGCGGCGGCCCGGATAGCCTTCGGCGTATTTGTTGGTGAGAACCGAGCCTTGCGCTTCAAGCACGGCGCGCGAGACGATATTCTCGGACGCGATCAGTTCGATCTCGTGCTGCTGCCGGCCAAGTTCGGAGAGAACCGCCTTGGCGATTTTCGGATCGGTCTTGGCCAGCCGGTCTTTGAAGAAGCCGGGATACAACGGCTTCGCCTTGCGCGACTTCTTCGCTGCTTTCTTCGCCATGGAAAGTGCCCTGCCCCCTGTTTCGCTGGCGCAAATTACAGAGATGGGGCGCTGGGTCCAGCCACAATACGCCACAAGGCCGAGGTTTTGCGCCGTTCAGTTCGCCTGCACGGTCTGGCCAGCAGGCTTCGGCTTCACTTTCTTCAAGTCGGCAGTCGGCTTGCAGCCCTTTGGCAGTTTTCCGTCCTTCGCAGGTTTGCAATCTTTTGCCGCAGTATCCTTCGACGGCTTCTTGGCAGCGGGCTTTGACTTCTTGGTGCCGGGCGTATCGAGCGCCGAAGCCAGCTTCTTTTTCTGGGCCTCGTCCTTCTTTGCGGTCTTCTTCTTGTCGTCAGCTTTCGTCTTCGCAACTTTCTTCTTTTTGGTCGCAGCGGAGTCGTCGGACTTCTGCCCCTTGCGGAAGCTCTCCCAATCGAACAAACCCACGTAGGACTTGTCTTTCTTTTTAGAAGCGGACTTCTTCACCGTCTTGGCCGTGGTCGCGGTCTTCACGGTAACGGAAGTCGTCTTCTTCTTGGTGGATGCAGATTGGTCGTCTTCATCTTCTTCGATCAAGGACTTCTTCTTGGCCGCGCCGGGCTTGCGCTTGAACAGCGAGAAGCCGGAGAAATTGTCGTTATCAACCGAGGCTACGAGGCGCGGGATGGGCTTCAGCACGAAGCGCTGGCCGCCTTGCGACTCGCCTACGGGCAGCGGCTGCCCGACAACGAAGCCCGAACCATCGAGTTCGTAAATGTCATTGCGGAAGGCAACCGGTCCGCCACCCGATGTGGGCCAGGCGGTCAAATAAACGACGCGGATCTGCGGCGGATTGGCGATCTTGACATCCTGGCGCTCCAGCGATTGAGCGACGTATTCGATACGGTTGGGATCGAAACCATCCTGGCCGTTCAAAATCCAATTGAGCAGCACCGCCACCTTGTCCACGCGCACGCAGCCCGAGCTGTAGAAGCGGCCGCCGGTGGCGAACAGATGCTTCTCCGGCGTGTCGTGCAGATAGATGCCGAAGGGACTCGAGAAATTGATTTTCGCCGTGGCCATGGCGTTTTCCGGTCCCGGCTCCTGGCGGAAGTGATAATTGTCGACGATTTCATCATCCCAATCGACGTCGCCGGGATCGATTTCGGGGCCGCCAAAACCTTTGAACACCTTGATGTTCATTTCGCGCATGGCCTTGCCGCCACCCGACTCGATCCTCGGGATCAGGTCTTTCTCGACGATGGACGATGGCGCGTTCCAGTAGGGATTGAAGTTGATGTCCGAGATCGCGGTCATCACTACCGGCGTCGGGCGCTCGGGGCGGCCAACGATGGCGTTGTGACGCGAGAACACGGCTCCATTCGACACGGTCTCGATCTGCTGGGCCGGAACGTTCACCACCACATAGCGGGAACCGAGATCCTTTGTGTACTCGGCAAGGCGGGGAATGTTGGCGCGGATGGCGCGGAGCCGCGCTTCGGCGGAGACATTGAGTTGCGCCAGCGCCGGGCCATCTACGCGGCCCGTGACCGCGAGCCCATGGTTGCGCTGGAAGCGAGACACGGCGTCCACCGTGGCCGAGGTATAGATCGCGGCGAACTCGCCTTCGGTGGCTTCGCGGCGAATGTAGCCTTCGATGAACAGACGGCGGTTCAGAGCGGCGACCCCCTTGCCTTCTGCGCCCTTCTTGTAAGTGCCCTTGGGAACCGTTGGCCACCCGCCGTTCGAAACGATCTGCTCGTAGCGCGCGACCGCCGCTTGAAGCTGGGCCGCGCCATCGACTCCAAGCATGGGGTTGATGTTCTTGCCCGCCACGATTTCGGTTTCGGTGGTGGCCTTGCCAGCGCCGACGCTTTTGCCGACGGAGTTCTTCTTCACAGCGGCGGGCTGCGAATTGCCGTTCTTTTTCTTCTTGCGAAGCATCCAGGCGGCGGTTTCGTCCGACATTTCGGCGGACGCAGGCCTCACTTCCGCGAGCGGCGCTGCAATGAGCACAGCCAAAGCCAGATAGGCCGCGCGCCGCAAGCCATAAGATTTGCCAATCCAAGTCCGCATTCTCGCCTCGTATCAAACCGTCAATGCGCAGCCCGGCGGCAACCGGCTGCGCGCACATTCTAGGTATCAGGAACGCCCCGACTCGTCAAAGACGCATGGCGGCGGTTAAAGCGCCTGAATTCCGGCAAGAATCGGGTTTTTGGCGTCAGCGAAAGGAGTTACGGCACAAAAAGAACCCCTGCGGCGTTTCCGCCACAGGGGTGGAGTACCATTTCGTGATGCTGTGTTTAGAGACGATAAATAATCTGATCGGTACAGAAGCGCTCTAGGCGGGTCAGCGCCTTGTTCAGGCGGTCGAACTCCTCGACCGACAGGCCGACGACTTCCTCCACGGCCTGAAGCTGCCGGTTGTAGAGCGCATCGATCCTGGTGCGGATCGCCTGGCCCTTGGGCGTCAGCTTGACGCGTACCGAGCGCTTGTCAGAGAGCGAGCGCTCGTGGTTCACGTAACCCGCTTCCACAAGCTTCTTGAGATTGTAAGAGACGTTCGAGCCCTGATAGTGGCCGCGCGTCTTGAGTTCACCTGCCGTCAGTTCGCTGTCGGCGATGTTGAACAAAAGCAGCGCCTGAACCGGGTTCACTTCCGGCTCGCCCGAACGCTCGAAATCGTCCTTGATTACATCGAGAAGCCTCCGGTGGAGGCGCTCGACCAGCGTGAGCGCCTCCAAGTACCGGTGCTTGATCTCCTTGCGGCCCGTATCGGGAGCTACGTTTGAACGGAGTCCCGCCATCACCTGCGTATTCATGTTTGTCCACCTATCCCTTGACCTGTCGGAGGCCGGCTTTTTGTAAGCCACCGGTCCTCTGTCGCGTGGGAAACTACGCCTCGGCATTTAAGGCGGCCTCAACAGGTTCGGTAAATTTGGCATTATATTTTCGCCAATTTGTCGTTTGTTCAAAGACAGTTAGCGGAATCTTCTTTTCCTAAGTTAACGCCCTATGCCACCCGTGTGACAGCAGCGCGCCGATCTGGCAGAAAGCGGAATGCTCCTCAGCCATCGCAAGAAATTCATTTACTTGAAGACCATCAAAACGGCGGGCACGTCGGTCGAGATTTTCTTCGAGCCTTATTGCGTGCCGGAGAACAGCGCACATAACGAGGCGCACGCCGTTACCGAGACCGTTAGCGATGCGGGCATTGTGGGTTCACGAATGGAACTGTGGAAGAAAGAGCACAAGTTCTACAGCCACATGCGGGCCGCGGAAGTCAGGGATGCCGTGGGAGAAGCGGTGTTCAACGCCTATTTCAAGTTCTGCATCATCAGAAATCCGTTCGACAAGGCCGTCTCGTTTTTCTGGTGGACGCAGTTCAAGAAACCGGCGACGTGGGATGACCTCAACAAGGCTCCGTTCCCCGCCGTCAAGGCGGCGTTCGGCAAATTCATGGAGACCGCGCGCTTGCCCGTCGATCGCGACATCTATTCGATTGACGGCGCGCCGGTGGTTGATGCCTTCATCCGCTTCGAAAATCTGAACGCCGACTTGCAAGAAGTTTGCGGCCGCCTCGGCATCGAAAGGCCATCGGATGAAATCGGCACTTACAAGAGTGGCATGCGCGTGAGGCCTGAGCCTTATCGCGACTATTTCGATGCACGCGCCGAGGCAACCGTGCGGTCGGCCTATGCCTGGGAGCTTGAAAATCTGGACTACGAGTTCTGACGGCTAACGCAAAGTGCGGTAAGCGCTGGCGATCCGGGTTTCGGCGGCGCTGTTGCAGCGCTGTCTGGCGGCGCGGGATTCGGCTTTTGCAATCGCGGCCTTGACCGCCGATACGCCGAAGCGCTTCACAGCGGCACGATGGTTCGACACGATTGCTGCATAGAACTCGCCGACTTCGCGGCGCGAAAGATAAGTGCAGCGCCGCTCCACATAATAGGCCTCGGCGGCGGCGGCGTAGCGCGCCATGAGGCCTTCCTGTTTCAATGGGGTGTCTTCAAGCTTGGGCTTCTGAGCTGTTTCGATTTTGGCTTTTGAAGGAAGTGGTCCTGGTTCCTCGGCAGCTTGGTCGTCTTCGCTGGCGTCCGCCGCGGCAATGGCTTTGCGGGCAGCGGCAAGCGTGTCGCGGGCTTCCTTGGCGAGTACGCCGCCACAGGGGGCGGCCTCGCCCTCGGCTCCGCCTTGCTTCAACGCAGTTTGCGCCGCCGTCACGGTGCCCCGTTCCACCGCCGCCACTTCGGCGCGCGCGACATAGGAGGAGAGTTCGTCCCGCTCGTCTGCGTTGAAGATTTCGCATTTCAGATCCGCCGCCCTGGCCTTGGCGAGAAGGCGCACGGCTTCGTTCACGGCCACGGTTTCAGCTTTCGCTGGAACGGCCAACTGCATCATCAAGAGAGGTGCTGCTGCAATGAGCGGTGTCAGCCAACGGAGGGGAGAATGAGCGATCATGGCCTAATGCACTAAACCTCGGCCATTAAAGTCAGTCAAATTTGAGTGGATTCTTTCACCCGTGGTTAATGGCGGCTTGCCGCCGAAATGTTTCCATTTTGGCGAGAGGCGCGCTAAATCCTTAACTATGAAGGTCCCCGCCACGCTGATCCTGCTGGCCGTCATGGCGCTCCCCGCGTCCGGATCGGAGATTCCTTTGCCGCGTCCGAAGCCCGGCTTGCCAGCACTCGAGCCCTTGGCCGTGGCCATGGTTCCATTGCCGAGGAAGAAGCCCGGCTCGCTGGTGGCTGGAGAGGAAAAGCCCTTCACCACCAATCCCGGCCCCATCGATTGGCCGGACAACCTTGCCTCCTGGTCCAAGAAGGAAGTTGGGGCCGCGCGGGCCGAATGCGTGGCGCTGCTGGGCGAACTTGCCGTCGACTGGTCGCCAGTCGCACCCATCGGTGGGCCGGGCCGTTGCGGCATGGCGGCTCCGATCGAAGTCAGGTCAATCGCCGGCACCGATATCAAGCCGCCCGCCAATCTAAATTGCCGAACCGTGGCAGCGCTGCACCATTGGATCGCGACGGAACTTCAACCGGCGGCCAAGAAGAAACTTGGCGTACGCGTGGCCGCCATCCGCAATGCGTCTTCCTATGCCTGCCGCCGCCGCAATAACGCGCGTTCAGGAAAGATCAGCGAACATGCCTTCGGCAACGCTTTCGACATGTCGGATTTCGAGTTTACGGGCGGCAAGCAAGCCTCGGTGGCGGGCGACTGGCGCGGGCTGTTCCAGTTTGTCGGACTCTCGAAGCGCAGCGGCTTTCTGCGCGAGATCAGGCAAGCGGCGTGCAAACACTTCACCACCGTGCTTGGCCCTGGTTCCGATAGCTCGCATGGCGATCACTTCCATGTCGATCTGGCCCAGCGCCGCAGCGGCTACCGCATCTGCAAATAGGACGCGTCATGAACAAGCCGTCGAAACCTATCGCCGCCGAAGCCCGCACTGCTTCTCCCGGCTATCCGGCAACGAGAATGCGGCGCAATCGCAAAGCGCCATGGGCGCGGGCACTTGTCAGCGAGAACGCGCTCAACGTATCCGATCTCATCTGGCCGCTCTTTGTTTGCGAAGGCAAGGATCGCTGCGAACCCGTGCCCTCGATGCCCGGCGTCGAGCGCCACTCGGTCGATCATGCGGTGGCGCGCGCCGAGGAAGCGGCGGAACTCGGTATTCCCGCGATTGCACTCTTCCCCAACACGCCGCCAGCGCTACGCACGGCGGACGCGCGCGAAGCGCTCAATGCGGAGAACCTCGTTTGCCGCGCGGTGCGCGCGATCAAAAAAGCTGTGCCCGACATCGGCATCATGTGCGATGTGGCGCTCGACCCCTACACCAGCCACGGCCATGACGGATTGATGCAGGAAGGCCGCATCGCCAACGATCAAAGCGTCGACATGCTGGTGCGCCAGGCGCTCGTACAAGCTGAAGCAGGCTGCGATATCATTGCTCCCTCGGACATGATGGACGGCCGCATCGGCGCGATCCGCGGCGCATTGGAAGCGCAAGGCTTCCAGGACGTTCAGATCATGGCCTACAGCGTCAAATATGCGAGCGGATTCTACGGTCCGTTCCGCGAGGCTGTGGGTTCGACCGCAACGCTGGTGGGCGACAAGCGCAGCTATCAGATGGACCCCGCCAACACGGACGAAGCAATCCGCGAAGTCGCACTCGACATCGCCGAGGGCGCCGACATGGTGATGGTGAAACCGGGAATGCCCTATCTCGACATCGTGTCACGGGTGAAACGCGAGTTTGGCGTGCCCACTTTCGCCTATCAGGTCTCGGGCGAATACGCGATGCTGATGGCGGCCTGCGAGAAAGGCTGGCTCGATCCCAAAAAGGTGATTCCCGAGTCCCTCCTCGCCTTCAAACGCGCCGGCTGCGACGGCATCCTCACTTACTTCGCGCTCGATGTGGCGAAAGCGCTGCGCGGCTGAGGGGAAGTCACTTCTTCTGCAGCGTTGCGATGAAATCCGCCATTGCTTCGACACGCTGGCGCACCACGCCCTCGTTGCCCTCAAGGCCACCAAGGCCCTCGCCCGCCTCGAACTTGAACCACTCGCCCCACACCGGCATGTCGCGGGCTCCGTGCTCGTCAACGTCTGCACGGCCATCGATCACCTGTAACACCCGCTCGCGCGGGAACACGCCACCATTGCGGCTGGAAAGCATGGTGAGGTCAGCCGGAGTCTTGCCGGACGCGAATGCGAGATCGCCACCGCCTTCGCCGGTCGCGCCATGACAGCCCGAGCAATAGAGCCGGTATTGTGCTGTAATCGGCTGAGCGGCAACCGTTCCAGGCGTTTCCGGTACGTCCGCCGCATGGGCGGCTGCGGCCATGCCTAAGATAAGGCTGGCCCCTCCAAATACGACTGCCATTGCGCGGCGGCGGTTCATGCTCGACTCCAATTACTCGATACATCATCCTGCAATTGAAGCCCCGCCACTTTGATGTAGGTCAATTGGCGAGAATGACCGCGGCGGACGCGCTCAGACCGCGGAAATGATCTTCCGGTAGGCATCCTCCGAAAACGCCTTGAGGGTGGTCGATCGGATATTGCCGGCAGCGGCCATGGAAAGCGCGAATTTGGCCATGGTATCGTCGTCGGGCGCGTCCATCGTCACCACCATGTCGTAGGCCCCCATGGTCATATGAAAGCTGCCGAACGTGCAGCCCATCTTTTTAGCGAGATCCCGCGCCGCGTCGAGGCGCTTGGGCGAGTCCTTCACGTTCCTGGCGCCCTGTTCGGTCCAGTTCAGAAGCAGAATGTAGTGAGCCATGGCAATTCCTCCACTGTGTTGTCGCGAGGATCGCGCCCCAGGCCGCGTCACGGGCGATTGCGGGGATACTCATAGCATGAATGTCGTCCGGAAGCGATGGGCAGCGGCGGCGGGCGTGCCGTTGCGAATCCTATTGCTGCTCCACCAACCTGATCAGCAGCGCCACGTCGCGGGCGAGGCGGTCGTCGGTTTTTATCTGCTCGTCGATCTTCCTCACCGCGTGCAGAACCGTCGAATGATCCCGCCCGCCAAAGCGGCGGCCAATTTCCGGGAGCGAACGTGCCGTCATCTTCTTGGCGAGATACATGCCAACCTGGCGCGGCACCACCACCGAGCGCGCACGGCGCGGCGATAGCAAATCGGCGCGCGCCACATTGTAATGGCGCCCGATGATCTTCAGGATGTCGTCGATTTTGATGCGGCACTGGTCGGCGTTGGCCGACATGTCGCGCAGCACCAGCGATGCGAGATCGAGATTGACCGGCGCATGGTTGAATTGCTGATAGGCCACGATGCGGTTGAGCGCGCCTTCGAGCTCGCGCCCGCCGCCGGTAATCCGGTTGGCGATGAATTCGAGCACATCCGGCGGCACCACGATGGCAGGATCGCGATGGTTCAGCGCGGCATAGCGGCTGTCGACGATGCGGCGGCGGAGTTCGAGGTCGGGCAAATCGATGTCGACGACAAGCCCGCCCATCAGACGCGAACGCATGCGCTGGTCGATGGTGTCGAGTTGCGCCGGCGGCACGTCCGCCGCCACCACCACCTGGCGCTTCGCATCCACCAGCGAATTGAAGGCGTGGCAGAATTCCTGCTGCATGGTCTTGCCTTGCAGGAACTGGAAATCGTCGATCAGCAGGACGTCCACCTGCTGGAACTGATCCTTGAAAGCAAGCGTATCGCGCTGGCGGAGCGCCTGCACGAAGCCGTACATGAAACGCTCCGCCGTCAGCATCAGAACCTTGCGCTGGCCGCGCTCGCGGATGCGATGAGCCGCCGCATTGAGAAGGTGGGTCTTGCCGAGGCCCGCCGTCGAATGAATGTAGAGCGGATTGAAGGTCACGGCCGCGCCTGAGGCGGCTTCGGAGACACGGCTCACAGCGGCGTGGGCAAGCTGATTGGAGCCGCCCAGAATGAACGTCGAGAATGTCTGGCTCTGGTCGAGCGGCTGATTGCGGTCGAAGAGCGGCGGAACAGCCGCCTTCGGCAAGGTGTCGGTCGCCGGGGATACATCCGCCTTGCGCTCGACTGACTCGGTGACCTTGTGCGGGAGTCCCCGCGTCCTGACCCGGACATGAACGCCGTCGAGATGGCCGAATTCTGTTTCGGCGGTCTTGTGCAGTTTGGTAGCGTAGTGGTTCTCGACCCAACTTTTGAGGAAGCGGGTTGGAACCGACACCACCAACTTTCCGCCGTGATGGCCTTCGGCATCCATGCGGCCAAACCAACTGGTGAACAGGTCTTCACCGAGTTCGGCGCGGAGCCTTTGCGATATCCTCTGCCATTTGAGTTTCACATCTCCCGCTGCTTCGTTCATGTTCGACCGCTTCCATTATCGTTAGCCGCGTCGCCCACGGCCTGCTTTGTTGTTCCGTTCCACTGGCCGGATAAATCCGGCTCGCGCCCATGTCTCGCCAGCCGGATGGACCGGATGGTTCAGGCACACTGATTTTTGACGCCTACGGTTGATCCGTTGCACACACACACGTTGGGCTCCCCCCGAAAGGAACCCGCCGTACTCGAGCACCCCTTCCCTGCCGAAACGGCGGAGCCGTTTTCGAACGACAGGAATGGTACTCCTCCCCAGACCCACCCCCATTTGGGCCATCCAGGGCAACGCAACTTTACCGCATTCCACCGGTTTTGCCTCTTTATCGCCGGCGGGACGAAACGACCCTACATAACGCTTTCGGAAAGCTGCAAGCGCAAACGCCCGATGCTCCGTACACGGAGTTCGCTTTGGCGGTCCGGCCACCCGGCAGCCGCAAATTCTGCCCAGCCTAAGCCAATGAAAGCGTTTTGAGAATCCTGCGGAGTTTGGAGTGTTGCAACTTGGCCATAGGGTACTGGGAATCGATTTTTTCTTGGCCCGGCGCGCGCCCAAAATCTAATCCAATTGCGCTTGCAACAGCTAAGTTCTTGAAAGATAGATTAAATTAGTGTCGAAATCCGTCCGTCCCCGGACAAAGAAAAACGCGCCAGTGTTGGTCACCGGCGCGCCTAATTCAATCCGTGTGAGAAACAGTCAGGCTTTCAGCGCCTTCACGCGCTTGGTCAGGCGCGAAACTTTGCGGCTTGCCGCATTCTTGTGCATGACGCCCTTCTGGGCGCCGCGCATCAATTCGGGCTGGGCGGCCATCAGGGCGGCTTCGGCGGCTCCCTTGTTGCCCGAGACAATCGCCTCTTCTACCTTACGCACAGAGCCTCTCAAACGGCTCAAGCGGTTCTTGTTGATGACGGTGCGGCGGCCCGCGGCGCGCGTGGCTTTCTTTGCCGATTTGGTGTTGGCCATGGTGCTTTCCTGCTCGTTCGGATTGACGCTCGCGGGATACCTGAACGAAAAACGCCGCCCGCGTCAGCAGGCAGCGGTCCCCTCGGCTCCGCCGGTTTGGCGCGGCTTATAGCCTCCAGCCCGCCCCGCCGTCAAATGCTGTTCTGGGGGCTTCCGATGGGTTAGGTAAGTTCAGCCACGAAACATTGGGAGTATCCGGCCATGTACAGCGAAACCCGCCCTTGGGGCGCCTTCTTCGTTCTTGAGGAAGGGCCTGGCTTCAAAGTGAAGCGCATTACGGTCAATCCCGGGGGGCGGCTGTCGCTGCAAAGCCACAAGCATCGCGCTGAACACTGGACGGTGGTGAACGGCACCGCCACGGTCACCGTCGATGACAGCGTCCGCGATTTGACGCGCGGCCAGGCCGCCGACATTCCACTCGGCGCCAAGCACCGGCTGGAGAACCTCAAAAAGGATAAGGTCGACATCATCGAAGTGCAGTTCGGCGACTATCTTGGAGAGGATGACATCGTCCGCTACGACGACGTATACAACCGTGCATGAATCGCATCGGCATCGACATGGGCGGCACGAAGATCGATTGTGTCGCGCTCTCTCCCGATGGCCAGGTTGTCTTCGAGAAGCGTGTCCCGACGCCGCGAGGTTATGAAGCAGTCGTCGCCACCATCGCGGAACTCGTAAAGGAAGCGGGCGAAGGATCGGTTGGCATCGGCGCACCAGGGTCGGAGTCGCCCAGGACCGGGCTCTGGCGCAACAGCAATGTCCAGGACATGCAGGGAAAGCCATTCAGGCGCGATCTCGAAAAGGCGATTGGCCGGCCGGTGCGCATGGAAAATGACGCCAATTGCGTTGCGCTCTCGGAGGCCATCGATGGCGCAGGTGTGGGAAAGCCCATCGTCGCATTCTTTACCGTCGGCACGGCCCTGGGCGGCGGCCTTGTCGTAAATGGCAAGCTGGTGCACGGCATCAATGCGGAAGCGGGCGAGTTTGGCCACACCCCCCTACCCTGGCCCAACGAAAGCGAATGGCCGCTCATCCAGTGTTATTGCGGCAAGAAGGGCTGCGCCGAGAAGTACGTTTCAGGCACCGGGCTTCAGCAGGATCATGCAAAAGTGACGGGCGAAACCAAGAGCGGCAAGGAAATCGTCGCCGCCGCGCGCGCTGGCGATGCTAAAGCCATCGCCTCGCTTGATCGTCTCGCCGACCGCTTCGCCCGCATCTGCGCCAATATTCAGACGATCATCGATCCCGATGTCATCATCGTGGGCGGAGGGCTGTCGGAATTGCCAGAGTTAGTGGAGCAGCTCCCGCCCCGCATCTCACACTACAGCTTTTCCGGCACCGCCGAGGTCCCAGTGCTGCGCGCCAAGTTCGGCGAGAAGAGCGGTGTCCGCGGTGCGGCGAGACTGTGGGATTGAGTCAAGGCAGTTTCCCTCCACGGAGAACACGGCGGGTTGGTCACCTCTGAACAGCAAGCATGGCCCCGAGTGCCATCAGGCCGATCCCGCTGGCGCGCCACAGACTCACGGGCTTCACGATTGCGCCCGCGAGACCGAACTGATCGATCACCGCCGCGGAGACCAGCTGGCCGACAAGCACGCAGAAGATCGCGTTGCCAAGCCCGAAGCGGGGCGCGATGAAGGTAATCGAGAGGACGTAGAAACAGACAAGCACTCCGCCGAGCAGGAGATGCTTTGGCTGCGCCTGGACGAGTTGCAACGGCGCCGCGCCGGTCGTTGCCAACATCGCCAGTGCTGCTGCGATGAGGGCAATCAAGAACAGTACCGTGGCAGCGGCGGCGGGCGAGGCAATCGCACGCCCGAGCTGAGCGTTGAGCGCGGCGAGGACTGGAATACCCATGCCCGCAGCCAGCATGATGGCGGCGTCGCGGAACGTATTGGCGGTCATGTTTCCCTCACTGCATTGAGTGATTCACGATACCGCTCGACCGGCAAGCCGCCAATGCCCCAGTCTTCCATTGCGACTTCGTCGATGACGACGAAGGTGGTTGCGGGATTCTTTTTGAGCACGTCGACGAGGAGCTTGGTCACTCCCGCGATGAGCGCTTCTTTCTGCTCCACGCTCGCACCCTCGCGCGTGATCTTGATGTTCACATAGGGCATGGATGGCTCCTTTCATTCCGGCAACACGTCGTAGTGGAAGACTTTGGACATGATCCACCAGCGGCCGTCGAGTTTCACAAACGCGAGGCAATCGGTGAAGTGCTTGCGGCCAATCGCACAGCGCAGCCGCGCCGTGGCGGTCACAGGGCCGGCGAAGGCGATCTCCTCTACTTCGTCGCGCCGCGCCTCGCCGCGCGACTTTGGGCTTTGCCGCGCCGCCACGACTTTCACATAGTGATCCATGGTGAGATGATAGAGGGAGCCCTCCGCAGCCGTGGCATAAAGCGCCTTCTCGTGAAAGAGCTCTGGGATTTTCGTGGCATCGCTTTCGTACAGCATGTCGAAGTAGGCCTCGATCACGGTGAGAACTTCATTGAACGGGGTTTGCATGGTCAGGCTCCCTCGTGCTCTGAGATTAGGCCTTCCGCCTTCATGGCGGTCCTGACCGACGCGCGCCTGCCTACGCGGTCAAGGAAGGCTTTGAGTTTCGGCCATGACGAATAGTGGATGCCAGTGAAATTTGCCCAATAGGCGACGTTGAAGGCATAGGCGTCAGCTACCGTGAAAGTATCGCCCGTAAGATGCTTGCGGCCGTCGGAGAGCCGGGACTCGAGCCAGTCGAACTTTCTTGCCACCTCCGCGCGCGCGGCGTCTTTGGCGTTCTCGTCGCTCTTCGGGGAGAAAAGTGGGCTGAAGGCCTTGTGGAGTTCCGAGGCCGTAAAGTTCAGCATCTCCTGCACGCGAGCCCGGGCGAGCGTGCCGGATTTCGGCGCCAGCGACTCCGCACCATTGCTGTCGGCGATGAACTGCAGGATGGCAGCTCCTTCGGTCAGGATGTCGCCATCCTCTGTCTCAAGTACCGGCACAGCGCCCTTCCCGTTGATGGCAAGAAAATCGGCCCCGTTTTCAGTACGCTTCGTTTGCGTGTCGACCTTTTCGATCGTGAACGGTTTGCCGATTTCGGTGAGGATGATGTGTGACGCGAGCGAACAGGCGCCGGGCTTGTAGTAGAGTTTCATGGCAGTTTCTCCTTTGGTGTATGCCGTTGGATGGCACATAGGAGAGCTGTTACCAAATGTAACCAGGAAACTTGCGGTAACACGCAGATTGGAGTATCTGGCCGGTAACCTCGTAACCCGCTGGAGACCCCATGGCCCTCAAACGCCGCCGCAATCTCGCGCCGCAGCCTGTCTGTCCGCTCTCCGACTGTATGTCGCTGCTCCACGGAGCATGGACGCCCAACATCATCTGGTACTTGAGCCAGGGTCCGCGCCGCTTCTCGGAACTGCGCACCGACATCGCCCGCGTTTCGGCCAAGGTGCTGACCCAGCGCCTGCGGGATCTCGAGGAGAAAGGTGTACTGGGGCGCGAAGTCTTGCCGACCTCGCCGCCCTCAGTCGAATACGCGCTCTCGGATTTGGGACGGGAACTGCTGCCGGTGATTTCAGCAATTGTCGACGTCGGTCACCGGCTCAAGCAACGCCGAGGCCGCAAGAAGCTCGCGGCTTAAAGCCGCTCGATCACTTTGCCACCGGCCTTTTAGTGCACGCTGATCGGCAGCAGCTCGTGTTCGAGCGCGCTACCAACAGCAGCAGCGTGGGTGCCTGAAATCGAAATCGGGCTGCCGTTCGCGTTGAAGAGGCAGAAGAGCTTGGCATCGGCGGGGACGGGCGCGCGGCCACCCAGCATCTTGGCGGCATCTTTGCCGTCGATCTCGCGGATGTAGGCCAGCGCGCCCTCGCCGATATGGGCGAGTTCCTCGGGCGAAATCCCGGCCAGCTTCTTGATGTCTTCGTTGTTGGTGTTCATCGTTTCAATCCTCTATCTCTATACGACGAACAAGACGCTCCGGTTGCGGGCGTTCCAGTTCGATTGCCAGAAGTCCTGCGTCCAACGACGCGCCCTTCACTTCCATGCCGTCTGCCATGACGAAACTCTTTTGGAATTGGCGCGCGGCAATTCCGCGATGCAGATAGGACTTTCCTTCCTCTTCAGTCTGACGGCCCCGAATCGTGAGCTGGTTCTCTTCTTGCGTGATTTCCAGCTCCTCGCGGCGGAAGCCTGCCACGGCGATCAAGATGCGGAAGCGACCTCCGCTTCCATTGACGCCATTGAGACGCTCGATGTTGTAAGGCGGATAGCCGTCCGCAGAGGCCTTGGAGGCCCGGTCGAGATGCCGCTCCAACTCGTCGAAACCGAGCAGCAGCGGAGATGAAAACAACGA
>JBJXGL010000113.1:0-4935 GCA_046160365.1 Aestuariivirga sp. | reverse complement strand
CGACAAGGCCGTCGACAAGAGATGCGTCGAACTCACGAGCCAAACCGAAGCAATCGGCGCCAGCACCCTCTTCAACTGGTGGCCGTGCAAATCCGACAAGAAGTGATCAGCCGGAGTCGGTATGATTTACGGTTAGCGCTTCGTTTTGAATCGAATTTGTCCATTAAACGGCTCAACCCCAACACTGTCACAATCATCATGTGCCGTTGAAGGTTATTCATCGTAATCAGCTCTGTATGCTTGCTGATCTCGCGATGAAGTTCAGTGCGCCTTTTGCCGGTCGGATACCCGTTCAAGGCCTCCCAAAACGTCCAAGCTGCAACAACATCTATAAAATCCAGTTTGGCTTGTTCCAAAATCGTCTCTATCTCAGAAAAGATAGCTGAAAAATCTACTTGTTCTGAGGTTTCCTGACTGGGAGACAATCCTTGCGGTTTCATTTGAGTAGCATATTCTTTTAACAATGTTCCTGGCGAAAAAAGTAAACGAACCTTCTGTTTGAAAATGTCACCCCAGCCGCTTCAGCGCCTCGCCCACCTTCGTCTTGCGCGCTTCCAGCTCCGACTTGCGCTCGCGGGATTCGTCGAGGACTTCCGGGGGGGCTTTCGCCACGAAACCGGGGTTGCTCAGGCGGCCGTCGATTGCCGCCGTATCCTTGGCGATTTTTTCGAGTTCCTTCGTGAGCCTCGCCTTCTCGGCGGCGAAGTCGATAACGCCTTCGAGCGGTAGCGCCAGGGTGGCTTCGTCCAGCACCATTTGCGCTGATGATTTGGGTACCTTGTCCTCGAAAGAGATGGATGACAACCGCGCCAGCCTCATAACTTCCGCTTCCCATTGCGCCGCGCGGCGGCGGGCTTCTTTGCCTGCGTTGACGATGACGCAAGGGATTTTGGCGCCGGCATTCACATTCATTTCGGCGCGCACCGAGCGCACTTCGGAGACAAGCCTAATCACCCAATCGATCTCGGCGTCCGCGGCGGCATCGCTCAGGCCTTTATAATCTGCCCACGGAGTTTCGATCAGCCATGTGTCGCGCGTGCCAAGCTTCTGCCACAGCTCCTCGGTGACGAAGGGCATGAAGGGATGCAGCATCATGAGTATCTGGTCGATCACCCAGGCGGCGGTGGCGCGGGTTTCGGCTTTCTCGGCTTCATTCGTGCCGCCGAGAATGGGTTTGATCAATTCCAGATACCAGTCGCAGAACACGTTCCACACGAACTGATAGGCGGCGGCAGCGGCCTCGTTGAACTTGTACTCCTCGATGCCCCGCGTGATCGCCTTCTGGGCGCGCGCGGTTTCGCCGGCGATCCAGCGGTTGACGGTGATCCGCGCCGCAATCGGATCGAAGTTTTCGTCGCGCGCCACCCCGTTCATTTCGGCGAAACGCGCGGCATTCCAGAGTTTCGTTGCGAAATTGCGGTAGCCCTCAACGCGTTGCGTCGAAAGCTTGATGTCGCGGCCCTGTGCGGCCATGGCGGCCAGCGTGAAGCGCAGCGCGTCGGCGCCATATTGGTCGGCGATCTCCAGGGGGTCCATCACGTTCCCCTTGGACTTCGACATTTTCTGGCCCTTCTCGTCGCGGACCAGCGCGTGGATATAAACCGTGTGGAACGGCACATCCTTCATGAAGTGCAGCCCCATCATCATCATGCGGGCAACCCAGAAGAAGATGATGTCGAAGCCGGTGACCAGAACATCGGTCTTGTAGTGGCGCGCGAGCTCCGGCGTCTGCTCGGGCCAGCCCAGTGTCGAGAATGGCCAGAGTGCTGAAGAGAACCAAGTGTCGAGCACGTCCTCGTCGCGCCAAATTTTGGCTCGCGCATCACCCTTGTTGAGACCTGCGGTGAGAGCCGCACTGAAGTCAGTGACTTCAACTGCGTCACGTCCGTAGTATCTCTTTGCCTGCTCAACTGCTTCATCCGCTGATTCAGCAACAAACTCCACTGGATGATCTTCGCGATAGAAGTGGTTGCCACTGGTGTCTACCACAGGGCCATACCACACTGGTATTTGGTGTCCCCACCACAACTGGCGTGAAATGCACCAAGGCTGGATGTTGCGCATCCATTCGAAGTAGGTCTTTTCCCAATTCTTGGGAACGAAGGCCGTGTCGCCCTGCTCCACTCTTGCGATCGCCGGTTTCGCAAGTTCCGCGGCATTGACGTACCACTGTTCAGTTAGCCAAGGCTCGATCACCACATCTGAGCGGTCGCCGTGCGGCACTTGATGTATGTGAGGCTCAACCATCTCGAGAAGCCCCTGTTCCTCCAACATGCCAATGATCTTCTTGCGCGCTTCAAATCGGTCGAGACCATGTAGGTCGGAGATCAGCTTCTTGAATTGGGGAGTCCGCTCGATCCCCAGAACAAATTCCACATTGTTTTCCAGAGTCAGCTTACCAAACTGATCAAGCACATTGATCTGCATCAGGCCGTGGCGCTTGCCGACATCGAAGTCGTTGAAGTCATGGGCTGGGGTGATCTTGACGGCACCGGTGCCCTTTTCCGGATCGGCATACTCGTCGGCGATGATGGGAATGAGACGGCCGACGAGTGGAAGCCGCGCGTGTCTGCCGATCAGGTGCTTGAGCTTCTCGTTCTCGGGATGAACCGCAACGCCGGTGTCGCCCAGCATGGTTTCGGGACGCGTGGTGGCGACCACGATGAAATCGTCCGTGCCTTCGACCGGATACTTGATATGCCAGAGTGAGCCCTTCACTTCCTTCTTCACCACTTCGAGATCGGAAATGGCGGTCAAGAGCTTGGGGTCCCAGTTCACCAGGCGCTTGTCCTTGTAGATCAGGCCTTCCTTGTAGAGCTGCACGAACACCTTGATTACGGCCTTCGAGAGCCCCTCGTCCATGGTGAAGCGCTCGCGGCTCCAGTCGCAGGAAGCGCCGAGACGGCGGAGCTGTTGCGAAATGATGCCGCCCGATTCTTCTTTCCATTGCCATACGCGCTTGACGAAGGCCTCGCGGCCCATGGTGCGGCGGTCGGTGTTGTTTTCGGCCTTGAGCATGCGCTCCACCACCATCTGGGTGGCGATGCCGGCGTGATCGGTGCCGGGCTGCCAGAGCACGTCCCTGCCCCGCATGCGCTCGAAGCGGACAAGAATGTCCTGGATCGTATTGTTGAGCGCATGCCCCATGTGCAGCGAGCCCGTGACATTGGGCGGCGGGATCACGATGGTATAGGGCTTGGCCTTAGGCTTGCGGCCCGGCTTGAAATAACCGCCCTTCTCCCAGCCCTCGTAGAGGCGGGATTCGATCTCGGACGGCGAAAAGGTCTTCTCTAGCATCGGGATGTTTAGGTGCTGTTGGGATCAGGCGCGGCTTAGACACGATGAAGGCAATTGGCGCAACCCCGGCGGCAGATGAGAGCCTAGACCGTCAGCTCCACTTCCGGATCGGAGCCTTGCGAACGCCACTTGTGAAATGGATTCCGATGGTGTCTGGCTTTCTCCAGATAACTTTTGCTTCCCACATGGTGCTGTCGCTTGGCAGCACGAAGAGCATCTCGTTGGGGACGGTTGCGGGGTTCGCGCATTTCAGCTTCGCGCCTGTGTCCGACAGATCACGCACCGTGCAATCAAAGATCGCCTTGTAGTCCTTGCTGACGATTTTGCCGGTCTTGAGCACCCGAAGGCGCGGCGCTGCACGCTTGTTTGCGTCGGTCATCCCTGAACCCGCCTCATATGGCGAGGCAGACCTCCCAAAAGGTTACCGTCCACGCCGCGCCACGCGCTCGATTTCCTCGCGCACCAGCCGCTCCGCCAGTGCTGGTAGGTTGTCGTCGAGCCACTGCTTCAACATAGAGCGGAGCAACTCGCGTGTCATGTCCTCGATGCCGCGGTCGCCAGTAGCGCGGGCGAGAATTGTCTCAGCCAGGTGCTGGAAGGCACTCGCGGTTGCCGAACCTGCCTCATTGGACATCAATCCCGGATCGCGCGGATCGTAGCCGGGTAGCGGCAGATAGGCGGCGGAGGCGTAATGCGACGGTTCCCGGTAGCGCTGGTCCTCGTAAGCCGGGCGCGGCGGTTCGGGTGCTGGCTCATCCGCATAAGTGCCACGAAGCGGCACGTATTCGGCTGCGATAGGTTTGTAGGTTCTTGCCTCGCCACCGAGAATGCCGGCAAATCCGGGAGAATGACGCTGCGGCGGCGCGCGTTCCTCGACAACGGCCCGCGGAGTTTCCCGCACCGGTTCACGGGATAGAGATTGTGAACGGCTGCGCCAGTCCGCCACGGCAGTGTCCCGCGCCGGCCGCGCCGTGACGTCTTCTCCCAGTCTTGCCCTGATTTCGCGCATGGCGCCGGGCAAATCGCTAGGCATCGCACCTCGCGGATGCTTGGTTTCGATATCTTCGTTGATCGCGTTTCTGATCGACGCGAGAATATCGTCCATATTCGGTTCAGCCGACACAGTTCGTCCACTCAGCCCCAAGCGCACTGCGACTCGCGAGGGTTAGCCCCCGCGAATCCTCGCATGGCCGAATTCATAGGTCAGACGCGGTGATTTGTCGATGAGGCCTACGCCTATTCCACCGTATTCGCTTTGACCCCGAACCACTTGTCGCGGACCTCGAGGTAATTTTCCTCGGGATTGTAGTGGTGAACGCTCAGGTGGAGATTGCGGGCCGTCAGCTTTCCTACCGAGCCGATCACCTGATAGGCCGCCACAACCCTGTCGCGCTGCGCGGCCACCAGGCTGATTTGCGCGTTCAGCACCTCGCGCTCGGCGTCGAGCACATCTTGGGTGGTGCGCGATCCCACGATGTATTCCTGGCGTACGCCATCGAGCGCGAGAAGCGCCGCCGAAACCTGGGCCCTCGCCGCCTTGATGCGCTGTCCGGCTTCGATAAATGCGTTCCACGACGAGGTGACGGACTCACGTATGGAACGCTGGGTTTCGATGACCTGAATGCGGCGCTGGCTCTC
>JBJXGL010000112.1:0-6151 GCA_046160365.1 Aestuariivirga sp. | reverse complement strand
AGGACGCGTTCCGGAAACGCCTGGACGAAAACGCCGACATCCATTTCCTGCCCAAGCCCTTCACGCTCAAGCAGCTCGCCGGCAAGGTGAAGGAAGTGCTGCGCGAGGGCAGCGCTTAGATCTGCATTACTTGGGAGGCACCCGCCGAGTCCGGCTCTGGGTTTGCCTTATCCACTCTCAAGATTGTAGCTCTCCGGATCCCCTGTGGCGTTTCAATTTCCACTACGTCCTCTTCTTCCGCGCCTAGGAGAGAGCGACCGGACTTGTGTTGCCACGACCAAATGCCGTTGTCTGGATCGTGCCGATCTGACGAAATGGTGATGGTGTATTGACGCCCTCCGTCGCCCTCGTAGAGCAACACAATGCTGTCACCAACTTCTACCACGGGAGAAGAAGTTGTCTCGGCGGCCATCTCCGCGACAGCATTCAAGTCCGTTTCGTCGATGGCGGTCTCTTCCGGCCATTCACGGTGTTCTGTGTATCGCGTCATTCGTGAGATTTCCAGGTTAGGTTCAATGCCCAATCGAGTCAGTTCTTGGACAAGTTCACCCATAACTGAGTCTGGATTTCGAGCGTAGGTTGAAGCAAAACAACGCCAGAATCGCCAGCCGACCCTTTCAAGGATCTGTTGTCGGCGAAAATCCTCGGCCCATTGCTCAGGCGGATGATAGCAATCTCCATCAAGTTCGATGGCTAGTCGACTATCGTTGGCACCTTCAACCACCATGTCGATCCGAAATGGGCCAGACTTAACTTGAGGCGTAACTGTGTATCCAAGTTTACTAAGGCGCCGGAAAACCTCAGGCTCAAACTCACCTTCACAACGTTCAACTAGGTCAGCACTACTCATTGCGGGGCGTTGAACGGGATTCTGAAAGTGTTCAATTAACTTGGCTTTGAGATCTGTTGAGCTGAGCTCATCACGGCGAACGCTTCTGAAAAGATAGCAACGATCACGTGCACGACTAACGGCCACATTGAAACGTTGCTCGTACATCATACCAGTTACTGTTTTCGCCTGCCCCGGCGACGCGATCATCGAAAGGAACATAATGTCCTTCTCCTTGCCTTGAAACGTCGCGCTGTCGCCGCATTCAATTTGGTGACGGATATAGGCGTCCTGGTCGAGACTGCTGTACAGCAATTTATTGATGTAGTGAGCCTGCTCGTGGCCAATCAGCGAGATTACACCGATGGTGCGCCTAGAGAAGGACGCATCACGAGTCAGCCGAATAATCTCTTCGAAGATTGCCTGAGCTTCGCGGCGATTGATCTTCCCCTCTTTCAATCCGTCGCGGACATATACATCCACCAAAGGTGGATCGATGCGCTCTGAGGCTTTTGGAATACGGACCGGCAGTATTTCTCGATTGTAGAACTGATTGGAGTAGCGAATGATCGGTTCAACACATCGGAAGTGCTCTCTCAGCATGATCTTTTGCCCAGGAAACATCGCGCCAGCCAAATCATAAAGCGAAGAGCCTGGGAGCATGAGATCGCCGTGTGGCAAGTCTCTAAGGTAAGAGTGCCGCAGTTGACGAATGAATCCTTCCTCGGTTCCTACAGCAGCTGGGCTAACTTGGCGATCGTCGCCCACAACTAGAACTTTCTTGCCGCGCACAAGTGTAGCCAGCGCACTGGCATCGCTTTGACTCGCTTCATCAACAACTACCAAGCTGAAAGATTCAAGTTGAGAGGGCAGCATTTCACTGACGCGCCAAGCAGGCATGATCCAGCAGGGTACGGAGCCATAGCAGTTGCGCATTGCTTCCTGTGCCATGCGTCGGAAACGCGGTGCTCTAATCCCCTTCCCAGTTCCTATCTGACGCATTGCTGCAGCAAATTTTTGCAGAGCCGCACCAACTAGATCGGATCCTCTAATCTTTTTGGCCAAAGCGCGCGTAGTGGCCAAAGCAACCAGCCGTTCCATAGCTTTTACTGCATCGTTGCTTTTGCGCCGACTCTCTTCCAGCAACTCCCTCATTTCTATGCGACAGTCTAGTCGATTAAGATGTGCTTCCGCGACCGCCCACAAGCATGCTTCCCGCCAATCGCTAGGTGCCAACGAATCTTTCGCTGTGGCAGGTTGCTGCAGCAACTTCGTTGCCCAATCTATGAAGCCCGCCTGCCTCACCTTGGTACTAACATCCCGAACCGTGGCCATTGAACTAGATAGCGCCTTTAGTCGCTTGAGTTCGGCGAGCAATTCGTCCCAGGTCTTGCTAATTTGAAGCTGTGGTAAGCGCGTATTACCAACGCACTCTCGAAGAAACAGCGACATCCCTTTGCCGATTGGCCCAGGCAGTTTGTTTGCGGCATCGATCCAAGTGCGAAGTTCATCGCTCGCGCGAGACAAGCGCGTCCGAGCTAGGTTTTCATCGATGTGGCGAATGGCCGCTTGAGCAGTTTCGCTATCCGTCAGAATGGAATCTGCGTTTAGCCCCCTCGGAAAGAGTACGTTGACTTCATCACGGATCAAGCGCGCGTGCTGCGCAACAGTTCGTTCGATTCGTACCAAAAGCGCAGCGGTGCTTGTTAGCCACCGACCTGTTGCGTTTGACTCAAACTGCAAACGTACGGTGCCTTCCTCTTCAACAAGAACGTTCCATTGAATGACGAATTGCTGAATTCCAATAAGCCATTGCGCCCAAGCATGCGTATGCTCCCAATCCGACTGGCTATCCGGCTGAATACCAGATACGCGAATCTGCTCCATAACGACCCGGGCACGTTTGTACCCAAACGGTAGTATGCCGAATGGACGCTCTCCTCTAGCAACCCTTGATAGTGCTTCTAGGACTTCTGCGTGCAGTTGTTCCGGCCCAAGTCCTTCGATGGGTCGTCCAAGAAAGCGCTTTCGCTCCTCAGCAAGACGGGAAATGTCGCTCAGCAGTCTACCAAGCAGCGAAGAGCTATCGATGAATTGTTCGAGCTTAATCGCTCTTTCGAGAAGGGATCGGGTCCAACCGTCGGTCAATTCTCGAACTACCAGCAGTTCTGCAATACTGTTTCGCAGAGCCTTGGCCCGTTCAGACGCTCGCTCGACACGTAGGGACAGTAAGGCAACTTCCCCGGCGGCAGTGCGTTGCTCAATTTGAGTTGCGGCGATCAAATCGGAGTGAATTGCCACTACTTGCGCTGCATCGGGAAATTCGCTTGCGTTGGGCAATGGGTGACCAACGTACGATATGTCATCACCCAGGGTTAGGCGGGCGATTTTCAACTCTTCTAAGTCAGCATCGGATAGCCCCCATTCGTCAGGGCGAGTTGAGGGGCGGTCTGCCAACCATTGGAAGGCGTCTTGTCTTGCGGCGCACCATTTTGCAAGACTTCCCAGATCACTCCTCGGAAGGTGTGCAACAAGATAGGATGGTGGCGCCTCCAACTGCGTCTTTCCCAGTTGCAGAAGCCGTTCATCAATTTGCCTTAATCGGCTTTTCAGACCACCAAGTTGACTCCCAGTGGAGCGAATATCTCTTTCTACTGTCGGAATGTCGGTCTGCGTAACCTCCTCTGACAGCATACCGATAGCGCGTTCCAACTGCTTGAGTCCTTCGCGCTCATTCGTCAACAAACTGATTGTAAGTTGACGCACAGATGCTGGAATCTTTTCGCGCAACACCGCAAGAGCTGGCTCGCCTTTTGAGGTAACGAGGACACGGCGTCCCGTGGCCAGATAATGGCAGACAATGTTAGCGATGGTGTGCGACTTGCCGGTCCCAGGTGGCCCCTGAACTACCACGCCCACTTCATCTTTTTGCTCTAGACGGCGCAGAATTTCGATCTGTTCGTCATTGAAGCTGAGAGGCAAGAAATATCCTTCAGTTCCCGCTGCTACAGGGGCAGCCGTCTCTCTCTCTTCCGTTCCCGCAATTGAAGCGCCGCCGGTTGAGCCTCCAGTTTGCCTGTTGTGTTGATCGCCATCGCCGCTACTTGATTGGCCTCCGCCGGGTCCAAATCCGACCAGTTTACCGCGGATGTCGAGATCGCTTTCTGATTGTACTGTACCGTCGGCAATCCTAATTAGGCGTCGCCCAACGTTTGGTATCCCTTGGCTGCTTTCGGAATCGGCGATCTGCCGCATAAGCCGATCAAGATCTTGAATGTATGAATCATCGGAACGGGCTCGGGCGAAAACCACCCATGTATCAGTAACAATAAGACTGTCTTCGATGGTGGGAAGTGTTGGATCTCGTGGGCGATCAGCTGGACGCTCATTTCCAAGGTAGCGTCCTGATTGATCGAGATATGATGCAGCCGCGCTCAATACCGGGGAAAAACTCTGTGAATCGAATGGGTTTAGATCTCGCTCTCCATGTGCAGCCATATTGGAGAAATGCTTCGAAGCTATGTCGATTACGCGCTCAAGACTTGCTACAGACGAACCTCCAAATGGCGCTAAGCCTACGAAAGGTTCACGCTGTCGTGGCCGCACCAGCAGAGATGAGTCGCTCGCCATTTCAATTTCGACGAGCTGTTCGATGACCGGCGTATTGATGCGATGGGCGCCGACTTTTTGCCTTGCAAGTCCGATTCCGCAGACCACCTCCCAAGGAAACTCTGTTCCTTCGGATTCAATAACCTTATGGAGCGTAAAAAGCTTCTCGTAATGCGAAATTGTCCGGCGGCGCTTGATTTCACGTACCGCCCACGGCTGCCAAATAGTATCGATGTATTGTTGGATGGCAATCTTCGCGTCTGGCGCATCCTCCAAAAGGAAAGTGACGTCGCGTAGGCGCGCATCGTCGAGGTTTACTCGGACGTTTTCCTGCCGCACTAAGCTCTCATCAACTAGATGTTGGGCTTGATCATCAGAGACAGTCACCATCCGCGAGGTCACAATCTCTGGCTCGATTACCGATTCCTTCTTCAAGGACAGCCAAACGGCTATGTTTGAACTTGGTTCGGGAGCTGTCTCCTTTCGCAAACGTTCGATCTTTATCCAGACAATTTCGCCGTCGATAGTAGAGTTAAAACTTATCCCAGGAAGCCCAACAAGATCGTGCTCGAAGATCCGGAGTTGCCCATGATCTTCAATTGCGTAAACAACCTTTCGCGAGTATTCGGCGACCTTCTTGAGGTATTTGAAGGCGGTCAGCAACTTAGTCGTGTCATCCGACTGCGGCTGATTCAATTCACCTAGCTCATTCGGTTGTTCTTCGGGATTTGGTACTGCGTCAGCTGCCATAGGTCGTGCTTGCTCAATGTTGGATTTTTCTAACGTGGCGAGTTGATCTGTTGTACTCCGTTTGCCCGATGGTTCTCTGTCATCAGCGACCCTGTTGGTGGACACTGCTGCGTTTGCCTTAAGGAGTGCAAGATGGGTTCTAACTTTGGCGCGGAGTGATGCTGCCCGCAATGTTTCGCGGTGAGAAAGCTCATCCTGCAATGTCGTCAGAATGAAAACATCCGCCTTTTGCTGGGCGAACAGTTCTTCTAGCTCAGTTATAGATTTACGGAAGTATGGTCGCATTTTTCTACGGATACTAAACGCAGATTCAAGTATAGTTGCAGGAGGCACCAAAATACTAATTCAATGCAAAGTTTCAATGACTTAGAGTCGTACCGAATAACGGCTCCCCTGATCACCCAAAGCCCTTCGCGCCCAAGCCCTTCACGCTCAAGCAGCTCGCCGGCAAGGTGAAGGAAGTGCTGCGCGAGGGCAGCGCCTAGATCCCCATCGCCGCCGCGGCGCATGCCGCCGCCGGCCCGGTCCGCGCGCAATCAGGTCAGTCGAGATGTGCCGAACAGCCCCTTGACGTCCCTGCGATTGCGAGTCATTCTTATTTGCAGAATAGGCGGCCGCGAGGGCTCGCCCCCGCGAACCGGAGAACGGAATGGCGCAAAACGCGCAGCCTCACTGGCAAGAACCGGGCCAGCGCCCGGTCACCGATCTGGTCCTGGCAGAGCAGATCGTGGTCTGGACCCTGCGGCGCTACCGCGCCGGCGGCGAGCGGCTGGAAGGGCTGGCGGGGACCTTTCGCCAGGTCTTCGGCCTCGGCGGAGTCGAGGCGGCGCTGGCGGCGGCCGAGCCGCCGCCGCTTCAAGCCGATGGCTTCGAATGCGGCAGCGCCTGCGACGATGAGGCCGGGCGCGGCCGGCCCCGGGTGCTGCACTAGCATGGCGGCGATCGATCCCGCCTTCACCCGCC
>JBJXGL010000111.1:0-30329 GCA_046160365.1 Aestuariivirga sp. | reverse complement strand
GTGGTGATGGTGATCATCTCCGGTTACGAAAACTTCGTCAGCCGGTTCGACAATGCCGAGGGCGAATTGTCGTGGCTCGGCAAGATTGATGCGGGTTCGCTCAAGATCAAGGTTGCCTCCACCATCGTGGCGATCTCGTCGATTCACCTGCTGCAGGTGTTTCTCAACGCTTCGCGCTTCACTGACGGGCAGCTCATGTGGCTCACCATCATGCACATGGCCTTTGTGGTGTCGGCGCTGTTCCTCGCCTATATCGACCGGGTAATGGCACAGACCAAAAAGGACAAGGACGCGGAGCGCTAAAACAGATGCGCGTTGATCGTCAGATGAGCCGCGATGCTCGCCACATAACCCAGCGCCACGGCCCAGGCCCATTTGAGATGGCTTGAGAACGTGTAGACGCCGCGCGCCTGACCCATCAGCGCCACGCCCGCCGCCGAGCCGATCGACAGCATCGAACCGCCCACGCCACAGGTGAGCGTGATCAGCAGCCACTGGCCGTGCGACATCTGCGGATCCATTGTTAGGACCGCGAACATCAGAGGGATGTTGTCGATGATGGCCGAGAGCGCGCCGATGATGATGTTGGCGGTGGTCGCTCCCATGTCCGCGTAGAGGAACTGCGATGCAAGGGCGAGATAACCCAGCACGCCAAGGCCGCCCACGGCAAAGATGATGCCAAAGAAGAACAGCAGCGTATCCCATTCGACCCGCTGCACCTGGGCAAAGCTGTCGAGCACCATATCCTGATCGTTACGGCGATGGCCCTTCTGTCGCAGGAAGTAGGACCATATCTGCAAATAACCGAGGCCAAGCATCATGCCAAGCGCGGGCGACAGGTGCAGAAAGTTCTTGAAGCAAACAGCCGTGACGATGGTGGCTGCAAACAGCACCATCACGCCCCGCGCGCCTGGCTTGAAGCTGACACGGTCGGTGCGGGGATCCGGCTTTGTGGAGGGAACCGCGAAATGCATGATCGCCGCGGGCACCAGCCAATTCACGAGCGACGGCCCGAAGAGAACGAAAAACTCCCAAAACGTGAGCTTGCCTTTCTGCCACACCATCAGTGTCGTAATGTCGCCGAATGGCGAGAACGCGCCGCCGGCATTGGCGGCAACAACGATGTTGATGCAGCCCAGAGCAACGAAGGCTTTGGAATGGGAGCCCACTGCCATCACCACCGCGCCCATAATGAGGGCAGTCGTCAGATTGTCGAGAACGCCGGAAAGAAAAAACCCGAGAATGCCGGTCAACCAGAAAAGTTGGCGGTAGCCGAGTCCCATGTTGACGAGCTTGGAGCGTAGCACGTCAAAGACGCGCCGCTCCTCGAGCGTGTTCACGTAGGTGATGGCGACGAGCAGGAAGAGGAACAACTCGCCATATTCCTCGATGATGTGGACCGCCTTCTCGTGGGCCACATCGGACTGGCCCGCCTGCATGTAGGCGATGCCGATCAGCGCCCAGATCAGGCCCCCCGCCAGCATGACGGGCTTCGATTTCCGCATATGGGTCGTCTCTTCGAAAATGACGAGGACGTAGGCGGCAATGAAAATGGCCAGCGAGAGATAACCGGCCCAATGGGAGGTGAGGTCCATGAACGCAGTTTAGCCAGCCGTCCGATTCCGGCAATAGGCGGTTCAGGCGGAAAGGCCGGCGGCATCGAGGATCGGCTGAGGCTGGATCGCCAGCCGTCCGACAAATGGCCGGTCGTGGGCGATAATCACAAACACCGAAAGTGCAATCGCAAAACAGGTGAACGTCAGCGCGGCGGCACGGGCCGGAGCTGACTGGGCGTGGCAGACCGCAATCACGATGAGCAGCAGGAAGCCCAGGGAGAACACGGTGAACCATTGCCCGCTGCTGACGAAGTCATTTGCCATGCTGAGACGCTGGGCGCGAGCAAGGGACAAAGTATCAAGAGCCGCCAAAAGGCGTTGCTGCAACAGCCGGTTGGTTTCGCCTTCTGAAAATCCCTTCACAACGGCGCTGTAGAGATCGGACAACGCCTCTTCGGCCGCGGGCGAGCCGCCGTGCTGGGCCATGCCGTCCCACTCATCGGCCGTTGCCTTTGCATAGCCGATGATCAGCCGCGACAGACTTTCCTGGCTGGGACCCGTCATCTGGTCCAAATAGGTGTGAATGACGCGGATGCTGCGGGCCTCGGTATTCACCGTCTCACCAGCACGGTCCTCCGTGTGCCACACGGTGCTGGCGAGGAACGTTACCGAAAGAACGAACAGCGTGCCGCATAGTGTCTGCAACACCGGCGACAACGCCGCCAGTGAAAGGATGGCGCGCTTCACCGGTTTTGCCAGCAGAATGCCATGCATCGCGCATGCGATGAGGCCCGTCACCAGCAACAGGAACAGAAAAACGCCGCCTTGCGACCATGAGTAGAGGAAGTCAGGTGGCATTTGTCATGTCTCCGGGGTCAGACCGTCCGAAGATACCATTCGAAGTCGCGCACCGTAGGCTCCGCATAGAACCGGTCAGCCTCGACTTCCTTTATCGTGCAATAGGTATCGACGAACTCCTTGCCGAAATACTCCTTGAGGATCGAGGCCCGCCAGAAGGCGTCAATGGCGTCGAACCAGTTGCCCGGAATGTATTTGGCGCGTTTTTCGTAGCCGTTGCCGGAAACCGGATTGCCCGGGTCCACCTTCTCGGTGATGCCGTAGTGCATGCCAGCGAGGATCGCTGCCATGACAAGGTAGGGATTGGCATCGGCGCCGCTCGGGCGGTGTTCGATGTGGCAGGCCTTGGCGGCGCCCGCGGGGATACGCAAGGAGACCGTGCGGTTGTTGATGCCCCAGCTTGCCGAAACCGGTGCGTAGGAGTTGCGGCGGAAGCGGCGGTAGGAGTTGGCGTTTGGTGCGAAGATCAGCATCGATTCCGCCATCGCCGCCTTGAGGCCGCCGAGGGAATGCAGCAGAAGCTCGTTTTGCAATGGGTCTTCGGCGGCAAAGAGATTGTTGCCCTCCGCATCGGCAAGCGACACGTGTATATGCATGCCTGAGCCGGTCCATTCCGAGTAAGGCTTGGCCATGAAGGTGGCGGCAAGGCCGTGCTTCTCGGCGCAGGCCTTGATCAGGCGCTTCAGCATCACGCCCTCGTCGCAGGCATCGAGCACATCGGCGCGGTGGCGCAGCACGATTTCCATTTGTCCTGGCGCGTATTCGGAAATCAACGTTTTCGCCGGCAAATCCTGTATCTCGCACCAGGCATAGAGATCCTTGAAGAAGGGCGCGAAATCGTCGGTGTCCTGCAGATGGTAAGCCTGATAATGCTGCGGCCGCGCCTCGTTGATGAGCGATTTGGGTGCCATCGGTCTTCCGGCAAGTGCCGACTCGCGATCCATCAGGAAGAATTCGAGTTCAACCGCGCCCACCGGTGTCATCTTTAGTTCGTTCGTGAAGCGGGTGACGATCTTTTCCAGTGCATTGCGCGGATCGGCGTAATGCGGCGTGCCGTCGAGATCGTGCACGGCGGCTGTATACTGTGCGGTCTTCTCCATCCACGGCACGCGCACGAAGGTGCCGGGGATCGGCCACATCAGCATGTCGCGGTCGCCCTCGTCGAAAACGAGACCGGTCTCGGGCACGTCCTGGCCCGTCACATCGAGGACCAATGCCGAGATCGGCATGAAGCGGCCATCCTTCCATGCGGGGATCACTTCGTCGCGGCGCAGAACCTTGCCGCGGGCAACGCCGCACAGATCGGTCCACACGACCTGAACGGTTTCGATATCGGGATTGGCATCCAGGAACGCCTGGGCTTCAGCCTCGCGGCGGGGAAATACGAGAGCCATAACTCTTTACTCCGTGTCAGCTCCTCAGTTCCGTCACACAGCGGTCAAGTCCGTCGATCAGAGTTTGGACATGCGCTTCGGTGGTGGACGGCGAGATGAGCATCATGTTGTGGAAGGGCGTGATCACCACGCCCCGGTTCAGAAGAAAGTGATGCACGGCTTCGTCGATTGGCCGGTGGATCACCTTGGCTGCCTCGCCGCCGTTCCTCGGGCGATCGGGGCAACACATGAACTCGACACGCGCTCCAACCCGGACCACGTGCCAATCCACGCCATGTTTGATGATGACATCCGCAATGCCTTTCTCGAGCTTCTTGGCGAGCGCGATCAGGGCTGCGAAAGCCTCCTGTGTGACATAGGTTTCGAGAACGCTGCGCATCAGCGCCAATTGGATGCGCGAGCCGGAAAGAGTAGTACCAATGCCGGAATGGCCTGGCGTTCGGGTTTCGAGAAGCTTGCGGATGCGTTCCGTGGCATCGGACGAGAAACCATAGACCGCCGCGGGAATACCGCCGGCGATTGGCTTGCCCATCACCATGGCGTCGGGCTTCAAGCCGATCTCGCCGGAATAACCGCCGGGACCGGACGAAATGCAGTGCGTTTCGTCCATGATGAGCAGCGTGCCGGTCCGAATCGTCAGTTCACGGAGTTTTTCCAGGAAGCCATCCGCTGGTAAAACCATGCCGACATTGGTCATCACCGGTTCGGCGAGAACGCAGGCGACATCGCGCGGTGCGAGTGCTGCTTCAAGCGCCGCCACATCGTTGAACTCGACGACCTTAGTCAACTCGGACAAATCGCGCGGCTCGCCGATTAATGCCGGATCGGCTTCCGGCTTGCCGCCGTCGATGGTCACATAGGTCTCGTCCACCGCGCCGTGATAGCAGTGGTTGAACACCAAAATCTTCTTGCGTCCGGTGATGGCGCGGCACCAGCGCAGCACCGCGCGGTTGGCGTCGGATGCCGTGGCCGTCACTTGCCAGAATGGCAATCCAAAACGATCCTCGAGCAGTTCGCCTACCACTGCTGCATCGGGCGAGGGCAGCATGGTGGTGAAACCGTTCGCGGCTTCTCGCGCCAATGTCTCCGCCACAGGCTTCGGCGAATGGCCGAACATCGCTCCGGTATCGCCCAAGCAGAAGTCGATGTAGCCATGTCCGTCCGCGTCGGTTAGATCAACGCCTTGTGCCTTCTCGATGAAGAGCGGGAAGGGCGTTCCCCAGTCCACCATCCAATGCATGGGAACGCCGCGCAGCCAGTTCCGGGCCGCCTTTTCCGAAAGTGAGTGAGAATTCGGGTTGCGCTGGGTGAAAAGGGCATTCTCACGGGCCAGCATGGCCTTGACGGACGCTTCGGCAATCGGTCGCGCCACGATATTCCTATATTTCTGTTGGCGATAACCATGTCTAGCATGGGGGAGAGGGTCGGCTTCAACCCCCATGGCTATTGTCTCCGTAATCTGATTACGTCGCGTCGTGGATACGAGAGGGGTCATGTCGCGCACTGTCTTTGTCAATGGGGCCTATCTTCCTGAAAGTGAAGGAAAAATCTCGATTTTTGATCGAGGTTTCCTGTTCGCCGACGGGGTTTATGAGGTCTCCACAGTGATCGGCGGGAAGATGTTCGATTTCGGCTTGCACATGGAGCGGCTTGGCCGTTCCCTGTCCGAAATCGACATGGACTGGCCGATGAGCAAGGACGAGATCGAGGCCATGCACCGCGAGTTGATCAAGCGGAACAAGCTCGATCAGGGTATGGTCTACATGCAAGTGACGCGCGGCGTCGCCGAGCGCGACTTCAAGTTTCCGAAGGATACGAAGCCCTCCATCGTCGCCTTCACGCAAGCCAAGAACGTGGTCGAGAGCGAAGACGCGAAGACAGGCGTCAGCGTCATCACCATTCCGGATCTGCGCTGGGCGAGGCGCGACATCAAATCGCTGATGCTGCTCGCGCCCGTCCTCGGCAAGCAGGCGGCGCATGAAGCAGGCGCCTTCGAAGCCTGGATGACCGAAGCCAATGGCGAGGTGACCGAGGGCACGTCGTCAAACGCCTATATCGTGCGCCGGAACAAAATTTACACACGGCATGTGTCGAACGCCATTCTTGCCGGCTGCACACGGCGCGCCCTGATCAAGCTTTCGAAAGAGACGGGCGTCACCATCGAGGAGAAGCCGTTCAAGGTGACCGATGCTTTGGCGGCCGACGAAGCCTTCCTCACCAGCGCCACCACCATCGTGATGCCGGTGGTTTCGATCGACGGCAGCAAGATCGGCAGCGGCAAGCCCGGCCCCATCACCCAGAAACTTCGCCAGCTCTATCTCGAGGAGGCTTTGCGCACAGCAGCCTGAGTGAACCCGTATGTTTCGTAGAGTACCCATGCAGCAGCCATTCTTCAGTGTACGGATTTCTCCGCAGCTTCTGGAATCGATGACGCTTGCCGCCGTCGAGGCCTATTGTTACGGCAGGCGGCGCAAGGGCAAGTGGAACCCGGTCGAAACGCTGGGTTACGTGTGGGGCTTCAAAAAGCAGGAAGACGACCGCACGGTGTTCTATCTCGACCGCACCAGCCTCAGCATCTCGTCCAGCCGCGACGCCGGCAGCGTGCTGCCGAACCAGGAAGCGGCGATCCTCAAGAACGAAGTGGTGATGCGCTGGTCGCCGCATTTGACCATGCTCGGCGACTTTCACAGCCATGCTTACCGCACGCTCACGCAAGTGCAGAAGATCACCGGTTTCGAATTCTCGAAGGATGATTTCGACTCGTTCCTCGGCGACGACATGATGTGGAAACTCTCGGGCAATTCGCCGGTCATGCTGGCGATCACCGTGTGCCGCCTAGGCCGCGTCATGGAAAGCACCGGCGACCGCTTGCGCAACAACATCTACCGCTACGCGGTGGGCGAGTTCCAGTTCTGGATCAACGTGGCCGTGGGTTATGTCGACGAAAACGGCTTCCGCCATCACACCGGCAACTCCCACTCCCATGCCGATCTCGACATCGACTACTGGCACTACAACGCGGCGCGCGACCGGGTGCAGCAGCCGTAGGGTGCTGGGTTGTGGTAATACATCTATAAATAGAAATCGATTCTACGGGCACTGCGAGCAGCGTAGAGAGGAATCCAGTCCTCTCGGCCATCTCCCCTACCAGCCGGACGGCCAAGGCCGCCCGGCGCTCTTTCTATTGCGATTTTGAGGCTATTATAGAACTATAATCCCTAAAATCCATTTCAGGCGAGGTTTTCAAGGGCAGGAGTGCATTGGTATTTGCATTTTGCATTCATTCTCGCATATACAAAAGCAATACAAGGAAACTTCCCATGCCTTTCGCTTCCGCCCTAAGCCTCCGCATTTCGCCCCGCGATCGCAAGCTGATCGACCGCGCGGCGCAAGCTCTGAACAAGTCGCGCACCGAGTTCATGCTCGACAGCGCCCGCGCCGCGGCGACCGATGCCCTGCTCGACCAGCGGCTGTTCGTTCTGGACGAAACCGAAATGCAGGCTTTCGAAGAGGCGCTGGCGAAAGCGCCCAAGGTCGATACCCTGATCGAGAACCTGAAGTCCCGGCCATCGCCGTGGGCGAAGTAGCTCCGCCCCGGCTTCTGGAAGCGGCCGACGATCCGAGTTCCTTCGATTGCGGCACGCCCGCGCTCAACGACTGGCTTCGAAAACGCGCGCTCAGCAATCATTTGACCGGTGCATCGCGAACTTACGTGATCGCGGAAGAGCGGCGCATCACTGGATTCTACTGCCTGTCGGCTGGATCGGTCACCCATGCGGCGGCGCCCGGAAAAATCCGCCGCAATATGCCCGACCCCATTCCTGTCATCGTCATGGGCAGGCTCGCGGTTGATCTGAGGTTCCAGGGCCGGGGACTGGGACCGGCGCTTCTGCTTCATGCGCTGGAGCAAACACGGGAACTGGCCAAAATCGCAGGCGTCCGCGCGCTTCTCGTTCACGCGAAGGATGAGACCGCCGCGCATTTCTACAAGCGTTTCGGTTTCGTGGTTTCGCCGCTGGATGAGTTGACGCTGATGGCGGCGCTTTGAGCCTACCGCTGACTCGTCCGCCAGTTTGGGTTGATCCAGGGTTCGAGGTTTGACGCGGGCAGTGGCGTTCTGCCGAGGATCATGTCGGAGGCCTTTTCGCCGATCATGAGAGTCGGCGCGTTGAGATTGCCGTTCGTCACTTGTGGCATGATCGAGCTGTCGGCCACGCGCAGGTTTTCGATGCCGATGACGCGGCATTCGGGATCGACGACAGCCATTGGGTCGCCAGCCGTGCCCATCTTGCAGGTGCCACAGGGGTGATAGGCGCTTTCCGAGTGTTCGCGGATGAAAGCGTCGATCTCTTCGTCGGTCTGAACGGCGGCACCTGGCTGGATTTCCTCGCCGGCGAAATCGCGCATGGCGGGCTGTGCCATGATTTCGCGCGTCAGCCTGATGCAGGCGCGGAATTCCTTCCAGTCATCCGGATGCGACATGTAGTTGAACAGGATCCTTGGGTTTTCCCTGGGATCCTTGCTCCGTATGCGGACAAAACCCCGCGACTTGGTGCGCATGGGGCCGACATGCACCTGGAAGCCATGGCGCTTCACCGCAAGGGTTCCATCATAGCGTATGGCGACAGGCAAAAAGTGATATTGGATATCGGGATACTCGATTCCTGCCTCGGAACGGATGAAGCCGCAGGACTCGAAATGGTTGGTGGCGCCAAGGCCTGTGCCAAACAGCATCCATTCGAGCCCGATGAAGCCCTTCGACATGAGGCCCAACTTTGAATAGAGCGTGATCGGCCTTTTGCTGGCAAGCTGGAAATAGATTTCCAGATGGTCATGCAGGTTTTCGCCGACACCTGGAAGCGCGTGAACAATATTGACGCCAGCTGCCTTCAAAACATCCGGCGGGCCTATCCCCGAGACTTGCAGCAGCTTTGGCGAGTTGATGGTGGAGGCAGCGATAATCACCTCGCGGTTGGCATGTGCGATGAAGAGTTCGCCGTCGAGATCGTACTCGACTCCCACCGCGCGTTTGCCCTTGAGGACGATGCGCGTCACGAATGCGTTTGAGATCAACCGGGTGTTTCGCCTGCGCAGTGCTGGCCTGAGGTAGGCGTTGGCGGCGGACCAGCGAATGCCGGTATGCACGGTCATCTCCATGGCGCCGAAGCCTTCCTGCTGGTGACCGTTGTAATCCTGCGTTACCGGATATCCGGCTTCGCGGCCTGCTTCGACGAAGGCCTGATAGAGTGGGTTCCGCCGCGAGCCGCGCCTCACATGCATCGGGCCATCCGTGCCGCGCCATCCTTCTTCGCCGCCGTGGGACTGCTCCATGCGCTTGAAGTAGGGCAGCACGTGGCGGAAACCCCAGCCCTTGGCCCCCATGTCTTCCCATGTATCGAAGTCTCGCGCATGGCCGCGCACATAGACCATGCCGTTGATCGAGGACGATCCGCCGATCACCTTGCCGCGCGGCGTTGCGAGCCGCCTGTTGCCGAGATGCGGCTCGGGCTCGGTTTCGAAGCCCCAGTTATAGAGTTTCATGTTCATGGGATAAGAAAGCGCCGAGGGCATCTGAATGAATGGCCCCCGGTCGCTGCCGCCATATTCGAGCACGAGCACGGTATTGCGGCCATCTTCCGAAAGGCGGCTCGCCAATACCGAGCCTGCGGAACCCGAGCCCACGACGATGTAGTCGAACGTTCCGTTCATTTGCGAGCCAGCTTTTCGAGCGCCTTGATGCGCGCTTGCGTTTCCGGCCAATGGAGATTGACCACGGCCGCGATCAGGCTTTCGGCCACGAAGAGCGGCACGATGTTCGAGTCCCAGCTCGACGGGGCTTCAATGCGGAGCGGCAGAGTGAACATGGCAAGTCTCGCGATGGGGCTGATCCATTGATCGGTAATGAGCACGACCTTGGCGCCCCGCTCTGTTGCCGAAGCGGCGAATGCGAGCATACCCGCGTCATAGCGGCGTATATCGAAGATCAGGACCACGTCGCCCTTGCCGATATCGAGCAGGCGTTGCGCCCAGCTTTCCGTAGCGGCGGGAAGCAGCGACACGCCCGGGCGCGCCAAACTGAGATGCGTGAACAGATAAGCGGCCAGCGCGCCAGTGATGCGGCCGCCGGCGAGGTGAATGTTGCGCTTGCGGTCGGCGAGAAGCGCCGCGATCCGATCGAAGTCGCGGTGGTCCATCAGTTTGAGCGACGAGCCGAGATTATCGAGCGCGGCGGTCGCGAAGCGGTTCAAGATGTGAGTGTCGGGCGCTTCCGCCGCCCAGCGCTCACGCTTGGCGATGGGGTTCTGCAATCTGGCGGAGAGTTCTTTGCGAAGTTCTGCCTGAAACGCGGGAAAGCCGGTAAATCCCAGCTTCTTTGCCAGCCGCAATACACTCGGCGTGCTGACGCGGGCGGACTTCGCGAACTTTGTGATGCTGGCGAGACCCGCCACCGGATAGTTGGCAAGCAGCGACGCCGTGAGCTTCCTCTCGGCGGCGGTAAGCTCGTTCGACTTCAGCCGGAGTTTCTCGGCTATGGTTGCGCGCTGTTGCATTCACTGGTGCCCCCGTGAACATTGTAACGAAATTGACATACTGAGGGCAATCTGAAATTATCTCTTCAAGAGCGGGCAGGGCAGATGGCGCAGTCGCTGTTGGATGGAGAAGACGATCCGGCAATCGTGGTGAATGAGGGTGGTAAATCGCCCTATGTGCTGGTTTGCGAGCATGCCGGAAACCGCATTCCACAGAAGCTGGGCACGCTGGGGCTGTCGGGCGCGGATCTCGAACGGCACATTGCCTGGGACATCGGCGCGGAGCAGGTGTCGCGGGTGCTATCGCGATTGCTCGATGCGACGCTGGTGATGCAACGCTATTCGCGGCTCGTCTATGACTGCAACCGCCCGCCGGAAGCTGCCGATGCCATTCCAGTGATGAGCGAAACGACGGCCATTCCCGGAAACGCCAGTCTGTCGCCCGCGGACAGATTCGCGCGCCTTAGCGAAATCTGCCGTCCGTTCCACGAGGCCGTGACCCGAGTTCTCGATCAACGGGCCGCCTACGGCGTTGCCGCGAAGCTCGTGACCATTCACAGCTTTACGAAGGTCTACAAAGGCAAAACTCGCGATGTGCAGCTTGGCTTTCTGCATGACCGCGACTCCTATCTTGGCGGACGGCTGGTGAAGAGTTTTCCCGGCGTCGATGCAAGGCTGAACGAACCCTATGCGCCGAAGGATGGGGTGTTGCATACTGTGAACCTGCATGCGGCGCCGCGCGGAATCAAATCGGTGATGATCGAAATACGGAACGACCTGATATCGAACGAGCGCGGCCAGAACGAATGGGCGCAGCGGCTGTCCGTGCCGCTGATCCAGGCCGCGAACTAGAGGAGAAATACCATGGCAAACGGCATGCTGACGTTGGACGAACTCCGCCACGAAGTGAAGGCGGGAACTATAGACACGGTCGTCGCCGCGATGGTGGACCTCCAGGGCCGTCTCATCGGCAAGCGCTTTCATGCGCAGTTTTTCGTCGATGGCGGCCATGAGGAAACGCACGGCTGCAATTATCTGCTTGGCGTCGACATCGAGATGGAGCCGGTGCCGGGATACAAGGCGACGAGCTGGGAGAAAGGTTATGGCGACTTCGTGCTGAAGCCCGATCTCGCGACTCTGCGGAAAACGCCGTGGCTTCCCGGAACCGCGCTGGTGCTCTGCGATGTGCTCGATCATCACACCCATGAAGATGTGCCGCATTCACCGCGGGCGATCCTCAAGAAGCAGTTGAAGCGGCTCGAGGGGATGAAGCTCAAATCCTACATGGCTTCCGAGCTTGAGTTCTTCCTGTTCGACGACAGCTACGAGATCGCCCACCAGAAGGGATACCGCAATCTCAAGACCGCCGGCTATTACATTGAGGATTACCACGTACTGCAGACCTCGAAAGAAGAGGTCTATATGCGGGCACTGCGCAATGGGCTGGCAGGTGCCGGCATTCCGGTCGAGAACTCAAAGGGCGAATGGGGACCGGGACAGGAAGAGATCAACGTCAAATATGCCGAGGCGCTGGAGATGGCGGACCGGCATGCGGTGATCAAGAATGGCGCGAAAGAGATCGCCTACGGCATCGGAAAGGCCGTGAGTTTCATGGCCAAATGGGACTACGGCATGGCGGGCAACTCGTCGCACATCCATCAGTCGCTGTGGACGCTCGACGGAAAACCCGCATTCTTCGACAAGGGTGCCGACCATGGCATGTCGGAGACGATGAAGCACTACATGGCGGGCCAGCTCGAACATGCAAGCGAGATCACGTATTTCCTCGCGCCCTACATCAACTCTTACAAGCGCTTTATGGCTGGAACTTTCGCGCCAACGCGCGCGGTGTGGAGCTTCGACAATCGCACGGCGGGCTTCAGGCTTTGCGGCGCTGATACGAAGGCGATCCGCACCGAATGCCGTATCGGCGGCGCCGATCTCAACCCCTACCTCGCCTTCGCCGCGTTGATCGCGGCAGGACTCGACGGAATGGAACGCAAACTGGCGCTAGAGCCGGTCGTGTCCGGCGACATCTACGATACCTCGCGAAAGCTACGCGAAATACCCAAGACGCTGCGCGAAGCGACAGCGCTTCTCGACGGTTCCAAGTTCCTGCGCAAGGTGATGGGCGATGATGTGATCGACCACTATGTGCACACCGCCAAGTGGGAGCAGTTCGAATTCGACCGCCGTATCACCGATCTCGAACTGAAACGTGGGTTTGAGAGATATTGAGGACAGCCATGACCCTTCCCAACCGCAACTTCAATTTCCCGACCGCCATCAAATTCGGCGCGGGGCGCATCAAGGAACTGGCCCAACACTGCAAGGCGGCCGGCATCATGAGGCCTTTGCTTGTCACTGATCCGGGCTTGGCCAAGATGACGATGACGGCGGCAATCGTCGAGGATGTGAAGCGCGCTGGGCTCGCAATCGAAATGTTCTCGGATGTCAGGCCCAATCCTGTAGAGGTCAACATCACTGAAGGCGTCAAAGCGTACAAAGCCGGAGCGCACGATGGCGTTGTGGCCTTTGGCGGTGGGTCGGGGCTCGACATCGGCAAGATGGTGGCGCTGATGCATGGCCAGACGATTTCGGTGTTCGATCTTGAAGACGTGGGCGACTGGTGGACAAGGGCCGACGCTTCGAAGATTTCTCCCATCATCGCGGTGCCGACCACGGCAGGCACGGGATCGGAAGTGGGGCGCGCCGGAGTTGTCACGCATCCTGTTACACACGAGAAGAAGATCATCTTCCATCCGACCATCATGCCGAAGGTGGCGATCCTCGATCCGGAACTCACTGTTGCATTGCCCGCGAAGCTCACGGCTGCGACCGGCATGGATGCGCTGGCCCACAATCTCGAAGCCTATTGCGCGCCGTTCTATCATCCGATGGCGGCGGGTGTGGCGCTTGAAGGTATGCGATTGGTGAAAGACAATCTGCCGCGCGCGGTGAAGAAGGGAACCGATCTCGATGCGCGGGGCAACATGCTGGTTGCATCTGCCATGGGAGCCACCGCGTTCCAGCGCGGGCTTGGCGCTATCCATGCGCTATCGCATCCTTTCGGCGGGCTTTACGATGCGCATCACGGGCTGCTCAATGGAATTGTCATGCCCTATGTGCTGAAGGCGAACCGGAAAAAGATCGAGAAGGATATCGATCGCGCGGCCGCTTATCTCGGCATCAAGGGCGGGTTCAGCGGATTCCTCAAGTGGATTGTCGCACTTAAGAAAGAGGTCGGTATTCCGCATGCGCTGAAAGACATCGGCATTGATGCGAAACGGCTCGACGAAGTTGCGGCGATGGCGATCAAGGATCCCTCCGCCGGCGGCAATCCGATAATTTTCAGCGAGAAGCAATACAAAGCGATGGCGAAGAAATGCGTGACAGGGGATTTGTGAGGAATTTGGCGGGTTGGTGAAAATCTCTTTGTGCTGACGGTGGCCCTTCGAGGCCGCCTGCGGCGGCGCCTCAGGGTGAGGTTTGGTGTTGTTCTTCCTCTTGCTGAGGTGCGAGATTGCGGAGCAATCGAGCCTCGAAGCACCTTCAAGGGTTGTTCTCAAATGTCCGGCCCGGCGCAAGTGAATTGCGCCGGGCCGTTGTGATTGTGCTTAAGGCTCAGCATTTCTCGACGGCAACCGCCTTCATCTGTTCAGTGTAGTAGATGAAATTACGGCCGTCGCGCACATGCGCATAGGCCCAGAGTTTCAGGGCGAAAGCACAAGTAGTGCTAAGGCCCTGGAGCATTCCGGTTCCCGGCGCTGGCGCCGCAGTTCCGCCGGGAACCGTCTGATTGACGCTGCCGGGCAGGCCCGTGTTGGAAGAGCCGCTGGCGAGATAGTTCTCCGCCGGGTTAATACCCTTGGTGTAGTAGAGGCCCCAGGAGTGCAGCCGGCCGTTCTCTTGCGAGACGTGAACGTCGAAATCGAGCGACAGGGCCGGCGTCCAGGGGATGACGCCGCAGGGATTGATGACGGCGGGGATGGTGAGTTCCACCTCCGGCGCCTTGTTGTCGAGGGTCATCACCAGATCGCACCGGTCGGTCATTGCCGGGAGCAGCGCCGATGTGCCATCCAGATAATTCACGCCCATGGCGGTCGTCAGTTTGACGCCGTTCTCGTCGAACACTTCAAGCCGCAGCACATACTTGCCGGTGTCGGCTTCGGCGATCCAGCTGTACCAGGTCCCAAGCCAATCCGGATTGTACCAATAGTAGTCGCTGAAGTTTCGCACCTCATACAAGGCGGGAGTGCCATTGATCGTCAGCGGCCCAAGCGTATGCGATTGGCCATTGGGCGCTCCCTTGGCAACCCGCGTGTCGCCGAGCGGCACGGTAATGGGCGTGAATTCGCTACTTCCCGACACGGCATAGGAGAGCCGGTAGTAGCGCATCGGCGCGCCAGTGGTCAGGCCGTCGCCGAACTGGCCATAGATGAGCAGACTTCCGCCATAGGCGACATTGCTCAATGGCACTTCGTTGTAGAGTCCGCTGGCCTGATTGATCTTGAAGACCTCGTCGTCGCCGATCCTTGTGAAGAACACCGGCGTGCCCGACGGCGGGACATAGCAATCGCCGCTGCCGCAAACGACATCCTCATTGTCGAGGAAGAGATCGATATGGGCGTTGGTGACGTTCCAGCGGGTGCTGGTGTAGGGATCCATATAGATGACCGTGGTCACGCCATCGATCACCTGGGTGACCTTGACGATGATGTCGGGGCGTGAATCGTAGCGCAAGCGGCCGCTGCGGAAATGGAACGGCCACCACTTGAAGCAGCAGTTGAAATAGCCCTTGCAGTCGGTGGTCGTCTCGCAGACTTCCACCTTGCTGTAGAAGCAGCGCGGGAAGATCGACCACGGTGCCACTTTCGACGTGAGCGTGAGTTTGTCGAGCCGCGATGCAACGCTTCGGTCCATCAGGCGCGATTCGCCCACGCGCGTGAACGCCTCTTCCCGGAACGTGTACATTGGCGGTTCGGGCTGCGGGTTGAGCCACGTATCCTTGAAGCGATCCGCCGTCATGCCGGAGACGAATGAGGGAGGTTCGGGCTGAGGATTGAGGCTTACGCTGTGCAACCCCGCCGTCCTCGCGTTGCCCATCGATTGGGCGGCGGAGGCCAGCATCAGGTCCGGCGCGGGATCGGGACCCGGGAACGGCCGCGGCTTTACCTTCGGTTCCTTGAGGAGTTCGGGAATGCGGAAGACAGGCTTGTCATAGAGCAGTTCCCACCATTTCCGCAGATAGGGCCAGTAGCACGGCTCGCGGTCGACATCGAATATCTCGACCTTGACGAAGGGAACCGGGCAGATCGACGTTACGCCATCGTGACTGCTGACTTTGCGCACGTGGCCCGAAACGCAGATACGCAGCGGCCACCATGGACGCCACACGTCAAGCGGCAGAATGGTTTCGTATTTGATGCGATACTTGTCGCCTTCAGCCTGCCAGTCCTTGGCGCTGAATGATTTGCGGAAGGCACTGGAAGCGCGGATTTGCTCAGGCGTATCGGCGGGGCCCGCCAACAGCGTCACATCGGCCGGTTTCGCCATCGCAAAGCCCACGCGGTAATTGCCTTTGCCATCGACTTCGCCGCTGCCCAGAAGCGTTCCGCCGCTGTCAAAGACATAGGCGGCGAGCTTCAACTCTCCAGGCTGGCACTCCGGCTGTTCGCGTTGAATCTGACCTTCGATATAGAAATTGCTGGACCTGCCGGCTCCGGCGGGCATTTTCTTTTCGTTTGCCATTTGAGAAATCCTTTATGATTGAACGTGTTGTCGGCAACTTTGAGACTTTGATGGGTTCAGACACGGCAGGTGATTCACGCCAACGCCGGTTTTGCTCGCGCGGATTGGACGTGCAGTGGAGCAGCCGAAATCTTCGACTCTCGCAGATTGGGCAGTTTGCTTTTCGAGCGCGATTCCTTTGAAATCCGCGCAGCTATATCCGTGGATGACCACGAAAGCGTCATTCACTCGAATTGACTGAGTGTTTCACGAATACCAACAATGGCCTTGATCACATGAACTTTGCGTAGCGTCATTGACCTGCATCAAACGCTGGTGATTTGTTGGAGCCGGATTAGTCGCCCGGCGCAGACTCGACCATGACTTCGACTTCGGCTTCTCCGCTGTTAAGGAAATCGAGAATGGTGGTGAAGCGGTCACCTAATTTCAGCGGCTTGGCCAGCCCGATCAGGCGGAGGTGTCGCGCCGATGGCCGCATGGGAACGGGTTTACCGGGCAGCAGTTCAATCTCGTCAAGTGGTAGATCGTCGTAGCGGGCGTTTTTGCGGAGTTCGATCAGCGCGCAGATCGGCGAGCGCGCGGCAATGAGCGCTTCGGACTCCTTGCCGTTGTTGACGAGCGGAAAAAAGAGTTGCCCGTCACTCTGCCGCGAAGGCAACGCCCAGGCATGACCGATGGCGACCGATCCATGCCTGTAGGAATGGGCGCGGGCCACTCCCGGCACAATACATAGGGCGAGAAACAGACGGCGTCTCATTTTGTGAACCTATCGAATTGGCAGGTCAGCCGCCCTGTGGCATGATGCGCGGGATGCCGAAGATTTTCTTCACCGCGAATTTGAGACGGCATGTGGATTGCCCTGCGATGGAAGCGGAGGGGGCTACCGTGCGCGAGCTGCTGGCGAACGTCTTCGCTTCGCAGGAGCGGCTCGGTACCTATGTGCTGGACGAACAGGGCTCGCTTCGCAAGCACATGACAGTGCTCGTCGACGGCAAGCGCGTGCGCGATTGGGAGAAGCTTTCGGATCCGGTTCAAGAGTCAAGCGAGGTCTGGGTCATGCAGGCCCTGTCTGGCGGTTAGAGGAGGAGTGCGATGGCGCCCACGATCATGGTTTCGACCCGCAAAGGATTTTTCGAAGTGAAGAGAAAGGCGAAGGGCTGGGACGTCGCGGCGTCGAATTTTCTCGGCGACAATGTGACGCTCGCCACGCACGATCCGCGCGATGGCGCGACCTATGCCGCGCTGAACCACGGGCATTTCGGCGTCAAGCTTCATCGTCGCGACAAGGGCGGTAAGTGGAAAGAGATCACAACTCCGAAGTACCCGGAAAAACCGGAAGGCCTTGAGGACCTCGACGGCTGGGGTAAGCCGGTCAAATGGACAACGCAGATCATCTGGGCACTCGAACCCGGCGGTGATGATCAGCCCGGTGTGATTTGGGCGGGCACCATGCCGGGTGGTCTGTTTCGTTCGAAGGACAAGGGCGAGACCTGGGAGATCATGGAGTCGCTTTGGCGCATGCCCGATCGCAACAAGTGGCTGGGTGGCGGCGCCGATATTCCGGGCATACATTCGATTTGCGTCGATCCGCGCTCCTCGAAGACGGTGCGGGTGGCGGTCTCCTGCGGCGGCGTGTGGACCACGCATGATGGCGGCGCGACGTGGGAGCAGAATGCCCATGGCATGCGCTTCGATCAGGGACCGGACGAAGAGGCCGGCAATCCGGACACGCAGGACCCGCATATGATGGTGCAGTGCCGGTCGAAGCCAGACCGCTACTGGGTGCAGCATCACTGCGGCATCTGGAAATCGGTGGACAATGCCAAGAGCTGGCAGGAGGTGAAGGCGAAACCGTCGTCCTTCGGCTTCGGCGTCGTCGTGCATCCCAAAGACCCCGACACCGCGTGGTTCGTTCCCGGCATCAAGGACGAGAAGCGTTACCCCGTCGATGGCAAGCTGGTGGTCACGCGCACGCGCGATGGTGGAAAGACATTCAAGGTTCTGAGCAAGGGCCTGCCGCAGAAACACTCCTACGATGTCGTGTTCCGGCATGGCTTGACGCTGGACAAGACTGGCACGCGGCTGGCGTTCGGTTCGACCACGGGGAATCTGTGGGTGAGCGAGAATCAGGGCGACAGCTGGAAGACGGTGAGCACGACGCTCCCGCCGGTTCATGCGGTTCGGTTCATGTAGTCCTTCATCTCGGCGAGCAGATCGTCGAGCATTGCGGCGGTGAGTCTCTCGCCCTTCTCGCGGGTTGCAAGTGTTGGGTCGCCATAACTTCCCGAGGGCGCATTGGCGCGCGTCAGCGGGCCTTCGATGGGGCTGTGTGGTGTTGCGGCGGCGCGGGACATATTCACGTGTTCCGGTGCAATGACCAGCATTCGCGAGGTTTCGAGTTCGTCGGCGTGCGAACCGAAGGCCTGTTCGCGCAACGCATCTGCCGCGGCTTTGTAGGCGGGGCCTGCATGAATGCGGAGATGCGTCACACTTTCGAGCCTGGCGATGGCTTCGCTGACGGGAGCAATCGTCGAGATGCCGGTGTCGAGCACAAACACCTGGCGCGCGCCGTGTTGTTTGATGCCAGTCACGATTTCGCGGATGAGTGTCACGAAGGTCGCGCGCGCGAGGCTGATGCTGCCGGGAAAATCGGTGAAGGCGGGATAGAAACCATAGGTGACCGTGGGCCAGACGAGAGCGCCGGTTTTCTCCGCAAGTTTGTCCGCAAGCCAGAGCGCCTGAATTTCATCGGTGTTCATGGGAAGGTGCAGGCCATGTTCCTTTGCGCCCGCGCCAATGGGAAGGATGGCGGGCGCGCCGGCTGCCAGCAACGGTTCGATCTTATCCCAGCTCAGGTTGGCGATACGCGTCATGAAGGCAAGAGTAGCAAGGTCAGGCCGCATCAGCATTGATATTCGCGTGATTTGCGGATACCGACAGTTTAACATTTTGTCTGAATCTGTTGGTTACCGACACAGGTTGGGGGTACGTTTGTAACTCCAAGGTCCCCATTCCGATTCCCGTTCAGGCGCTTTATGCCGAGTTTTTCCAACGCTCCGGAAGCCTTCCGGCGAAGCGGCAACGCGGGCGCTGAACCTCAGTTCAAACGCCAAATGGAGAAGTTCAGCACCGTGGCGAAGCTGACCCAGGCGAGATAAGGGATGAGCAGAAGTCCTGCCGGTCTTGAGAGGCTGATGAAAGCGTAGAGGGTGGCGGCGACGGCGAGCCATAGGACTGCGATTTCCATCAGTGCCAATCCCGGCGAGCGTGCGCCGAAGAAGAGGGCGGACCACATGAGATTGAGCGCCAGTTGCACGAAGAAAAGGATGAGCGCGGCGCGGACGCCGGAAAATCGAACGTCCTTTTTCCACACCAGCCAGGCGGCGACAGCCATCATCACGTAGAGCGTGGTCCAGACGGGTGCGAAAACCCAGTCTGGGGGATTCCACGAGGGCTTGTTAAGGGTGGGATACCAGGTCTTGACTGAGTCAGCCGTAATCCATCCGCCCAGAGCGCCGGTACCGAGACACACGGCGATGAAGCCCGCGAGCGCCGCCCATGATGCGAGGCGCGATTTCTCCATCACACCATGCCGGTGTTGGTTCCGAGCGAGCTGAAGAACAGCAGGCCGCCCAAAACCGCGATGATGAGACCGCCGCTGAGACGCAGGCCGAAGGCGAGCCAGCTCAGCCAGCGGTCATCCTTCGCTGCGAAGTAGGTCGCGGCCTTCTTGAAGAACACCGCGATGATGGCGATGACCGAAACGGTGATGAAGGTGCCAAGCGCCATCACGAAGGTCGACAGCACGCCGATCCAGTAAATGCCGAGCGTGTAGGCGGAGACAAGAACCAGGATCGCGCCGGTGCAGGGCCTCACGCCAATCGCGAAGGAAATCGAGAACGCGCGGTACAGTGACCAGTCGCCGCGCACCTGGCTTGCCTCAGGCACGTGCGCATGGCCGCAGTGTTCGTCATGAATGTGACCGTGATCGTGATGATGTTCGGTATGATGATGCGCGTGTCCGCTTGAGCGGAACGCGGTCCAGATGAGATAGAGGCCGAGGCCGCCGATCATGGCGTAGCTGGCGCTTTCGACAAAGCCAGCAACATCGCGCGCGGACGATGCGAGACGCGAAACGAAGAGCGCCAGGATGCTGACAATCAGGATGGCGCTCAAAGCCTGAATGATGGCGCTTAGAAAACTGATCAGGATGCCGCGCTTCAATTCGTTTTCTGTGGCGAGCAGCCATGACGAGATGACGGCCTTGCCGTGGCCAGGCCCCGCGGCATGGAAGACGCCATAGCCAAAGCTCAGCGTCATCAGCGTCCAGGCCGCTGTTTGCCACGCACCAGTCTTGATGCCGCGGATGGCGCCGGCGATCGAGCGATAGAAGCTCTGCTGCTTCTCGCGCATCCAGAGGATGGGATCGTCGAGGAACGCTGTCTCCTGGACGCCATCCTTGCCGCGCGGCTGCACAAGGAGCTTCTTCTTGTCGATCTGAACTTGCGGCGCGGGCTCGGCGGACTCCTGGGCAATCGCCGGAGTCATCGACGCGATCAAAAACACCATCAGCAAAGCGCGAAACAGCGCCGTTAAGACCTGCATGAGACAATCACGGGCTGGGCGAACATGGCGCCGAAGTCTTCGTTATTCTCGGGCTTCCAATCCTTGCCCTTGGTGGAGAGCATCTCGCGTGTCTGCTCCAGTTCCTCGTCGGTCGGAACCGGTTTCACTTCCATGGCACAGCCTTGCGGCATCTGGCCGATCACCGTGACGGGCTCATCCTTCGCATAATCCAGCGCAATGAAGAAATCCGGATCATAGACCTTGACGATGAATTCTCCGCTGCGCGGATCGAGCGGCCGCTTCAGCGGAACGTGGAAGTGCAGCTTGAGCTTGTCGTTCGCATAAAGCTGTCCCGCTTCCTTGGCCTCGCCGGCCTCGAGCAAATTTCCATTGAGGCGCATCACGGTGAAATAGCCATAGTCCTTGAGCGATTTCATGTTCTCTTTCGTAAGGGGTGCGATTTCGGGCTCGCTGTAGAAGCCGTCCTTGTTCGCATCCAAGCCGTCGAGCGCCATTTGTGCGTAAGCGTCGTCGAAGGTCCATTCGATATTGACGCCGGAAATCTTGCCCGCGTCATCGAACACGACATCCGATCGCATCTCTACCCAGACATGCGGATGCGCCAGCGCGGGCGAAACCGCCGCGGCCGCAATGATTGCGGTGAAAGCCACCCTTGTCCACATGCCATCAACCTCCGACTCAACGAGCGGGGATGATTGGTCATTGCGGCAGAAAAGTGAAGCGCGTTCAGCCGTCGAGGCAATCCTTCAGGTTTTTTGCCAAGTTGCGGAGGAGGGCAGGATAGGCCGCAGGTCCAGGTTCCAGGTCCGCGCCGATGCCATCGAGAATACCTGTCTTTGCTTTCGTGCCTTCAATCACGACCCTTACGAAATTGTCATCGAACTGGGGTTCGCGGAATACGCACACAGCATTGGTTTCCGCGAGCTTGTCGCGGATTTCCTTCAATTGCTTTGCCGAAGGCGAGGCGGCGGAAGCATCGGAAATGCTGCCGACTGCCTTGAGGCCAAAGCGCGCCTCGAAGTATTGGTAAGCGTCGTGGAAGACGACGTATGGCTTATCCTTTACGGGAGCAAGTTCCGTTGTAATTTCAGTCGATAGCGCATCGAGCGAAGTAGTGAAGGCCTCCGCGTTGGCCGCGTAAGTTGCCGCGTTGTCCGGGTCTGCCTTCGACAATTCCTTGGCCGCAGCCCGGGCCATCGCGGCTGCGTTGACGGGGTCGAGCCAGCTGTGGGGATCGAAGGCAGGCGGCGCCGCCTCGCTGTCATGGTCCTTGTCCTTGTCATGATCATGGCCAGCCTCCTCGGCCTCATGATCGTGGGTTTCCCAAGCGCCGCCCTCACGCCTGGGAAGGGTCTTGACACCCTCGGCCTTCGAAAGTTCGAAGAAAGCCTTTCCGTTCACGGCCTCGCTGCCGCTCATCTGGGTTAACTTGGCCTCAAGGCCCGTGCCGATCACGAACACCAGATCGGCTTTTCCCAGTGCCGATATCTGAGCTGGTGAGAAATTCGCCGCATGTTCCGACATTTTGCCGGAGAGCAGGAGCTCAGGTTTTCCTGTGTCGCCCATGACGGCGGAAACGATGGCGTGGGCCGGGACGACCGACACGATGACCTTTGGAGCAGCCAAAGCGGGGGTGGAGAACAACGCGGCGGCAACGAGGAAGCTACGAAAACGCATGGGCTCTCCATGTAATGTTATAATATTACGCTACATGGAGAGAGGCCCATCTGTCAACTGCCCCTGACGGACAATTTACCCAGACGGCGCATGCTTGATTTGATGAGAGGGCCAAGGACTGCCAGATAACAACCATGAACCTAGACGTTTCATACGGTGCGGCGCTGATAGCCGGGGGATTGAGCTTCCTCAGCCCCTGCGTGCTGCCGCTTGTGCCGCCATACCTCGTCTACATCTCAGGAACGTCGCTGAACGATCTGCAAAATTCGGAAAGTGGCGCCGGGGCTCAGCGCCAACGCGCGTTGCTTGCAGCCCTGTTGTTCGTGCTTGGTTTCTCGACAATCTTCGTGCTGCTGGGCGCGGGCGCTTCTGCTGCCGGCCAACTCCTGCGCACACATTTCGGACTCCTGGCGCAGATCGCCGGCGTCTTCATCATCATCATGGGGCTGAATTTCCTCGGCGTCTTCCGCCTTGGCTTCCTTGGCCGGGAAGTGCGCTACCATTCACAATCGCAATCGGTGAGCCTCACAGGCGCATATCTTGTCGGCGTCGCCTTCGCCTTCGGATGGACGCCGTGCATCGGGCCTATCCTCGCTGCCATCCTCACCATCGCCGCGAGCGAGCAGGATGTCGCGAAGGGGGCGAGCCTGCTTGCGGTCTATTCTCTGGGGCTAGGCGTGCCGTTTCTTCTTTCAGCGGCGGGCATTGGAACATTTCTCGGCCTGTTCGCGCGGTTCAAAAAGCACATGCCGTGGGTCGAGCGCGGGATGGGCGCACTTCTGGTCGTCACCGGCGTCATGTTCCTCACCGGCGCCATGCAGAATTTCTCTTACTGGCTTATCGAGAAGTTTCCGGCGCTGGCCAATATCGGCTGATCTCAATGGGCTTGCCGTGCTGCGTATGATGTGCGGCCTGATCCCAGGCTTCGATGCAGCGCTCACGCTCATCCTTCGAAATGGCCGCATGTGACTCGACCATGTGTTCGAGCGTTGCTAGCCAGCTCTCGTAGTAAGGCCGTTCCGGCGCAGCGGCGATTTCGGCACCCAGGGCTTCGGCCCATTCGCCCCATGTGAACACACCCTTCTCGTGCAGCTTCACGGCCATGGCAAAGGCCTGCGCTTCCCAGGGTTCGGCGAAGACGGGTTCCTCAGGCGGGATCAAGGTAAGGCTCCCACAGATCGAGCATCACCGTGTCGGGCGTGGCCTTGTTCCAAAGCTCCTTCGCCGTGAAGCGCACCGCATAGAGCCAGTTGGGGTCATCGCCTTTTCCGTGCGCGGACGAATCCGGCAGCACATGAGTTCCATGAATCAGAACGATCTCGCCCATATGACCACGCACATAACGCGGCAGGCGGGTGTGGCCGTCGGGATGGATGTTCTTCGTCCGCACCTTGTCGCCGGGTTTGAATTTTGCATTCGTTGAAAGAGGGCGGTTGGCGGGACCGCCTTTGGCCAGCGCTCCTTGCACCATATCCTTGGTCAGCACGCGCTTTACCTTCGCGGGCGGCAGGGAAGACTTGCTGCTGGAAATCTCTTCCGCACTGGCAAGCCCGTGTTCCTGCAATAATCGCAGGAGCCCTTTGAACCAGATTTCGTAGTAGCTGGAATTCCAGTAATCGACAGCGGGAATGCGTTCGCGGGCGTGGCGCGAGATGTCGATGTTCCAGGTGCCGGTCGCGCCCATAGCGAGTGCTGCCGCGAAGACGCGGCGTTCCCAGGGCTCGTGGAAAACGGGCTCGTCCTTCTCCGGTGCAATCGGCCCGAAGCCCATCATGCCGCCCACATCGTGAGGGCCGTTCATGCGGCGCTCCCGAGAACGGCCGTGCCGATCATGGAGTCGCGCGTGACAATTTCAGCAAGCTTGTCTTCGCTCCAGCCTTCCGTGCCTTTGGGCCGCATGGGAATGACAAGATAGCGAGCCTCCGACGTCGAGTCCCAGACGCGGACTTCGGTGTCATCCGGCAGCGTTGTCCCGAATTCCGCCAGCACGGAGCGTGGATCGATCACCACGCGCGAGCGGTAAGGCGTCGACTTGTACCAGACAGGAGGAAGGCCAAGCGTTGGCCATGGATAACAACTGCACAGCGTGCAGACGACGACATTGTGAAGGCGGGGCGTGTTGAACAGCGCCACCATGTGCTCGCCCTGCCGGCCCACGAAGCCAAGTTCAGCGATGGCCGCGGTCGCGTCCTTCCGCAAACGCTCCGCATAGGCCGCATCGGTCCAGGCGCGGGCCACCACACGGGCGCCGTTTCGCGGGCCGACTTTGGTTTCGTAAGTCTCGATCAGTTCGTCGAGTGCTGCCGGGTCGATGTAGCCCTTCTCCGTCAGCAGCGTCTCCAGCGCCTTCACCCGCAACGCGAGTGGCGACAATTCGGAGCCTTCGTGATCGTGCCCATCGTGCGCCATTGTGCAGTCCTCGTGAATCCGACTAGCATAGCCCGATCCGGTTCGGAGGGGAAACGGGGGCATGGCCACGCTCGAAGGCATTCAGGCTTGCGTGTTCGACGCTTACGGTACGCTGTTCGATGTCGGCTCGCCGGTGCGCACGCTTACCGCCGAGATTGGTGAGAAGGCGGACGAGCTGGCGCGGCTCTGGCGGCAGAAGCAGCTCGAATACACCTGGCTTCGAAGCCTCATGGGCGTGCACGCGGATTTCTGGCACGTCACCGGCGATGCGCTCGACTATGCGCTCGAACAGCTCGGCATCGACGATCCTGGGCTCAAGGACGAGTTGATGGTGCTCTATCTCAAACTCGAAGCGTATGCCGATGTGAAAGCGGCGCTGACGGAAATCCGCGCCAAGGGAAAGCGCACGGCCATTCTGTCGAACGGCAGTCCATCCATGCTGGACGCAGCGGTGCGCACAGCGGGACTGGAGAAACTCCTCGATCATGTGATCTCGGTCGAAGATGTCGGTATCTATAAACCGAGCCGCCGTGTCTACCGGTCGGCGCTACATCATCTGAAATTGCACGATGCGCCAGCGGTGTGCTTTGTCTCCGGCAATTCATGGGATGTGCAAGCGGCCGCGCAATTCGGATTTCAGGCCGTGAAGGTGGAGCGCAATCCCGGCATCGATGACCGCATTCCCGGCAAGCCTGCAGCGCGGATCAAGAGCCTCGCGGAGCTTCCCGGCCTTTTGTGATTTTGTCATTGCGGCGAACGCTCAGGAGGTTCATTCTGCCGTAGCGGCAATAACTGCGATTGCCGGATGAGGGGTCGCTAACTCCGCGCACCGTCGCGGAAGGGGAACCAAACCATGCCGAAATCCAAATCCCGCAAGACCAAGCTGAAACCCGGCCCGCGTTCGTCGGCCGTCTATGGCAAGAATGTCGCTTACTACGACAGCAAGGACGACGATGTCTCGACACCTGCCGAGCGGGTAAGAATCAAACCCAACCGGCCCGAGGCCGCGAAAGCCGGGCAGGCGATGGTGGCGATGGAGGCGGCGAGTTTTCTCGAATTCCTCAACAGCGCCACGCGCAGGAGACGGCGCGAGATCTACGAGAAGAAACTACAGAACAATCCGGGCGCCAAGCGCATCGTGAGCGAGGGCGACTCCTGGCATCTCTATCCCGAGATCATCCAGGAACTGATCGATCAGTTGAACCGCGATCCGCATCTGGCCATTTTCAGCGCCGATGGGGCGGGCGATACATTCACCAGCATCTGGGCCGAGCGCCTCGAAAGCAACAAGGGGTTCGTCAAATCGCTTGCCAACGAAAAGCCGGGCACGTTTCTCTTTTGTGGCGGCGGCAACGATCTGCTGTTCTCGCGCAAAGGTCCCGATGGAAAAAAGATCGGCAATCTGTTTTTCCACCTGAATGACTTCAAACCCGGCATGACCGCGCAACAACTCATCAAGCCTTCAATCAACAGCGCTTACGACACGGTCGAGGCGCAGGTGCGGGCCATCATCACCAAGTCGATGGAGTTCTCGTCGGTGAAGCGCATCGTCTATCACGGCTACGACTATCCGTTCCCGGATGGCGATGTGTGGCTCGGCAAACCGATGGCGCGGCGCGGCATCAATAGCCCGTCGTTGCAGCGGCAGATTTGCATCATCCTGATCGACCGTCTGCACGACAGGTTTGCGAAAATCGCGCAGAGTTTCGCGGGCACGGGCAAAGTGCGCTATGTGGATGTGCGCAATGTCGTGACCAAGAAGTCGGAATGGCACGACGAGCTGCATCCCGGCTCCGACGGCTTCAAGAAGATCGCCGCACTGGTGAAGCCGCATCTTTGAATCCACTTCACCCCTACCCGCTTCGCGGGGAGGGGTGTCACGTCGAAGGCGTGACGGGGTGGGGAAGTAAATTCGAATACCCCGCCGCTTCGCGGCGACCCCTCCCCACAAAGTGGGGAGGGGTGATCGTTACGCCGTCAGCCGTGCCTTGTAGTGGCCGGTTTCGCGCTGACGGCGGTGGGCGCGGACGGCGTCGCCGAAGGCCTCGAAGAGTTTGACCGCGTCGGGGTTCTGCGCGGCCTTGAACTCGGGATGCCATTGCGTGCCGAAGGCGAAGGCGCGCGCACCCTTGACCGAGACGGCTTCGATGATGCCATCGGGCGCCGTTGCTTCGGCGGTCAAGCCGGGCGCCAGCTTGCGGATGCCCTGACGGTGGATGCTGTTCACCATGGTCTCGTGCTTGCCGATGACACGCTCAAGCAGCGAGCCTGGCGTGATCGTGATCTTGTGGGCCGGCGCATAGCGCACATCGACATCGTCGGACTTGGGCGCGCGGTGATCGAGCCTGCCTTCGCCCTTCTGCAATTCGGTTTCCAGCGTGCCGCCCAGCGCCACGTTCAATTCCTGGAAGCCGCGGCAGATGCAGAACAGCGGCATGCCGCGCTCGATCACCGCCTTGATGAGCTTGAGCGTGGTGGCGTCGCGGTTGTGATCATAAGGCTCGTGATCGGCGGTCGGCTCCTCGCCATAATGCGGCGGGTGGACGTTCGAGACAGCGCCGGTCATCAGGATGCCGTCGAAGTGCGAAAGCAGATCGTCGATATGCGGCATGTCGATCATCGACGGGATCATCACCGGCGTGCAGCGGGAGACTTCGGCGACGGCGCGCACATATTTGTCGCCGAGCGAATGGAACAGAAAGCCATGGTTCTCGTATGTATCGGCCGGAAGGCCTACGAGGGGGGAGGGGCGTGTCATGGGTGCAATGCCTTGTGAAAGGGCTGATTTGCCGTCTAGATAGCGCGAATCGCTTAAGAAAGTCCAATTTGCACCATGCCGCATCCGCTGTTGTAAGGAATAGGTGATGGACTTCTCGTTGCCGCCGGAAATCGAGAGTTTGCGTCAGAGCGTACGGGGGTTTGTCGGCGAAGAAATCTTGCCGCTCGAGTCCAGGGCGGACGTTTACGATGCTTACGAGAACATCAAGCTCGAAGTGCTGGACGGCATCCGGGCGAAGGCAAGGGCCGCCAGACTCTGGGCGCCGCAGGCGCCGCGTGAACGCGGCGGGCTTGGACTCAGTCATGTAGGCCGCGCGGTGTTCTACGAAGAGGCGAACCGCTCGATCTTCGGTCCGGCATCATTCAACTGCGCCGCGCCCGATGATGGCAACATCAATGTGCTTAACATGGTGCTGGCAACCGAGGCCGAGAAGGACCGCTGGCTGCAGCCCATCATCGACGGCAAGATACGTTCCTCCTTCGTCATGACCGAGCCGCATCCGGGGTCCGGCTCAGATCCCGGCGGCATGATGCTGACGCGGGCGGAGAGGCGCGGCGCGGCCTATGTCGTGAGCGGACGAAAGTGGTTCATCTCGGGAGCTGCGGAGGCCACGCACTTCATCCTCGTTGCCCGCACCTCGGATGATCCGCGCAAGGGGCTCACCGCCCTTTTGTTTCACAAGGATCAACCCGGCTGGCGCATCGTGCGGCGCATTCCGACGATGGGGCCTGAAGAGCATGGCGGTGTTTGCGAACTCGAATTCGATGGGCTTGAGATTCCCGAGAGCCAACGGCTCCTGAATGAGGGCGATGGTTTGCGGCTGACCCAGATACGTCTTGTTCCCGCTCGGCTCACGCATTGCATGCGATGGCTCGGGCTTTCCAAGCGCTGCCTCGAAATCGCGCAAGGTTATGTGAACGAGCGCTATGCTTTCGGAACGAAACTCGCCGAGAAGGAGAGCGTGCGGATGATGCTGGGCCAGGCCGCAGCTGAGATCAGCAAGGGAAGGCTGCTTACCATGCACGCGGCGTGGAAGCTCGATCAGGGCGAGAAGGCGCAGACGGAAGTATCGCTTGCGAAAGTGCATGTTGCCGACACCTTGCAGCGGGCGGCGGACACCGCCATTCAGCTCTGCGGCGCTAAGGGCTATTCGAAGGATACCGTACTCGACTGGATCTACCGCTACGCCCGCTGCGCCCGCCTCGTCGACGGCGCATCGGAAGTGCACATGATGGTGCTGGCCCGCGCGCTTGGCAAAGATGGCTCGGATTTCTGGCGCTGGGGTTAAACCAGAATCACATCGCTCGCATCGAAAGTCGCGAGTGTTAAACCAGTGACAATCAGGACTTCCGATCTCGGCACATCGATTTTCAGGTTTGTTCCGGCATTGCTCGAAAGCGCCAGAACCGCGGCGAAGTTCGCGAAACCGAAGGCCTTGAGGTCGATGCGGTCGATGCCGTTCTGGAAATCGGTTATGCGGTCGGTGGTAACGGGGCCACCAACGAGCGGGCCTTCGACAAATGTGTCCACGCCGGCGCCACCCATCATCGTGTCGGCGCCCGAGCCGCCGTTCAAGAGATCGTTGCCGTTGCCACCGATCAGGAAATCGACACCGCCGCGGCCAAACAGTTGATCGTCGCCATCGTTGCCGGTGAGACGATTGGCGTTGTTGTCGCCGCGAAGGGAATCGTTCTTCGTCGAGCCCACGAGATTTTCGATGGCCGCCAGCGTATCGCTGCCCTGGCCCGAAGCGATGCCAAGCAAGATGTCGGCCAGCACCGCCACGGCTTCGGTGTTGAACGCGGCGGTGTCGACGCCAAGCTGGCCATCGATCGTATCGTTGCCAAGCCCGCCATCGAGCCAGTCATTGCCGCCTGCATCGAGGAGGCCCACGAAGGCAGCGTCGATCTCGCCAAAAAGCTGATCGTCGCCAGCCCCGCCATAGAGAAAATCGGCACCGCCTTCGATGTAGGAGGTGGCGTCGGCGTTGGTTGCCTGCCACATGTCGCCCGCGATCCAGTCATTGCCGTTGTCGCCATAGAGGCGGTCGCCACCGCCTTTCAACGTGAAGACCGGCGTGGTCGTCGTGCCCGAACTATCGAAAGCATCGCCGGCGATGATGTCGCTGTCTTCGCCTCCGCGCACGGTGTCGGCGCCCCCGGTTGCCGAACCGCCGCGGAGATACATCACGTCGCCCGAGATGAACTCCTGGCCGGCCCGGCCCTGGATCATGTCGTCGCCGCCTTGGGTGGTGCCGGCATTGAGGAACGTGTCGCCAGCCAGGCCTTCCTTGGCGAAGGCGAAGTTGGTGCCCATCAAGGTGTCGGCTCCGCCTTCGACGAAACCGCCATTGTCATAGACATCGCCCACCTGGAGATAGCCGCCGAGACTCGTGATCACGGTCACGTCGGAGCGCATGTCGTCGCTGCCGCCGGTGACATTTCCGAGCAGTCCCACAGTCGCGGCATCGCCGATCATCGTGAAGTTCGATTTGTTGGTTAGCCTGAATGTGTCGTTGCCGCCGGTGAGATTGCCAAAGTAGGCGATGAGGCCGTCATCCGTGCCATCGACGGAAGCGGCATCGCCCACAAGGGCGCGGGGCGTGCTGCGCCCGCCGACGGAAATGCCGATGCCGCCCGTGAAGACCAGGGCATCGCCGATGAGCGTGTCGTTGCCGCCGGTTCGCGAAACGGATTCGAAGAGGACGCCTTGCACGGCGGAGAAATCGCCAAAGAGCAGACCATCGGCGGCGCGGGGCGCATAGATCGTGTCGTTGCCGCCGAGCACG
>JBJXGL010000110.1:0-11970 GCA_046160365.1 Aestuariivirga sp. | reverse complement strand
ACGCTGCATGCGCCGCAATCACCCGTGCCGCAGCCTTCCTTGGCGCCGGTGAGGCCGATCCGGTTGCGCAGCGCATCGAGCAGGCTTTCGGTTTCATCGCAGACGAAATCCATGCTGTCGCCGTTGATGGTGGCGGATACTTTGATCGACATTACTTGCCTCCTGCGCGGCTGTAGGCGATTTTCACCGCGCGCTTGGCTAGCACGGCCGCAACCTTGGTTCTGAATTCGATAGTGCCGCGCTTGTCGTCGATGGGACGGCAGGCAGCGGAACAGGCAGCGCCCAGTTTTTCGAGCGCCGCATCTTCAAGTTTCGTTCCGATGATGGCTTTCGCGGCATCCGGAACCAGCACCACCGTTGGCGCGATCGCGCCAAGCGCCACGCGGGCCTCCTTCACGGCCCCCTTTGCATCGAGGACGATGTTGACCCCGGCGCTGACGACGGCGATGTCCATCTCGGTGCGGGGAATGAAGCGGAGATAGGCATCCCCCGATTTCGGCGGACGTTTGGGAAGAAGAATCTGTTCGATGATCTCGCCCTTCTTGAGCGACGTGCGGCCGGGACCGGTTGGCACCTGTTCGATTGGGATCGTTCGCTTTCCCGTGGGACCAGCCAGTGCGACCTTAGCGCCGGCAGCGAAAAGCGCAGGCACGCTGTCAGCCGCCGGCGAGCCGTTGCAGAGATTGCCGGACATGGTGCAGCGGCCTTGCACCTGCTTCGAGCCGATGAGATTGGCGGCTTCGACAACCCCGGGCCAGGCTTTCTTCAGCGCTTTGTTTTCGCCAAGCTGCGCGCCCGAAACAGCGGCGCCAATGGAGAATCCGGTCGCGGTACTCTTGATGTCGTAAGCGCCCTTGGTGCGCTTGATGTCGATGACGAGTTCCGGCTCGATCATGCCGGATTTCATTTTGACGAGAAGATCAGTGCCGCCTGCCAGGACGAATGCCTCGCCCTTTGCCTTGGCAAGCATCTGGGCTGCGGCCTTCATTGTCTCCGGCGCTTCATATCTCATTTTTTCCACCCTTCGAGCTTGAGAACGGCATTTTGGGCCATCCGGGGTGCTCCGGTCAACTGCCGGGCCGTGTCCTTACCGCATGGCAGTTTGCCGCAAGCGCGTATTTCGGATTAAGCTGTGCTTCCTCATGATGTCCTCCGCTACCAATCCCGAATCGGCCATCCGTGCGCTTCCCTGCTGGGATGGGCCTGTCGAGATGACCCCACTCAAGGGCGGGTTGAGCAATGCCAGTTTCACCGTGCGGGACAGGACCGGAACCTATGTGGCCCGGGTGGGGGAGGACTATCCATTTCATCAGGTGAGCCGCGAGCGGGAGGCCATTGCCTCGCGCGCGGCTTTCGAGGCGGGGCTGTCGCCGGAAGTGGTTTATGCCGCGCCGGGTGTGATGGTGATCCGATACATCGATGCCCGCACCTACACGGAAGCGGATGTGCGCCAGAACGCGACGCGCTGCGTCGAGATCGTGAGGCGCTGCCACCGCGACATGGGCAAGCGCATCCCTGGGTTGGCGACGATTTTCTGGGTGTTTCAGATTCACCGCGACTATGCCCACACGCTGAAGGCTGGGAACCACCGAATCGCGAGCGACTTGCCCCGGCTCATGGAGATCAACGACGCGCTGGAAGCGGCTCAGGCGCCGCTGCCCATCATCTTCGGCCATCACGATTTATTGCCGACCAACTTCCTTGATGACGGGAAGAGGCTGTGGCTGATCGACTGGGAATATGGCGCATTCGGCACCGCCATGTTCGATCTCGCCAACATCGCTTCCAACAATTCCTTCGACGAGGCGGGTGAGAAGCTTCTTCTCGAAACCTACTTTGATGGCGCCCCCCGCGAGGAGATCGTGCGCGCCTTCTATGCCATGAAATCGGCAAGCGCGCTCCGCGAGGCGTTGTGGGGGATGGTGTCCGAGCTTCACCTCAAGGTCGCGGGCATAGACTATGTCGCCTACGCGGCCGAGTATTTCGGGCGCTTCGAGCGCGTTCATCGCGATTACATCGAGAAATTCGGACGGTCATGACTTCACTTCCAACGCATGCGCAATTCGTTGTCATCGGTGGCGGTATCATTGGATGCTCCACGGCCTATCATCTCGCCCGCGATCATAAGGCGGACGTGATTCTCCTTGAGCAGAACAAGCTCACTTCGGGTTCCACCTGGCATGCGGCAGGGCTCGTGGGGCAGCTTCGTTCGTCGGCCTCGATTACTCAGGTGCTGAAATACTCCGTCGATCTCTATCGCAAGCTCGATGCGGAAACAGGCCTGGCGACCGGCTGGAAGATGACAGGGTGCCTCCGGCTCGCAACCAACGAGGACCGCTGGATCGAATACAAGCGGCTTGCCACCACGGCGCAGAGCTTCGGCATGGAGATGCATCTGGTCTCTCCTGCTGAAGTGAAGAAGATGTGGCCGCTCATGGATGTGTCCGACCTTGTTGGCGCATCGTGGCTGCCGACCGACGGGCAGGCATCGCCCTCCGACATCGCGCAATCGCTCGCCAAGGGAGCGCGGATGCATGGTGCGAAAATCCATGAAGGGGCGAGAGTCACGGGTTTTGAAGTCGATAAAGGGCGCGTGCTTGCAGTTCAAACGAACCTCGGCACGATCGCGTGCGAGACCGTGATCAACTGCGGCGGACAGTGGGCGCGGCAGATCGGCGCGATGGCCAATGTCAGCGTGCCGCTGCAGCCGGTGAAGCATCAATATGTGATCACCGAGAAGATCGGCGGGCTGGCGAGCGATGTGGCGACTCTGCGCGATCCTGACCGGCGAACCTATTTCAAGGAAGAGGTGGGTGGACTCGTGTTCGGCGGCTACGAGCCAAATCCGATCCCGTGGACCGAAAACGATGTTCCCTCCGATTTCGAGTTCCAGCTCTTCGATGACGATTGGGATCACTTCGATCAGCATTTGGGCCAGGCCCTTGCGCGTGTGCCGGCGCTGGAGAAGACCGGGATCAAACAGATGATCAATGGCCCCGAAAGCTTCACGCCGGATGGAAACTTCATTCTGGGAGCAGCACCCGAACTCAAGAACTTCTATGTCGGCGCTGGCTTCAATGCTTTCGGCATCGCAAGCGGCGGTGGCGCGGGTTGGGTACTGGCGCAATGGGCAGCTTCCGGTGAAGCGCCGATGGATTTGTGGACCGTCGATATCCGGCGTTTCTCCGATCTTCATCGCGACCGGCGTTGGGTGAGCGATAGGACTCTGGAAGCCTATGGCAAGCACTACACGATCGGCTTTCCGCACGAGGAGTATGCGAGCGGCAGGCCACGCATCGTTTCGCCATTGTATGAACGTTTGAAGAGACGCAATGCCTGTTTCGGTTCGAAGCTTGGCTGGGAGCGTCCCAACTGGTTTGCACCGAAGGACATGGATGCGCGTGACGTTTACTCCATGGGCAGACAGAACTGGTTCGATGCCGTTGGAGTGGAACACCTCGCGGTGCGCGAAGCCGTGGGCATCTTCGATCAGTCATCGTTCGCCAAATTCGAGATGCGCGGGAAAGATGCGGAGCGCGCGTTGTCGTGGATCTGCGCCAACGATGTGTCGAAAGCGCCGGGACGGCTCATTTACACACAAATGCTCAATTCGCGCGGCGGCATTGAATGCGATCTCACTGTCGCGCGGCTGGCGGAGGATCACTATTACCTCGTCACTGGCACCGGGTTCCGCACTCATGACTTCGCGTGGATCGCGGATCACATTCCAGAGTCTTTGGATGCGAAACTTGGCGATGTGACGGAAGAGTGGGGCACACTGTCGTTGATGGGGCCAAGGGCGCGTGAGGTGTTGTCGCGCGTAACCAAATCGTCGCTCGATTTTCCCTTCGGCCATGTGCGCGAGATCGAAGTTGCGGGACGGGTGGTGCGTGCGCTTCGCATCACGTATGTCGGCGAACTTGGCTGGGAACTGCATATGCCCATATCGGCGGCGGGCGATGTGTTCGATGCGCTGATGGCTGTTGGCGGCGTGACACCTTGCGGCTATCGCGCAATTGAGTCGCTGAGACTCGAGAAGGGTTATCGCGCCTGGGGCTCCGACATCACGCCCAACGACACGCCGTTTCATGCCGGGCTCGGTTGGGCGGTGAAGCTGAAATCGAACCAGCCGTTCCTTGGCCGGGAGGCATGCGAGAAGATTTCGCGCGCACCGCTCGGAAAGATGCTCGCAGGATTCACAACCGAGCGCGAGGACATTGTGCTGGTGGGGCGCGAAACCATTCTGCGCGATGGCGTCTTTGCCGGCTATCTCACCAGCGGCGGTTATGGTTACACGGTGAAGAAACCCATCGGCTACGGCTATGTGCGCAACGCCGATGGTGTGAGCGAAGACTACGTGCGCGCGGGAACGTATGAACTGGTGGTGGCAAGCGAGCGCGTGAAGGCGCGTGTTCATCTTGAGCCTCTCTACGACCTCACCAATGCGCGAGTGAAGGCGTGAGGCACGTCAACATCCTCATTATCGGTGGGGGTGCGATCGGAACATCGCTCGCCTATCATCTGGCCCGCGATGGCGCGAAGGATGTGCTGCTGCTCGAGAAGGCGCAACTCACCCATGGCTGCACCTGGCATGCGGCGGGGCTGGTGGGCCAGCTTCGCGGCAAGAAGAACCTGACACGGCTGATGCAGAACTCGGTTGCCGTTTTCGACAGGCTTGAAGCGGAGACGGGGCAGGCGATCTCGTGGAAGAAAGTGGGCTCGCTGCGTTTGGCCTCGAGTCCTGCGCGGTGGAGCGAAATCCGCCGCTCCATGGGGCAGGCAAAAAGCTTCGGTGTCGAATGCCACGCGGTGTCCGCCGAGGAAGCGGCGAGGATGTTTCCGTTCATCGTGAAGGATGGCATCGAAGGTGCGGCCTTCATTCCGGGCGACGGTTATATCGATCCCTATTCGCTGACCATGGCCTACGCCAAGGGCGCTCGTTTGCATGGCGCGCGCATCGAGGAAGGTGTGTGCGTCGTTGAGATATTGCGCGAAGGACGGCGTGTGAGGGGTGTCGTCACCACGCATCGAACGATAACTTGCGATGTGCTGGTGAACTGCGCGGGGTTGTGGGCGAAGCGTGTCGGCAATCTGGCCGGCGTTCCGTTGGCGGCGGGCATCGTCGAACATCAGTATTTCCTGACCGAGAAGACTCTGAAGTTCGATGCGAACCTCACGACGCTGCGCGATCCCGATCACAACTTCTATCTGAAGCCCGATACGGGAAGCTTCGCGATTGGCGGCTGGGAGGATGGCTCGCGCGGATTTCATCGTGGACTCCCGCCGTTCGATTTCGGCCGCGAGCTCTTGCCGCCCAACATGGACCGGCTCGAACTCTTCGCAACGCCTGCCGCCCAGCGCTTGCCCGTATTGAACGAGACCGGCATCCAGACCGTGATCAACGGGCCGATCCCGGTGTCCGCCGATGGCGAGCCGATCATGGGATTAGCGCCCGGCCTCGACAATTTCTATGTGGCTTGCGGCTTCACGGCGGGCATTGCCGCATCGGGCGGGGCGGGGCTGGCCATGTCCAACATGATCCTGCATGGCGACGCCGGCATGGACCTATGGCCGTTCGACGTGCGCCGCTTCGGCGCTCTCCATGCGCAGCCGCGCTATCTCGAAGATCGGGCAATCGAGGCTTATGGCTCCTACTACAAGATTCATTGGCCGGCAGAGGAGACTGAAGCGGGACGCGGGCTGCGGCGAAGCCCGGTGCATGAGCATGTGGCGAAAGCGGGCGCGGTATTTGGCTCGCGCGCGGGTTGGGAACGGCCCAACTGGTTTGCGCCGAATGGTGTCGAACCGCGCGACATTCCTTCATTCGAAAGCAAACCGAACTGGTTCTCTCATGTTGCCGAGGAACATCGCGCCATTCGCGAACGCGCGGCGCTGATCGACCAGACGTCGTTCTCCAAGTTTGAAATTTCCGGCGAAGGTGCAGAGGCGGCGATGCAGCGAATTGCCGCGAATGAACTTGGCGGCGCTCCCGGCAAAGCGATCTACACGCAGCTTTGCAACGAGAAGGGCGGCATCGAAGCGGATGTCACTTTGGTGCATGTGGATGAAGACCGTTTCATGCTGGTGACGGGGGCGGCCTTCGGCGTACGAGATTCGGGCTGGGTCGCGCGGCATCTGCCTGAAGGAGTTGCCATTCGAGATGTGACCAATGCATTTGGTGTGTTGAATATCTGCGGACCGCGCTCACGGGAGATTCTGCAAAGCATCAGCGACGATGATCTGTCGAATGCAGCATTTCCCTTCCTGACCGCCCGGCGAACCGGAGTTGGCCACGCCGAGGTATTGGCTGTTCGCATCGGTTATGTGGGCGAACTGGGTTACGAGCTCTATGTGCCGCAGGAACATGCGCCGCATGTTTACGAGACGCTGTGGAGGGCGGGGCAACCGTTCGGAATCGCGAATGCCGGCTATCGCGCCATCGACTCGTGCAGGCTCGAGAAGGGTTATCTTTACTGGTCCTCCGAGATTTCGCCCGACACCAATCCTTATGAAGCAGGGCTCGGCTTCTGCGTGGCCTTGGAAAAGGGCGAGTTCATTGGCAGCGAGGCGCTTGCCGCAATCAAGGCCCACGGTGTTTCCCGCAAACTTTGTACCTTCACGGTCGATGGATTTGCGCCGCTCCATGGCGGCGAGACCATCCTGCACAAGGGCGAAACTGTCGGATATGCTTTGAGCACGGGCTTTGGCCACACGCTCGGCAAGTCGATTGCTTTCGGATATCTTCCCCTGGCGCTGTCGCGGGAGACGCAGTTCGAGGTCGAGGCTTTCGGCAGGGCCTATCCGGCAACGCGGGGTCCGCGATGCCTTTACGATGCGAAGATGGAGAGGCTCAAGTCATGACCGGGGATGACAAAGGCATAACGCAGGCGCGTGAGGCGCTGAAGCACATGAAGCTGTTCTGGTGCCTCGACGACTCCGACATCGAGGTGACGCGGCTGGGCGGGCTCACCAATCTCGTTTTTCGCGTCGATCATGGGGGCGAGCAATATGTGCTGCGGCTGCCGGGCAAGGGGACAGAGGAATACATAAACCGCGCCAACGAGGAGCAGGCGGCGCGCGCCGCGGCAAAGGCAGGTGTCAGCCCCGATGTCGTGCACTTCGACAAGGCAACAGGCGTCATGGTGACGCGGTTCATCGACGATTCGGTCACCATGTCGCCGGAGAAGTTCAAGACGATCAAGGGAACGCCGGCGCGGGCTGGAGAGGCGTTTCGAAAGCTGCATACGTCCGGCCAGACGTTCAACTTTCGCTTCGAACTGTTTTCGATGATCGACGAGTATCTGAAAGTGCTCTCGACGAAGGATGTGTCCCTGCCGGAAGGTTACGATGCAACGGTGAAGCAGGCGAAGGCGGTGCGAAATGCCCTTGCCGCGCACAAGCTTCCGCTTGCGCCGTGCCACTGCGATCCCTTGTGCGAGAACTTTCTCGACACCGGAAAACGCATGTGGATCGTCGATTGGGAATACGCCGGCATGAACGACCCAATGTGGGATCTGGGCGACCTTTCGGTTGAGGGCGAGTTCTCGCCCGTGCAGGACGAGGAGATGATCAAGGCATACTTTGGCAGCGAACCCACGGCTTCCGAACGTGGACGGATCGTGATCTACAAGGCGATGTGCGACTTGCTCTGGACGCTATGGGGATTGATCCAGCATGCCAACAAAAATCCGGCGGATGATTTCTGGGCCTATTCGATCAAACGCTTCGAGCGCTGCAAGGCGCTGATGGCGGCGCCCGAGTTCGCGGAGCATGTCGCGGCGGTGAAGAAGGGGTAGCGGGGAAACACATTCACTTCACAGCCATGCAGCGGCGATAGCGGCGGTCGACGCTTTCAGCGAAGTTGCGCGTCGTCATTTTACGGGTGATCTTGATGCTCGAAAGCTCGATCTCGGGGATCATGGCGAAGGGCGCGGCTTTGCCGAACCGCTTTTCATAACCCTGACGCAGCAGGCGAAACAGCGATGTTTTGTCGAATTCCTTCGATTTCTCTTTCAAAAGATCGCGGCGGATCTCGGCGCCGGTCAGCGTGAGCTTCAACTGCTTGACCGCGGCTTGAATGGCGGATTCTGTCTTGCTCGCGTCTTTCGCGGCGCGGCTGCCGCGATAGCTCAGCAAGTCTCCATCGCGCGACAGATCGGCGCCCGATAATTCCGACACGACGAATTGAAACGCCGCATTGCGACTCGCATAGCGCCCGGCATTGTAGTCGGCGAAACGATAGACTTTCTTGTCGTAACCAGTTTCGTATCCGAGCAGGAGGCGCGTGCCGTACAGCATGCCGCCCTTCCGCGTATAGAGTGCATCGCGCACCGCATAGACATCCTTGAGCGTCATGTGGGTCCACCGCTTGTCGCGCTCGGTTTCGAGAGCGAACTCGACAGACACCTGCATCGAGCCGATGGTGCTGATCTCGTTTCTATCCTCGATGACCCTGTTGAGAAGCCCGCTGTTCAGCGCAACGCCGATGCTCGCCCGATCGGCGGCGTGCGCGACGAGGCTGCGATAGGCAAGGTCGAGATCGCGCTCGGTGCGCGAAGTACGGATGCGCTGCATGAAGCTGTCATCGGGCGAAGGCGTGCGCTCGAGATAATCGATCGCCTGCAAACCGATGATCGGATAAGCGCGGAGCTTTTCGCTGATCGCGTTTTCCGCGAGCCTGCCAAGACCAGGCACGGCGGGATTGGCGGCAAAGCCAGACTCCTGATCGATGATGGCAATCGTGGCGCAGACATTCTCCTTGCTCGGGGGAAAGCCATTCTCCACGAGAACGGCATGCAGGTCCGCCGCCCAGCCCTTTGTATCCTTCACGCCCTTCTCCGCCGCATTGATCGCCTTGACTGTGAATGAGGCCGGGACGGATTCCTGTGCGAGCGAAAGCGATGCGCTGAAGAGCAGGGCAGTCAGTGCAACTGTGTAACGGGCGCACACAACCGGATCACCGTGGATGCTTGAGCCGTTCGAGTGCGCGGCGAAGATTGCCTTGAGATGCATTCAGCAAGCTGTCCGCGTGGGCAGGCGAAGTCGATCCCAAACACAGCAGAACGGCCGCTTTCACATTTCCATTGGCCTCCGCGAGGGCAGCCAGCGCTGTTTTCTCCGGAACATCCGCAATCCGCGCCACGATGCCGGCGGCGCGCTGACGGAGCTTGGCGTTGCCCGCCTGCACCGCCACCATCATCCCATCGTGGATCGCGCCGAGCTTTACGTTGATCAGCGTCGAGAGCAGGTTGAGGGTTGCTTTCTGCGCGGTGCCGGCCCCCATGCGGGTCGAGCCCTGGATCACTTCCGGCCCGGATTCGAGAACGATCTCGACATGGGCGGCGGTTCCGAGCGCCGTGCCAGGGTTGTTGGCGATAGCCACGACAAATGCGCCCGCCGCTCTCGCGGCACGGGCGGCCTCGACTGTGTAGGGTGTTGTGCCTGAGGCCGCGACGGCAATCAGGCTGTCGTTTGCAGCGAGTGCTGCTTCGCGGACCTCATTGCGCGCGGCGGCAATGTCGTCCTCGGCTTCGGCGAGCGTATCGAACATGGCGGCGCGCCCGCCGGCGATGAGATAGACGAGCTTCGCGGGATCGAAGCCGAACGTCGCCGGAAGCTCCGACCCATCCTGCACCGCGAGCCGGATCGACGTGCCGGCGCCGGCATAAGCGAGCCTGCCGCCGCTCGAGAGCCTTGCTGCGATTTCATCGGCGGCCTTGGCAATGGCCGGCAGCGCCGCTTCCACGGAAGCGATGGCGCGGCGCTGGCCATCGAGCAGGGCTTTGAGCACCCTGTCGGACGGCCACGTGTCGATGCCTTTGACGGAAGCAAGTGCCGATTCGGTCTCGCGCTGCATGCCAGTGCACATAGCGTATCGGGCGGAACAGGGGAATTGGCTGGTTCGTCTACTGCGCCAGCTTCTTCTCGTAACACCGCCACTCCTTTGGCTCGCACGCGGCGCCAACGCTGGAGCAGGTGAATTTCTTCGCGGCACCTACGCTGCACACTTCGCAGTCGTGCGAGACGAGTTCGCACTTCTTCGCGGTGTCGGCTTGGAGTTCCGCGAAGCTCCGGTATGTCTTGATCGTGAAATCGTCTGCGAATGCGGGCGTTGCCAAAAGCATTAGCGCAATCGCTAGACGCATCCTCATCCCACTTGCGCACGGTGGCGAAGGAAATGATCGGCGAGCACCAGCGCCATCATCGCTTCGCCGACGGGAACGGCGCGAATGCCGACGCATGGGTCGTGCCGGCCCTTGGTGGAGATGTCGGTGTCGTTGCCGTCCTTCGTCACGGTTCGGCGGGGCGAAAGGATCGAAGACGTAGGCTTCACCGCGAAACGCACGACGATATCCTGGCCTGACGAAATGCCGCCCAGAATCCCGCCCGCGTTGTTCGAGAGAAATTCGGGCTGGCCATCCTTCATGCGGATTTCGTCCGTGTTCTCTTCGCCGGACAAAGCGGCGGATGCGAAGCCTGCGCCGATCTCCACACCTTTGACCGCATTAATGCTCATCATCGCGGAGGCCAGATCTTGATCGAGCTTGCCATAGATCGGCGCGCCCCAGCCTGCTGGCGCACCCGAGGCAATCACTTCGATGACCGCGCCACAGGAGGAGCCCGCTTTGCGCACGCCATCGAGATAGTCTTCCCACGCCGCCGCAGCCTTGGCATCGGGCGAGAAGAAGGGATTGTTGTCCACTTCCTTCCAGTCCCAATTGCTGCGGTCGATTTTGTGCGGGCCAACCTGAACCAGCGCGCCACGAATGGTAACGCCGGGAATGACCTTCCGCGCGATTGCTCCCGCCGCCACCCGAGATGCCGTTTCGCGCGCCGAGGAGCGCCCGCCGCCGCGATAGTCGCGAAGCCCGTACTTGGCCTGATACGTCAAGTCGGCATGACCGGGGCGGAACTTGTCGCGGATATCGCTGTAGTCCTTGGAGCGCTGATCGACATTTTCGATCATCAGCGCAATCGGCGTTCCCGTTGTCACCGGTCCGCCGGTGCGGTCGTCCTCGAATACGCCGGAAAGAATCTTCACTTCGTCCGGTTCGCGCCGTTGCGTGGTGAAGCGCGACTGGCCGGGTTTACGCTTGTCGAGATAGATTTGAATGTCCTCGGGAGTGAGTGGAATGCCCGGCGGGCAGCCATCGACAACGCAACCGATCGCAGGCCCATGGCTTTCGCCAAAGGTCGTCATGCGGAAAAGATGGCCGAATATGTTATGCGACATGGCTGCCTGATTAGGCGGCTCCGCCTTGCGCGTCAAACCAGTCAACGTTCTTGTCCTGCAGGCGGCAGTAGCAGCCTTGCGGTGTGCGATGCCCGACCGTGCTGGCGGGATCGAGCCCTGCCACGTGTCCGATAAGGCAGCGCCCAATCGCGCCATGCGCCACCACCACGGTGGGCCGGTCTATTCTGGCGAGCCACGCGCTGATCCGCTCATTGCCATCGGCATAACTCTCACCGCCCTCGGGCCGCCAAGCGTAGCGGCCGTCATCGTCGGCAGGGTAAACGGGAGATGCCTTGAGTTCCCAGAACGGTTTTCCCTCCCAGATTCCGAAGCCCAGTTCCTTCACCGCGGCATCTTCATTGACCCGGTAGTCCGGAAGATCGAGCGCCGATGTGATGTAGGACATGGTCTGTTTCGCCCGAGTGAGCGGACTCACGATGAAGTCGAATTGGGAGATGCTGGGAAGTGCCACGAGCAAGGACGCAATCTCACGCGCTTGAATGTGGCTTCTCTCGTTCAGCGGCGTGTTGATCCAGCCTTGGATCAGGCCCTGCTTGTTCCAGTCGGTCTCGCCGTGCCGGACAAAGTAGATGGGAGGGCGGCTAGTCACTGCCTTGCGAGACGGTGATGTCGGGCGCGTCCGGATTTTTCATGCCGACGATGTGATAGCCCGCGTCCACATGCATGATTTCGCCGGTAACGCCGCGGCCCAGTTCGGAGAGCAGATAGAGCGCGCT
>JBJXGL010000109.1:0-9341 GCA_046160365.1 Aestuariivirga sp. | reverse complement strand
GGCAAAACGCCAAGCGCAGTCGCAGCGGTCATGTGTCGGTCCTCGATTGATCCGCCCCATATGGCGAAGCCGCCGCACTTGCGCAACTGCACTTGCCTCGGCCCGGACAATCGACCAGATTTCAGCCGATGGATTGGTTCGAACCCATCGACGACTATTGCGAACGCCTCGGTTCCGGCCTTCTTGCCGAGCCGTGGAACGCCGTCAGCAACGCATCCTTCATTGCGGCGGCGGTACTCCTGTTTTTGCAGTGGCATCGAAGCCAGGCGCGCAATGGCCTTTCGCTTCTCCTGATCGCCAACGTCTTCGTCATCGGCATTGGCTCACTGCTTTTCCATACCTTCGGCAACCGCTGGTCAATGCTCGCGGATGTTCTGCCGATCACCATCTTCATTCATCTCTATCTGCTCCTGGCGCTCAGGAGCTACGTTTCCCTATCCTGGATCATCGCGGCAATCCTGACGCTCGGCTTCTTCTTCCTGTCGCCAATTCTCGGATCCTGGTTGCACCCCTTCGCGGGATCGTCGGCGTGTTATGTTCCAGCTCTTCTCGCGATTTTCGCCGTTGCCGCGGCCGTGCGTCATCGATTGCCAGATGTTTCGAATGGGCTCTTCATCGCCGGCTGCGTGTTTGCCATCTCAATAGCCTTCCGCGCCGCCGATCAGCCCCTCTGCGCGTCATGGCCCTTGGGCACGCACCTCATGTGGCATCTGCTCAACGGCCTCGTGCTCTATCTGCTGGTGCGCGTCTATTTCCGCTTCACTTCAATGCCCGAAGCGCATTGAGGATCACCGCCACATCGATTGCCTCCTGAACCAGCGCCCCTTGCACCGGCGGCAAATAACCGAAGGCGGCAACGAACATCGCGGCGGCCGAAAGCCCCAATCCCGCAATCACGCTCTGCGTCGCAATCGCCAGCGCGCGCTGCGAGATGCGCACGGCATCCGCGATATGGCGAAGATTGTCGCTCAGCAGAATGGCATCCGCTGCTTCCGCGGACGCGGCGGAACCGCGCGCACCCATGGCAATACCCACATCCGCCGCAGCAAGTGCCGGCGCATCGTTCACGCCATCGCCCGCCATGATAACGGGACCATTGGCGCGCTCCGCGGTGACAAGGCGCACCTTGTCCTCCGGAGTCATGTCTCCATGCCGATGCGCGATCCCCAGTTCGGATGCGATCCGGTCGACCACATTCGCGGAGTCGCCCGAAGCAAGAACGACTCGGGAGATGCCCGCTTTGCGAAGCGCATCGAGCGCCGCACCAGCATCCGTCCGCAGTTGGTCCGCGAGAACGATCCATCCCGCGAACCTCCCGCCAACCGCCACGGCCACGAGAACTTCGCCGGGGTTGCCAGTCTTCAGCGGCGACTTTCTCCCCTTCAATATGCGCGATACAAACTTGACTCCGCCAACCGCAATCCGCCGTCCATCTACGTTCCCAACAACGCCTTCCCCCGCCGTCTCGTCAGCCGACTTCGGTTCCGAAAGAACGAGACCTTGTTCGCGCGCCGACTTGACGATGGACACCGCGATGGCATGAGCCGAAGCCTGGTCGAGCGATGCTGCAAGCCGCAAAACGTCCTTCGCTTCAAAACCCCTTTGGGCGTCGACCCTCACCAGCGCTGCATGGCCCGTTGTCAGCGTGCCCGTCTTGTCAGCCACCAGCACGCGCGCTTTGGCCAAGCGCTCCAGAACATCGCCGCCTTTCAGCAACACGCCACGATGCGCGGCACGGCTCAATCCTGAAATCAGCGCCACGGGCACGGCAAGTATCAACGGACACGGCGTTGCAACCACGAGAACCGCGAGCATTCTCAGCTTGTCACCGGAGGCCCACCAAGCCGCCCCCGCGAGGAGAAGCGTGAAGAAGAGGAACCACACCGCATAACGATCCGCCAACCGCACGGAGGGCGCCTTGGCTTCCTGAGCCGCCTTCACCATGGACACGATCGCGGAGTAAGCGCTGTCCTCCGCCCGGCGCACCACGCCAAGATCGAAGGCAACATCCATGTTGGCGGAACCGCTCGGAACTTCTTCACCCTTGGCGCGCTTCACCGGCACGCTTTCGCCAGTCAGCGCCGAGAGATCGAGCAAGGCTGTACCTGAATGCACGATCCCATCCGCGGGAACGACATCGCCTTGCCGGACGAGCAGCCGGTCGCCGGGCACAAGGTCGGAAATGTTGCACAGTTCCAACTCGCCATCCGTGTAGCGAAGCGCCGTCTTCGGCAAGCGGCCGAGCAACGCGGTCATCTCGGCTTTGGCCCGGCTAGCGGCATAGTCTTCGAGGAGCTGGCCACCGGCATACATCAAAGCCACGACAGACGCTGCAAGCGGCTCGCCGAAGGCCAAGGCAGCAGAAATCGAAAGTGCGGCCACAAAATCGAGTCCAAACTCGCCGCGCCACAGCGAAAGCGCGATCTCGCGGAACAAGACGGCGAGCACGAAGATGCTGACGGCCTGCAACGCGACGATCCGCCATTCCGCCGGACCCAGCAATCCCGCCCCCAACCCAGCCAAAGCCAGTCCAAAGAGCGCGGTTTTGAATGGATTCATGCTGGATACCCTCGTTCAAAACCAACTTCGGTAGATCGCGGCTCGCCCGCCTTGATCGCCATCAATCCGCCCGCCTGTCCACAAAAGCGCTAGTCCGTTAAGCGCGCCTTTACCGTTACTTGCGACATTGACCCTCGGCAGGGAGCGCAGAAGGTGAAAGGTCCGGACCGGGGTGGGACCGTTGGCCATCTGCGCCCGGATTCGCAGCAATTCAAATAGTCAGTGCAGCATGGCATCACGCGTACTCATAGTCGAAGACGATCCAGCTCAGCGCCGCATCCTGGAAGAACTCGTCAAGCGATTCGGCTTTGACGTAACGGCGGTCGACGGCAGCCTCAAGGGTCTCGAAGTTCTGAACGGTTCGACGGGCGGCGGCATCGAGCTCATCATTCTCGATCTCTTGATGCCCGGCATGGATGGCCTCGAATTCCTCGAGAAGCTCCAGGCCGTGCGCGGCGATCTGCCGGTCATCGTGCAGACCGCACAGGGCTCGATCGAAACCGTCATCAAGGCCATGCGCGCGGGCGCCGACGATTTCGTCGTGAAGCCGGTGTCGCCTGAACGCTTAAAGGTATCGATCCAAAACCTGCTGAAAGTGAATGCGCTGACCGAAGAGGTGAAGCGCCTCAACAAGAAGGTCGGCGGCTCCATGAGCTTCGACGACCTGATCGCCTCCTCGCCCGCCATGGCCAATGTGCTGCGCCTCGGCCGCCGCGGCGCGCAATCGAATATTCCTATTCTCATCGAAGGCGAATCCGGCGTCGGCAAGGAAATGATCGCCCGCGCCATCCAGGGCGAAAGCGAGCGCGCCGGAAGGCCGTTCGTTGCGGTCAACTGCGGTGCCATTCCGGAGAACCTTGTCGAGTCGATTCTATTCGGTCACGAAAAGGGCTCCTTCACCGGCGCTGCAACCAAGCACCTCGGCAAGTTCCAGGAAGCCGACAACGGCACGTTGTTCCTCGATGAGGTTGCCGAGCTTCCGCTCGACATGCAGGTGAAGCTCCTGCGTGCGATCCAGGAAGGCGAGATCGATCCGGTCGGATCGCGCAAGCCCGTGAAAGTGAATATCCGGCTGATCTCCGCCACCAACCGCAACATGATCGAAATGGTCAAAGCCGGTCAGTTCCGCGAGGACCTGTACTACCGCCTCAACGTGTATCCGATGATGGTGCCGCCGCTCCGCGACCGCAAAGACGATATTCCAGCACTGGTGGAACACTTCATCACCCGCTTTGCCGCCGAAGAAGGCCGGAAAGTTCGCGGCGTCGAAGCCGACGCGCTCCGCATGCTCCAGGCCTATGCCTGGCCTGGTAACGTCCGCCAGCTCGAGAACACGGTGTTCCGCGCAATCGTACTGTGCGAAGGCGATACACTCGAAATCCAGGACTTCCCGCAGATCGCGGCCCTTGTGGAAGGATTCGAGATAAAGATCCCGCCTGCTCCGGAACTTCAGCGGCCGCAACCACAACTTTCCGTAACGGTAAACGGTGTTGGCCGCTCGGCCGGAGCCGCCGTGAGCGACGGCATGGCGCTCGGCGTGCCCGTGGTCACCGACGGAGGCCACATCCGCAAGCTGGAAGATGTCGAAGCCGACATGATCCGTCTGGCGTTGCACCGCTACCGTGGGCAAATGTCTGAAGTTGCCCGCAAACTAGGCATCGGCCGGTCGACGCTCTACCGCAAGATGAAAGACCTCGGCCTCGAAGAGGCAATCGGGTAACACCAAAGCGCAATTGCGGAAAATTGCCATGATGCCGTTGCAATGTGGCAGCACACCTTCTAGTTTTGCCGCTAGCTGAGGGATTTGCCTGAATGAAATCGCTGCTGGCCAGAATTGCGGTGAGCGCCGTGGCGCTTTGCGTCATCTCGGGCGCGGCCTTGGCCGAAAAACCCGCCAAGAAGCGAAAAACCGGCTTTTTCGAGAGCCTCTTCGGTGTCAGTGAACCCCGCAGGAAGCGCCGCGAGGTGCGTGTTGTCCGCAAACCCTGGTGGCAGCGCGATGACGAAGCTTACGGTTACGATCAGCCAGCAAAGAAGCGCAAGAAAGTCGCGAAGAAGGCGAGGCCAGCGCCTGTGCTGGCAGCCGACGATGATCCTGAGGGAATCCCCAGTCTGGGCATGGGCAACCTGCCCTACATCCCGCCGCGCCTCATGCTTGTCGCCGATCCGGCCTTCGGAAAGCTGACACCTGCCACGGCGGATGCCGCACCGATACTGGCCCAGCTTTCCTCGACGCGAACCGATATTCGCGCGGTCGCCGAAGAGCGCCAGGCCATTCTCGACACTTACAAAGCCGGCGGCTTCAAACCGCTCTGGCTCGACGGCGGCAAAGTTTCGCCCCGCGCCAATGAGCTCCTCGCCTATTTTTCCAAAGCCAACGAAGACGGATTGAGCCCGCAGTCTTATTTGCCGCCGGTTCTCTCATCCTTCGACAATGTCGACAGCCAGCTCGGAAGCGATCCCGAAAAGCTTGCCAGGTTCGACATCGGCCTCACCGCGGCGGCACTGAGCTACGCCAGCCACGCCTCTGGCGGCCAATTCGATCCGCGCAGGCTTTCGCTCTACCACGATCTTGAATCGCGGCGGGTCTCGCCAGCGGTCGCCATCAAAGTCTTGGGCTGGTCGCCCTATGCGGTCCAATACCTTGCTTCATTGCATCCCAAGCACGAAGCATATTCCGCGCTGAAGCAAGCTCTCGCCCAATCCGCTGTGCCGGAATTGCGACTGCCCGCTATTCAGATTCCGGATGGCCGAAAGATTCGCCCCGGCAAACGCGACTCGCGCATGGAGCTGGTGCGGGTTCGCCTTCAAACCCTCGACTTGCTCACTCCGTCGGACGCGCTGGTTGCCCCTGAAGACGCGGATCTGCTCGATCCCGCATTGTCTGACGCTCTCAAGAAGTTCCAGAGAGCCGCCAAGATCAAGGTCACGGGCGCGCTCGATTCGCCAACCGTTACGGCTCTCAACAAAGGCAGCATAGCAAGCGACAGCGAACGCATCGTGATGAGCATGGAGCGCCTTCGCTGGATGCCTCGCGACTTTGGCGCCCGCCACGTGTTCGTAAATCAGGCGGCTTATGAAGTGCGCGTCATCGATGGTCCGCGCGAAGTCTGGAGAAGCCGCGTCATCGTCGGCAAACCGATGACCCAGACCAACGTTTTCAGCGACCAGATGGAAACCGTGGTGTTCAATCCCTCCTGGGGCGTGCCGCCATCGATCATCGCCAACGAGTACCTTCCGAAACTGCGCCGCGATCCAGGTTATCTCGATCGCATCGGCTTCAAGGTGGTGAACGAGAAAGGCAAGGTCGTCTCGTCGCGCTCGGTGAACTGGAGCGCCTATGGCAGTACGCCGCCGTTCGGCATCCAGCAGCCGCCGGGTAGCGAGAATGCACTGGGCGAACTGAAGTTCCTCTTCCCCAACAGTCACAACATTTATATGCACGACACGCCGGCCAAACAACTTTTCGACAAAGATGGCCGCGCCTACAGCCATGGTTGCGTGCGTGTGCAGAATCCGCGCGAGTTTGCCGCAGTCCTCTTGGGCTGGGATGCAGACATGGTTAATGCCGAAACCGACTCGCGCAAAAGCAAGACCGTGAAACTCTCCGCAAAGGTGCCAGTGCACCTCGCCTACTTCACCGCATGGCCCGATTCCGACGGCAAAATCAGATACTTCGACGATATCTATGGCCGCGACGAAACGCTCCGGAAAGCCCTTGCGGGCCAGCGCGGAAACGCCCGCCCCGAAGCCAATGGCAAGCTGGTGCAGAACTGATTTCGGGCACTCCGGTTTAAGTGCCTGTTAATCATAGTGGTTCAGTCTAATTGTAACGATTGGCCGCCTCATGGCAGCCATATTCTTGTCCGAAATGCGGTTAGGGTGTAATTGGCCTTCAAGGCTGGTTCATCGTGGTCGGGGAGCCAGAGGGAGTCGGGGATTTTCCGCCCGGTTTGTGTGTTGTGTATGGGTTTGGTCAGTTGTGACGCCGGACATCGTCATCCGTTGAAAAATCGAATCAAAAAATTTCTGGCCGCGACGACAGTCGTGACCGGGCTGGCAGCAGGGTTCTGGGCGGGTCTTGGCGATCAATCGATCGCCGGAGGCGAAACGCGCACGATTTCGCTCTACCACATCCACACCAAGGAACATTTGAACATCACCTACATGGAGAATGGCCGCTACGTGCCGTCGGCCATGAAGAAGATCAACTGGTTCATGCGCGATTGGCGCGCCAAGAAATCGGTCCGTATGGACCCTAAGACCATCGATCTCATCTGGGAATTGCACGCCGACCTCGGCTCCAAGAAGCCGATCCACGTTGTCTGCGGGCTGCGCACGAATAAGACCAACTCCTTCCTGAAGCGCGTGGGCCGCGGCGTCGCCAGGAAGAGCCAGCACGTGCTCGGCAAGGCCATCGACATCTATTTCCCGGACGTCTCCACCAAGAAAATGCGCAACAGCGCGCTCGTGCGCAAGGTTGGCGGCGTCGGCTACTATAGCAGATCGGCCGGTCCGACAGGCTTCCTGCACGTCGACTCCGGCAAGGTCCGCCATTGGGGCCCACGCATCAGCCAGCGCGAAATGGCCGGCATCTTCAAGCAGTACAAGAAGACCATCGGCGCGCGTTACGGCAAGGGCTTCAAGAATCCGAAGATCGAGACGCCGCAGCCGGAAGTGTTGGTTGCCAAGGCAGAGAAGCCGCCCGAGATCGCCTATGAGGGCGCCGATGAGGATATGGCCGAACTGACCGAAGCCGCAAGCCAGGCTCCCGCTGCAAAGCTGGAGAACCCTGCCACGCTCATGCTGCCGGCGTGTTAAGTCAAAGGCGCCGAAACGTCGGAGAATGTTGCCGCGTTCATTCCAAAGCCGAGGCAGAAGCCGCTTGAGGTTCTGGCGCTCGCCGCCGCGAACATGCATATCGAACCGGCATCCGCCCCGCCCGACAAGCAGAACTTCTCAAAGAAGAAAATCTCGCCGGTCAGCGACAGCCTCGGCGCGGTGGAAGCCGCGGACGCGATGATCGAAGAGACAGGTGCTGATCCTGTCTCGAATGCCGGCGAGAAGACCAGCTTCGCCGCCTCGATCAAGGACGGCACGGCAGATGACACGCCGCTGCTGAAGCCCCTGACCGCCTCGCTCTACGACGCAGGCATCGAATGGGGCGATCTGTTCAGCGCCGACCAGGCCATCCGCCAGGACGGCAAGCCGCAGACCTTCTCCGACGAAGAAATGCCAGTCGTGCCTCAAGCCGCCAAGCTAAAGTCCAAAGCCTCCCAGGAAACCGCTCCCGGCAAGGGCGACCTGCTCGTCGTCAACCGCGACGGCAAAGGCGGCCTGCCCGCCTCGCTCTCGATCGTTTTGCAGGGCCGCAAGAAACTCGGCCAGTTGAACTGACGCAAATCACCCCTGCCGCGCAAGCGGTGGGGTGTTGACGGCAAAATCCAAGTCGCCCGGCATCGCCCTCTTTTTCACGAGCGGAATGGCGTCGAAACCGCCTACTCCGCCACGCTCTCTCAACTTCGTCTTTCCCGCGTTCTCGCGGATGACGGATTGAAAAGCAGAGAACTTTGTATCCGTACACGGACTATTTCCTCGCTCTCTCCCTCACTTCGTCAGCCTCTCCGCATCAGGGGTGATGCGACGGGCATTCGCCCTCTCCCGTTGCGTAGCAATGGGAGAGGGTCCGCGAAGCGGGGGAGAGGGCAAATCAATCCGCGCTCGGTGCCGGCGCTGTGGCCACGCGCCCTCTCCCTCACTTCGTCAGCCTCTCCGCATCAGGGGTGATGCGGCGGGCATCAGCCCTCTCCCGTTGCGTAGCAATGGGAGAGGGTCCGCGAAGCGGGGGAGAGGGCGATACATTACGAAAAGAGTTCTTGACATTTGATTCTACATGTTCTTTGTATGTTCTATCAACCGAAGAAGGAACCCCCATGGACTGGGACTTGGCGATGAACCGGAACCGGGATGCGCTGATCCGCATCGTGGCCACGTTGTTTGCCATGCTCGGACTATCGGAAGGTGCTTCCATTGACCGGATTCCCCGCGCGCTCCACACCGCCATTCTGCGCATTCTCCGGCCTGCGGAAGCCGCTGTCCGGCGGCTGATCGTCGCCGCTGCAAGGGGAATGGTTGTGAAGCCCGCGGTTCCGCGTTCCGTCCCCAAGGAAGGTTTTGCCGGGAAGGGGAAAGGCAGCGGCAAGCGTCCCACCTTCCGGCTCGAGGACATCCGTCCGCCGATGGCGCCTCCCGAGCCTCGCCCGAAACACGCTTTCAAAAGTTTTTCCCCCGCCGATCTCACTCCCGCAGCTCTCCGGGCGTTGCACCGGAAGAACCGCGATCTCATCGCCAAATCCAAACCCGCCCCGCCCAGGGACGACAAAGTGAATGCCGCGTCTCTTGCCCACAGGCTTCAGGCGATCAGTTTCGCGCTTGGCGATCTAACCCATCAAGCCAAGCGGTTCATGCGCTGGAAGGCAAGGCGGGAGAGGCTATCGAAAGACCGATTGATCTACACCAATCCCATCCGCCCCGGCCCGCCGCCCTACGTTCACAAGAAGCCGCGCCACGAAGTCGAGGACGTTCTTCGAGACTGCCACTGGCTCGCCTGGGAGGCGAGAAAGCTCGATAGCTCCTAGGTGCCTCCGCGCACAGCTGTCCGGTTAATTTCCACACTCCCAAACCCCGTCATTCGCCGCTTCATGCGGCGAACCCACGGCTATTGAAAACATCGCCAAGTTTAAGTCATCTTGCAACATGCCATGCCGCACATCGGTTCGCCG
>JBJXGL010000108.1:0-4210 GCA_046160365.1 Aestuariivirga sp. | reverse complement strand
GCGCTGCATTCAATCGCAGGAATGCAGTTCCAACATGTGTGCCCCGGCGCGGCTGGCGGCTTGCGCCAGGGGTTTCTGCGATGCATTGTCGCTCGCGTCGGCGAACCAAAACCATGGGAGGACCCACTATGAAATCCGTCACCAGAAGATTTGTGCTTTCAACCTTTGCGGCCATCGGACTTGTGGCGGCAACACCGGCCTTTGCCGAGGACAAAATCCTCGCATCCGTTCCTGGCCTGACATTTCCCTTCTTCGTTCACATGATGAATGCGTTCAAGGCCGAGGCCACCAAGCAGGGCTTGGGCGTCATCGAAAGCGACGGCCAGGTGTCTTCGCCGAAGCAGACTGCCGATGTCGAAGCCGCCATCACTCAAGGCGTCAAAGGCATCGTCATCAGCCCCAATGAAGTGGACGCCATGGCTCCGGCCTTGCAGCAGGCGGTGGAAGCCGGAGTCCCTGTGGTCACCGTCGACCGGCGCGTGGCCCAGGTCGAGGGCATTCTCGCCCATGTGGGCGCGGACAACGTGAAGGGCGGCGAGGCGCAGGGCAATCTGATCGTGCAGATGTTCCCCGATGGCGCGACCATCATCAACCTGCAAGGCCAGTCCGGCGCGTCGCCGGCGATCGACCGCAACAAGGGTCTGCACAACGTGCTCGATCCAATGGCCGACAAGTACAAGATCGTGTTCGAGCAGACGGCGGGCTTCGACCGCGCCAAGGGGCTCTCGGTGACCGAGGCGGCCTTGGCCGGTATGGCGGAACCGCCGAAAGTCATCGTTGCCGCCAACGACGACATGGCTCTGGGCGCCATGGAAGCCGTGAAGGCGCGCAATCTGACCGGCATCACGATTATCGGCTTCGATGCGCTGCCGGAAGCGCTGGCGCAGGTGCGCGATGGCGGGCTCACGGCCACCATCGAGCAGTTCCCAGGCCAGCAAAGCTCCATGGGCGTGCAGATTCTTTTCGACTTCATCAAGAACGGAAAGAAGCCGGCCGAGCAGGTGAACCTGATCACGCCGGTCGCCATCACCAAGGACAATCTGAACACCGCCGAGCGCCTGGGTGAGGTGAAGTAACGCCAGTCAATCATCCGGTCGGGCGTTTGGCCCGGCCGGGTTTCGATCGATGAAGGACACCAATTCACCGTCACCCCTGCTACGCATGAACGGGATATCGAAGTCGTTTCCCGGCGTGCGCGCGCTTGAGAATGTCGATTTCGAAGTGGGTCAGGCGGAGATCCACGCCTTCCTCGGGGAGAACGGCGCTGGAAAATCCACGCTTCTGAAAATCCTCTCCGGAGCGCAGGCTCCCGATGCCGGCGTCATCGCGTTTGGCGGCAAGCAAGTGGCTTTCTCCTCGCCACATGACGCACAGGCTGCTGGAATCGTCACGATCTATCAGGAGTTCACGCTCGCGCCCGACATGACCGTTGCCGAGAACGTGTTCATTGGCCGCGAACCGGGCTCGAAGCTCTTCGTCAGCCGTTCGAACATGGAAGAGCAGACGAGCGAACTGTCGCGCCGCATCGGCCTTGAGCGGAGTCCCCGCGCGCTGGTCCGTGATCTCTCGGTGGCCGAGCAGCAGATGGTGGAGATCGCCCGCGCCCTGTCAATGAAGTCCCGGCTCATCGTCATGGACGAGCCGACGTCCGCATTGAGCCGCGCGGAAGTGGAGAAGCTGTTCGACATCATCCGCGCGCTCAAGCGCGAAGGCATTTCAACGATCTTCGTTACCCACCGGCTCGAAGAGGTCTTCGAGATCGCGGACCGCTACACGGTGCTGCGCGATGGCAGGTTCGTGGGCAGTGGTTATGTGCGGGAAACGTCTCTCGACAAGATCATCCGCTTGATGGTTGGCCGCGAATTGGGCCTGCTTGCGCCGCGAGAGGCGAGTTTCGCCACGGCGGAACCGGCGCTCACCGCGTCAGGGATTACGCGCCGCCGCAAGAGTTCCGATGCCAGCGCCATCGAGCTGCACGATGTCTCCTTCACCGTGCACAAGGGCGAGGTGCTGGGAGTTGCCGGACTTGTCGGTGCGGGCCGCACCGAAACCGCGCGCGCGATTTTTGGCGCGGACACGTTCGACAGCGGCAGCGTCGTCATCGATGGCCGCGAGGCGCGCATCCGTTCGCCCAGGGATGCCATCAGGCTTGGAATCGGCCTTGTCCCCGAGGACCGCAAGCAGCAGGCGCTGTTTCTGGCGCTCGCGATACGCACGAACATTTCAATAGCGGCGCAAGACCGCATCTCGGCACTCCGTCATTTCATCAGCGGCAAGAAAGAAGAGGCGCTCGTCGAGGAGTACCGCAAGCTGCTCAACATCCGCATGGCCTCGCCCGATCAGCTTGTGGGCAATCTCTCGGGCGGCAATCAGCAAAAAGTCGTTCTCGCACGTTGGCTGGCGCTCCGCCCCAAGGTTCTGATCGTGGACGAGCCGACGCGCGGCATCGATGTCGGCGCGAAAGTGGAAGTCCACAATCTCCTGTTCGAGATGGCGAGGGCGGGCATCGCCGTTATCGTGATTTCGTCCGAGCTTCCGGAGATACTGGCGCTCGCCGACCGCATCGTGACCATGCGCGAGGGGCGCGTGACGGGCGAAATCATGCGCGCCGGCGCGGATCAGGAAAAACTCATGACGCTGATGACCGTGGGTCTCGAGCGCGCGGCATAGGGGCGGAGGAAACGCATGTCAGACACAATACTCAAGGGAAAGGCTGGCGACTTCGATGCCTTCTCGTTTCTGGCGCGGTTTGCGCCGCTGATTTTTCTGCTCGTGCTCATGGCGGTCTTCGCCGTCATGGAGCCGCGTTTTCTTTCATCGATCAACCTCTTCAACGTCATGCGGCAGGTGTCGATCACGGGCCTGCTCGCCATCGGCATGACCTTCGTCATCCTGACCGCGGGCATCGATCTTTCCATCGGCTCGCTGTTGGCATTCGCAGGACTTGTCGCCGCGGCGATCGCCAAGGGCGGCATGCAGGATCGATTCACAGTGGGCGACGAAGCCATCGGCTATGGCTGGCAACTCGCCGCACTCGGCGCCATCGCGGTGGGTCTCGCTGGCGGATATCTGCAGGGCCTCGCAATTACAAAACTCAAGGTGCCGCCATTCGTGGTTACGCTTGGCGGTATGTCGGTGTTCCGTGGAGCGGCGTTGCTCTTCGCCGCGGGCGGCCCGATTTCGGGATTCGACAAAGCGTTCACATTCTGGGGGCAGGGAAAAATCGGGCCGGTGCCTGTGCCGGTGATCATCTTCCTCATCGCCGCCGTGATCGCCCATATCGTGCTGCGCCACATGCGATATGGCCGCAAGGTTTATGCGGTCGGCGGCAACCTCGAAGCCGCGAGGCTTTCGGGTCTCAATGTCAACGCCATCATCTGCAGCGTCTACGTGATCATGGGCTTCTTCGCTGGGCTTGGCGCATTCGTGCTGGCGGCACGGCTCAATTCCGCCGAAGCCGTCGCCGGCACGGGCTATGAACTTACCGTCATCGCTTCCGTGGTGATCGGCGGCACCAGCCTGTTCGGCGGCGTCGGCTCGATCTTCGGCACGGTCGTCGGCACGGTGTTGATCGGCGTGCTGCTCAACGGACTCGTGTTGATGAACGTGTCGTCCTACATCCAGCAGATCATCATCGGCGTCATCATCGTCCTCGCCGTCGCCTTCGACACCTTCGCCAAGTCGCGACGAAGAAAAGCGTGAGTCAAGTCACCCCGACGCGCGGGCGGGGGGTAGCGCCGCGAAGCGGCAGGGGTGAGGTGGTGCGGAAGGGCCGGAACTCAACCTGCCTGCTCAGCCACGCTCTCCCTCACGTCGTCAGCCTCTCCGCATCTGGGGTGATGCGGCGGGCATTCGCCCTCTCCCGTTGCGGAGCAATGGGAGAGGGTCCGCGAAGCGGGGGAGAGGGCAAGTCAATCCGCCTTCGGTGCCGGCGCTGTGGCCATGCGCCCTCTCCCTCACTTCGTCAGCCTCTCCGCATCTGGGGTGATGCGGCGGGCATTCGCCCTTGTATGAGCCGTGGATGTGATTTCTCGATTGAATTGGCTACAGATTTCCTGCCCGCGAGGGCTGGAGATGCCCGGCTCCGCGAGCTTACGGAGCCGGGCAGACAGGGTGACGGATCGAAGATCGCCAGAAGCCTTTTGGGCTGTGGGAGAGCGTGATCGCATCCTGTTTCTTCATCTGCCCCGGATGGTTGCCTGAACTTTGA
>JBJXGL010000107.1:0-16282 GCA_046160365.1 Aestuariivirga sp. | reverse complement strand
CCGCCGACGGCGATGCCGGAGCGTCGTCGTGAGCGGCGCGCTGTGGACCGATGTCGACGCCGAGGCCGCGACCGGCGGTCGGTCGAACCGTCCCTGGTCCGCGCGCGGCGTCGCGATCGACAGCCGCACCCTCGCCGCCGGCGATCTCTTCGTCGCGATCAAGGGCGAGACGCATGACGGCCACGACCATGTCGCCGCAGCCCTCGCCGCCGGCGCCGCGGCGGCGCTGGTCAACAGACCGCCGGCGGGTCTGCCGCGCGACTGCGCGCTGATCGTCGTGCCCGACACGCTCGAGGCGCTGGCGCGTCTCGGGATCGCCGCGCGCGCGCGCATCGTCGGCACGCGAATCGCGGCCGTGACCGGCAGCGTCGGCAAGACGAGCACGAAGGACGCGCTTCGCCTCGTGCTCGCAGCACAGGCCGCGACCCATGCGGCGGCGGCGAGCTTCAACAATCACATCGGCGTGCCGCTGACCCTCGCGCGCCTGCCGCGCGATGCCGCCTACGCGGTGTTCGAGGTCGGCATGAACCATGCCGGCGAGATCGCGCCGCTCGCGCGCATGATCCGGCCGGAGCTCGCCCTGGTGACCACGGTCGAGGCCGTGCACACGGAATTCTTCGCCGACGGAATCGACGGCGTGGCCGCCGCCAAGGCCGAGATCTTCGCCGCCGGGGGCCGGGTGGCGGTGCTCAATCGCGACAACCGCTTCTTCGAGCGCCTCGCCGCCGAGGCGCGGCGGCGCGGATTCGAACGCATCGTCGGGTTCGGCGGCGACGCCGCGGCCGAGGCCCGCCTGGTCGACATGCGCCTCGACGCCGGCTCGACCACCGTTGCCGCGATGATCGATGGCCGCGCGATCAGCTACCGGGTCGGCGCGCCCGGCCGCCACTGGGCGATGAACTCGCTCGCCGTGCTCGCCGCCGCCGATGCGCTCGGCGCCGACATCGGAACCGCCGCGGCGACGCTCGCGGAGATGTCGCCGCCGAAGGGGCGCGGGCGCCGCCACGTGGTCGAGCGCGACGGCGAGTCCTTCGTCGTCATCGACGACTCCTACAACGCGAGCCCGGTGTCGATGCGCGCCGCCTTCGAGGTGCTCGCCAACAGCGAGCTCGCCACGGGCGGACGGCGCATCGCGGTTCTCGGCGACATGCGCGAACTCGGCGCCGAGGCGCCTTCGCGCCATGCCGAGCTCGCCGAGGCGCTGGTCGAACGCCGCATCGATCTCGTCTTCGCTTGCGGCCCGCACATGGCGAGTCTCTTCGCGGCGCTGCCCGCGCGGATGCGCGGCGCCTATTCAGCGAACTCGACGGCGCTGCTGCCGCTGGTGCGCGCGGCGATCCGCCGCGGCGACGTCGTCGTCGTCAAGGGATCGCTCGGCAGCCGCATGGGGCCGATCGTCGAGGCGCTGCTCGGCGGCCACGCCAATGGCAATGGCGCGCCCAACCGGGCGGCGGGCTGAACGGCGATGCTCTACCAGCTCTTCTTCCCCTTCGCCGAGCAGTTCGGCCCGCTCAACCTGTTCCGCTACATCTCCTTCCGCTCCGGCGGAGCCGTGGTCACCGCGCTCGTCGTCAGCTTCATCGCCGGGCCGAGCATGATCCGCTGGCTGCGCTCCAAGCAGCCCAACGCGACCGTCCGCGAGGACACGCCGGAATCGCATCTCGCCAAGCGCGGCACGCCGACCATGGGCGGCGTGCTCATCCTCTTCGCCGTGACGGTGTCGACGCTGCTCTGGGCCGATCTGCGCAACGGCTATGTCTGGGCGGTGCTGGTGGTGACGATCGGCTTCGGCGCGATCGGCCTCTACGACGACCTCTCGAAGCTCACCAAGAGCGGCAAGGGAATCCCTGCGCGCGTAAAGTTCGTGCTGCAGCTCGCGGTGAGCCTCGCGGCGACGTCGTGGATCGTCTTCATCATGCGCGAGCCGCTCTCGACCTCGCTCGCCGTGCCGTTCTTCAAGGGCGTGCTGATCGATCTCGGCTGGTTCTTCCTGCCCTTCGCCGTGTTCGTGATGGTCGGCGCCTCGAACGCGGTGAACCTCACCGACGGACTCGACGGGCTGGCGATCGTGCCGGTCGCGATCGCCGCCGCGTGCTTCGCCGCGTTCTCCTACGTCGTCGGCAACTCGGTGTTCTCGAACTACCTGCTGGTGCACTACGTGCCAGGGACGGGCGAACTGACCGTGCTCTGCGCCTCGCTGGTGGGTGCCGCACTCGGCTTCCTGTGGTTCAACGCGCCACCGGCCATGGTCTTCATGGGCGATACCGGTTCGCTGGCGATGGGCGGCGCGCTCGGCGCCATCTCGGTGGCGACCAAGCACGAGATCGTGCTCGCGATCGTCGGCGGCCTGTTCGTGCTCGAGACCGTGTCGGTCATCGTCCAGGTCGCGTCCTACCGCCTCACCGGCAAGCGCATCTTCATGATGGCGCCGCTCCACCACCATTTCGAGAAGAAGGGCTGGAAGGAACCGACCATCGTCATCCGCTTCTGGATCATCGCCTTCGTACTGGCGCTGATCGGGCTCTCGACTCTCAAGCTCAGGTGAGATGAAGTTGTTCCCGGCCACCTCATTCAAGGGCAAGACGGTCGCGGTCTTTGGTCTCGCGCGTTCCGGCAACGCCATGCTGGAGGCGCTGCGGCTTGGCGGCGCCACCGTTCATGCGTGGGACGACTCCGCGGAGGCGCGCGAGAAGGCGAAGGCCGCGGGGCTTCCAGTTTCCGATCTCCGCGAGTTCGACTTTCACAACGCCGATGCCTTGATCCTTAGCCCCGGAGTGCCGCTCACTCATCCCCAGCCGCATTGGACGGTCGGCATGGCGCGCGCCGCGCAGATCGAAATCATCGGCGACACGGAAGTGTTCCAGCGCGAGGCGAAGAAGGCGGGCGCCAAGATCGTCGGCATCACCGGCACCAATGGCAAGTCGACGACCACGGCGCTCATTGGCCACATGTACCGCAGTGCCGCGCGCGACACGGATGTGGGCGGCAATATCGGCACGGCAGTGTTCCTCATGCGCCAGCCCGTCAAAGACCGCATCTATGTGCTGGAGCTGTCCTCTTTTCAGATCGACCTGATGCCCGGCCTTAAACCCGATGCCGGCATCTTGACCAACATCACGCCCGATCATCTCGACCGCCATGGAACGATGGAGAACTACGCCGCCGTCAAATCGCGCATGTTCGCCAAACAAACGGCGGGAGATACGGCGATTGTCGGCGTCGACGACGAATGGTGCGAGGGTATCGCAGACGGCATCCGGCCCGGGCCAGCAGTGCGGCGCGTCTCGGTGGTGAAACCGCTCGCCGATGGCATCTTCGCGCACGATGGAATCCTGCGCGACTCCCGCAATGGCATCGAAGAAGCGCGGATCGATCTTCGCGGCATGAAAGCGCTGAAGGGCCGGCACAACTGGCAAAACGCCTGCATGGCCTATGGCGCGGGGCGTGCGCTCGGCCTTGGCGTTGCGGAAATCGAAACGGCCATGGCAAGCTTCGCCGGCCTCGCGCATCGCATGCAGGAAGTGGCACGGCTGGGCGGCGTTGCATTCGTCAACGACTCGAAAGCTACCAATGCCGATGCCGCGGCGAAGGCGCTGGCTTCCTTCGAGACCATCTACTGGATTGCGGGCGGTATTGCGAAATCCGGCGGCATCGAGCCGCTGGCGCGGTATTTCCCGCGCATTGCCAAAGCCTATCTCATCGGGGAAGCCGCGGCGGCGTTTGCAAAGACTCTGGAAGGAAAAGCGCGTTACGAGATCAGCGGTACGCTGGATGCGGCGGTCGCGTCGGCGGCGCGCGATGCGAAGGCGGAAGGAAAGCCGGGAGCGGTGATATTGCTGTCGCCTGCCTGCGCGTCTTTCGATCACTATCCGAATTTCGAAGTGAGGGGCGACGCATTCGTGCAAGCCATTGCTTCTCTCAAAGGCGTGGCCTTGGCCGCGCAAGGAGGTTGATGATGCTGGTTTCGCGCAGTGACCGCGGCCTCATGGCGCGGTGGTGGTTCACGGTTGACAGGCCATTGCTCTCGGCGGTGCTGCTGCTCATGGCCACGGGCACGCTCATCAGCATGGCGGCAAGCCCGCCGGTCGCCGAACGTATTGGGCTCGATACCTTCCACTTCTTCAAGAGCCAGTTGATGTTCCTGTTCCCCGCGGCTTTCGCACTGGTGGCGATTTCGTTCTTCGAAGAGAAGCTCGCCCGCCGCTTCGCTTACGGCCTGCTGCTCGTGGGACTTGGACTCATGGGCGCCGCACTACTCTGGGGTCCCGAGATCAAAGGCGCGCATCGCTGGATCAATTTCGGTCCCATCGGCTTGCAACCATCGGAACTGGTGAAGCCCGCCTTCGTCGTGATCGCCGCCTGGTTCTTGGCCGAGCACACGCGAAAACCCGAGATGCCGGGTCATCTGATCGCGGTCATGCTCGCACTTCTGTTCATCGGCCTGCTCGTGGTGCAGCCGGATTTCGGACAGACCGCGTTGATGGTCGCGACCTTCGCGGCGATGCTGTTGATCTACGGCATTTCATGGTTCGTGGTCGGCGGACTCGCGGCACTGTGCGCGGCGGGAGCAGGGGCCGCGTACACACTGTTGCCTCATGTCACCTCACGCATCGACCGCTTCCTCAATCCCGACAAGGGCGACACATTCCAGGTGGATACCGCAACGCAAGCCTTCGCCAATGGCGGATTGCTTGGCGCAGGTCCCGGCGGTGGCGAGGCGAAACGCATTCTTCCCGACGCGCATACCGATTTCACTTTCGCGGTCGTCGGCGAGGAGTTCGGTTTCGTCGCCTGCGTCACGCTGCTCCTTCTGTTCGCATTCATCGTCATGAGGCTGCTCGGGCGCGCCAAGCACGAGTCCGATCCGTTCCCGGCGCTTGCGGTCAGCGGGCTCGCCATTGTCTTTGGCTTGCAAGCGATCATCAACATGGGCGTCAATGTCTCGCTGCTCCCCGCAAAGGGCATGACGCTGCCGTTCATTTCCTATGGCGGCTCGTCGCTGCTGGGCATGGCGATCGCCATGGGATTGGCGCTGGCGCTTTCGCGGAAGCGGCCCAATGCCGCGCCATTGCGCGGATTGCCCGCGTAAGGCATGGCAGGTCCATCCAACCAGCAAACCAAATTGTTCGTGCTCGCGGCCGGGGGCACGGGAGGACATTTGTTTCCGGCGCAAGCGCTGGCCGAGGAACTCGTCTGGCGCGGCAACCGCGTGCATCTGATGACGGACGAGCGCGTGCGCGATTACGGGAAGTCGTTTCCAGCCGAAGCAACGCATATCGTGCCGTCCGCCACCATCACGCCTTCGAAACCCTGGCTGCTCCCGATGCAGCTCCTGAAATTGAATCGCGGGATCGCAGCTGCGAAACGCATCCTCTCTGAAATCCGCCCCCATGCGGTGGTGGGCTTTGGAGGATATCCATCCTTCCCGCCAATTCTCGCGGCATCGCGGCTGAAAATTCCATCCTGCATTCATGACCAGAACGCCGTGATGGGACGCGCCAACAGATTTCTCGCACGTTGGGCCGATGCGGTTGCGTCTTCGTTTCCTGAGCTTGCCAATCTTCCGGCAAGTGCGGCGAAGAAACTGATGTTCACCGGCAACCCCGTGCGCAACATCGCGCTGGCCGAGAAGGCAGCACCCTATCCGCCGCTTGCCGCCGACAAACCGTTCAAGCTTCTCGTCTTCGGCGGCAGCCAGGGCGCGCGTTTCTTCGCGGATTTCATACCGCAGCTTGTTGCCGAACTGCCGCAAGCGGTTTTGAAGTCGCTTGAGATCGTGCAGCAATGCAGGCCCGAGGACATGGAGCGTGTGCGCGCTGCGTTCGAGGGCAAAGGCTTCTCCTACGAGTTGCAGCCCTTCTTCATGGATATGCCGAAGCGGATCGCGGCGTCGCACCTCGTATTCTGCCGGGCAGGGGCCTCGACGATCGCCGAACTCGGCGTCATTGGCAGGCCCGCCATCATGGTGCCGCTGCCGCATGCGCTCGATAATGACCAGTTGCGCAACGCAGAGAGTTTCGCCAAGGCGGGTGCTGGCTGGGTTCGTCCACAGCAATCGATCGACGCAAAGGAACTTGCTGCGTTCCTGACGCGGCTCCGCTATCAGGACGGCGAATTGGCCGCGGCTTCCCGTGCGGCCCTCAATCATGGCAAGCCCGACGCCGCCAAGCGGCTCGCGGACTTGGCCGAACAACTCGCGGCGCGATCCGCCGCCAAGACGGAGACTTGATGCAATGAAACTTCCGCGCGACGTGGGCCCCATCCACTTCATCGGCATCGGCGGCATCGGTATGAGCGGCATCGCCGAAGTGATGGCAACGCTTGGCTACATCGTGCAAGGCTCCGATCTTGCCGACAACTACAATGTGGCGCGGCTGCGCAAGGCCGGCATTGCCGTATCGATCGGGCACCAGGCTTCGAATCTGGGAGACGCACAAGTCGTGGTCGTTTCGTCGGCGGTGAAGCCCGACAATCCCGAACTCGTCGAAGCCCGCGCCCGTTATCTGCCCATCGTGCGGCGCGCCGAGATGCTGGCCGAACTCATGCGCTTCAAGTCCTGCGTCGCCGTTGGCGGTACGCATGGAAAGACGACGACGACATCGCTGGTTGCCGCACTGCTCGATGCCGGCGGCCTCGATCCCACCGTCATCAACGGCGGCATCATCAATGCCTATGGCACCAACGCGCGGCTCGGCAAAGGCGACTGGATGGTGGTCGAGTCGGATGAATCGGACGGCACCTTCGTCAAGCTCCCGGCCGACGTCGTCATCGTCACCAATATCGATCCCGAGCATCTCGATCACTACGGCACCTTCGACAAGGCGAAGGAAGCCTTCCTCGCCTTCGCCGAGAATATTCCGTTCTATGGCTTCGCGGTCATGTGCATCGATCATCCCGTGGTGCAGGAACTGATCGGCCAGGTGCGCGACCGGCGCGTCGTCACCTATGGCCAGAGCCCGCAAGCCGACTACCGCTTGATCGAAACCGCTTACGAAGGAACCGAGACCAGGTTCGCGGTGCGCTATACGGAGCGACGCACGGGTGCCAGCCACGATATCGGCGCGCTCGCCTTGCAGATGCCCGGCGATCACAACGCGCTCAATGCCACGGCGGCAGTCGCGGTTGCGCGCGAGCTTGGCATCGAGGATGCGAAGATCCGCAAAGGTTTCGGCAGCTTCACCGGCGTCAAGCGGCGCTTTACACGCACGGGCGAATGGAACGGCGTCACCGTGTTCGACGACTACGGTCATCACCCCGTGGAGATCGCGGCGGTGCTGAGTGCGGCGCGCAAGGTGACCAAGAACCGCGTCGTCGCGGTCATGCAGCCGCACCGCTACACGCGGCTGTCGAGCCTATTCAACGAGTTCTGCTCCTGCTTCAATGACGCCGATACGGTGATCCTCGCTCCGGTTTATGCCGCGGGCGAAGCGCCCATCGAAGGCGCGAGCCATACAGCGCTTGCCGATGGCCTTCATGCGCGCGGCCATCGCGGCGTGCACAAGATCGAAGGGCCGGAGCAATTGGCGCCACTGGTATCGAGCCTTGCCATGCCTGGAGACATTGTCGTTTGCCTCGGCGCCGGCTCCATCAGCCAGTGGGCCTATGCGCTTCCCGACCAGCTCAAGGCCGCCGGCAAGGCTGCATGAGCATCGACGGTGTTGCATTGCTGGCGAAGCTGCCTAAAGTTCGTGGGCGGCTTGAGCCGAATGCTTCGCTGGCGGAATTCACCTGGTTCCGCGTTGGCGGACCGGCGGAGGTTCTGTTTTCGCCCGCCGACGAAGCCGATCTCGCGGAATTCCTGAAGGCGGCGCCCAAAGACATTCCGGTCTATCCTATCGGCGTCGGCTCCAATCTTCTGGTGCGCGATGGCGGCGTCAAAGGCGTTGTCGTCCGTTTGGGCCGAGGCTTCTCCGGCCTCGGCGCCGAACCCAATCACCGGCTGAGAGCAGGGGCCGCCGTTCTCGATGTCCGCGCCGCGCGCTTCGCCGCCGAGCACGGTATCGATGCATTAACCTTTCTGAGAGGTATACCGGGCACGATTGGCGGCGCGCTTCGGATGAACGGCGGCGCCTATGGGGGAGAGACCAAGGACGTGCTCGCCGAATCCCGCGCGGTCGACCGGTCGGGGAACATCATCGTGCTTTCCAATGCCGACATGCACTACAGCTACCGCCACTGCGGCGCGCCGGAAGATTTTATCTTCACCGAGGCGCTGTTCCAGGGCAGGCCCGGCGATCCCGCAACTATTGCAGCCGCCATGGACAAGATCACCGAAAGCCGCGAGGCAACCCAGCCGGTCAAGACCCGCACCGGCGGCTCCACTTTCAAGAATCCTCCCGGCCAGAAATCCTGGCAACTCATCGACAAGGCGGGCATGCGCGGCTTCGCCGTTGGCCCCGCGCGCGTCTCCGAAATGCATTGCAACTTTCTGATCAATGAAGGCGGCGCCACCGCCGCGCAGATCGAGGAACTGGGCGAAACCGTGCGCCGCCGTGTCAAGGAAACATCCGGCATCGATCTCGAATGGGAGATCAAGCGCATCGGCGAGGCGCGCACGTGAAAAAGCGCGATCCCTTTCATACCACCGTCGCGGTGCTGATGGGCGGCTGGTCGCCCGAACGCGAGGTAAGCCTGTCCTCCGGCGATGCCTGCGGCAACGCCTTGCGCGAGGCGGGTTTCAATGTCGTCCCCATCGATGTCAAGCGCGAGACGATCGTTTCCATTCTCCAGGACTTGCGCCCGGAAGTGGCGTTCAACGCGCTGCACGGCATTTGGGGGGAGGATGGCTGCGCCTCCGCCATTCTGGAAACGCTCAACATTCCCTACACCCATTCCGGCGTGCGCGCCTCGGCAATCGCCATGCACAAGGAAGTCTCGAAGACCTTGTTCCGCGAGGCCGGCATTCCGGTCGCCGACAGCAAGATGGTCGATATCGAAATCGCGGCCGCACAGCATCCCATGGCTCCGCCATACGTGGTGAAGCCGGTCGATGGCGGATCGAGCGTCGCCGTGCACATCGTCGAGAGTTCGTCGAACGGCCCTGCGAGCCTGATCCTCGAACAGCGCGATATCTTCGGCCCGCAAGTCATGGTCGAGAAATTCATTCCCGGCCGCGAGCTCACCTGCGCGGTGATGGGCGACGTGGCGCTCGGCGTCATCGAGATTCTGCCGCAGACCGGTTTCTACGACTATCGCGCCAAATACGCCCCAGGAGGCTCGCGCCACATATTGCCCGCCGATATTCCGTACGAAGTCTTCCGCAAATGCCAGCGCTATTCGTTGATCGCACACCAAACGCTTGGCTGCCGCGGAGTGACTCGCTCCGATTTCCGCTACAACGACACGCCGGGCTCCGAAGGCGAAGTGGTGCTGCTCGAAATCAACACCCAGCCCGGCATGACCGGCACATCGCTGGTGCCTGAGCTTGCCGCCCACGCCGGACATTCGTTCGCGGATCTGTTGACCTGGATGGTCAACGATGCATCGGTGAACAGATGAGCGGCGAAGCGCCACGGATCTACAAGCGGCCGCGCCGGCGGATGCGCTTCACGGCGCTCGCGATCAATCCGTCGCGGCGCGCGCGGTTTCTGGCGCGCATGGGAGCGGTCCTGTTCCTCGGAGCGGCTCTCATCCATGGCCTGAGTCAGGGCGGGCACCTCGACTACGAAGGAAGCCCGTGGCCCAAACTTCCCGGCAAACTCTCGGGCTTTGTCGGCATGGCGGCGGACGACATCCACATCACTGGCCTTGTGCATCAGGAACCGGAAACGGTTCTCTCCGCGATCGGGATCAAGCCCGGCGGATCGCTCATCGGTTTCGATGCCGTGAAGGCGCGGCGAACGCTCGAAAACCTCGACTGGGTATCGACCGCCACTGTGCAGCGTCTCTTTCCGAACCAACTTGAAGTCAGCATAGCCGAGCGCGTGCCCTTCGCCATCTGGCAGCGGGACGGCACTTACTATGTGATCGACCGCTCGGGCGCCGCCATGAGCAGCGTCGAAGCCTCCCGCCTTCCGCAGCTGCCGCTGGTCACCGGCGAGGGCGCGCATCGCGCGGCGGAAGAGTTGATTAACCATCTGGAAGCCTTTCCGGCCTTAATGTTGAAAACACGGGCGGCCGCGCGCGTGGGTCAACGGCGCTGGACGCTCTATCTCGACAACGGCGTCACCATCGCCTTGCCTGAGACGGGTGTAGAGCAGGCTCTAACCCGTGTTCAGGAACTCGATGCGGCCCAAGGTCTGCTCTCCAAGGGGATCAGGAGCGTGGACCTGCGCATCGCGGGACGGATGGCGGTGGAAACCATTGCCGTGGAAGTGACGGACGGCAAAGCGAAGAAGGTGAAGCTCAGCCTGAACCGTTGAGTGAGTTGCGTAGGGGATCAGAGTACATGACCGTGGTTCAGTTGCACGGAAAGCAAGGCGGGCGCGGGCCTGCCACGAGCGGCCGCAAGATCATCGCCGCCCTCGATATCGGATCGACCAAGATCACCTGTTTGATCGGCGAGAAGGTCGCTCCGAAACACCGCATGGCCAATGCGGAGGACAAATCCGCGATCAAAATCCTGGGCGTCGGCTATCAGGCCTCGCGCGGCGTGAAAGCTGGCTGCATCGTCGATGTCGATGCGGCCGAGCGCGCCATCCGCTGCGCCGTCGATGCGGCCGAGCGCATGTCGCAGCAGAACATTTCCAGCGTGTTCGTCAATGTCTCCGGCGGACGGCCTGAGTCCGAATGCGTGACCGGCGCCACTACGCTCCGCTCCGGGCAGGTGATGCCGCGCGACATGGACGACGCGATCGCCAATGCCATCGTCGCCTGCAATCCCGGCCGCCGCACCATCTTGCACCTCGCTCCCGCGCAATATCATCTGGACGATGCCAGGGGCATTGCCACGCCCACCGGCATGCATGGCGAAAACTTGAGCGTCGATCTTGGCGTCGTCACTGTCGAGGGCGCGCACCTGCGCAATTTGGCGCTCGCGGTCGAGCGCGCGCATCTCGCCATCGATGGTTTCGTGATCGCACCTTATGCGGCGGGCAAAGCTGTTCTCGCCGAGGACGAAATCGAGCTCGGCGCCATCTTCATCGAAATGGGCGGCCAGACCACGGGCCTTTCCATCTTCCATGGCGGACATCTGCTGCATGCGGAAATGCTCCCCGTCGGCGGCCAGCACATCACCAACGATATCGCCCGTGGGCTTTCCACCTCTGTCGCTCATGCCGAGCGCATGAAGACGCTGTGGGGCAGCGCGCTTGCCTCTTCGATCGACGACCGTGAGATGCTGGCCGTGCCACTGGTCGGCGAGCGGGGCGTCGACACGGTGCATCAGGTGCCGAAGTCCATGCTGACCGGCATCATCCGGCCACGCGTCGAGGAAATCTTCGAGATGCTGCGCGACCGTCTCGGGCGCTGCCGCTTCACGCCCCTCGCAGGCCGCCGGGTGGTGCTTTCGGGCGGCGCCAGCCAGTTGAACGGCATCCGCGAAATCGCGTCCCAGTGGCTCGACCGCCAAATCCGAATGGGCGCACCCGTGCCCGTCTCCGGCATGCCCGAGTCCGCCAAAAGCGCTGCCTTCTCGGTGGCCTTCGGTCTCGCCGCCTACGGTCTCTCGCCCGATCACCACTACGCCATGCCGCGCCAGGCAGCAGAAGCCATGCGCGACGCCCAGCAAGGCTACTGCCGCCGCGTGGGACGGTGGATCGCGGATAGTTTTTAGTTGCGGCTGGACGTACGCAGCCACTCGAACTCAAGGACATTGCGGTCTGCGTGGGTTGACTCACTGAACATTGGGTAGAGACCTGCCCATGGATCCTGGCGTTCGCCAGGATGACGGCAGAGTTTTTCTATTCCCCTTCCTCGTCACCCTGGCGAAAGCCAGGGTCCATAGGGAGTGCTTCAAAGCAGATGGCTGTGAATCCGATGCCGGCTTTCACCGGGCAGTAGTTCTCATTTGCGGCGGACCTGATCCTGGTTCGTTAACGAGTGCGGCGGCTTTGAGGCGAGGCCGCCGCACTGTTTTTGTGCAACACTCGGGAATTTACCAAGGCCGTCTTGGCCTCCTGACTCAATTTGAGTCAAAATTGATTCTCACCCGAGCGAATTGGTTAGCGCGCGTTAACCATTTGTTATGATTTGGGTAAGAAAGATGGCCGCCGGGGAAATCAGTTCCGGACGCAATCATGACAATCAATCTCACCGTGCCCAATCTCGCCGAACTCAAGCCGCGGATCACCGTATTCGGTGTGGGCGGCGCGGGCGGCAACGCCGTCAACAACATGATCGAAAGCCGCTTGGACGGCGTCGAGTTCGTGGTCGCGAACACCGACGCACAGGCGCTCATGCAAAATGCCGCCCAGCGCCGCGTGCAGATGGGCACAGCTTTAACCCAGGGTCTTGGCGCCGGTTCGCAACCGCAGATCGGCGCGGCTGCCGCCGAGGAGGCGCTACCCGAAATCCTCGACCATTTGGCCGGAGCGCATATGTGCTTCATCACCGCCGGCATGGGCGGCGGAACCGGCACGGGTGCTGCTCCCGTCATCGCGCGGGCCGCGAAAGAGCAGGGCATCCTCACGGTGGGCGTCGTCACCAAGCCGTTCCACTTCGAGGGCGTGCGCCGCATGGCAACGGCCGAGCGCGGCATCGAGCAGCTCGCCAGCCATGTCGACACGCTGATCGTCATTCCGAACCAAAATCTCTTCCGCGTCGCGAACGAGAAAACCACCTTCGCCGCGGCCTTCGCCATGGCCGACCAGGTGCTCTATTCGGGTGTGGCCTCGATCACCGAACTGATGACCAAGGAAGGCCTGATCAATCTCGATTTCGCCGACGTGCGCGCGATCATGAGCGAGATGGGCCGCGCCATGATGGGCACCGGCGAAGCGTCGGGCGATAAGCGCGCCATTGAGGCGGCCGAAGCCGCGATCTCCAATCCGCTGCTCGACGATGTGTCGATGCGCGGCGCGCGTGGACTGCTGATCTCGATCTGCGGCGGACCCGATCTGACACTTTACGAAGTCGACGAAGCCGCAACCCGCATCCGCGAGGAAGTGGATCCGGAAGCCAACATCATCCTTGGCGCCACCTTCGACGATTCACTCGAAGGCACCATGCGCGTCTCCGTCGTGGCCACCGGCCTCTCCCAGGAAGCGCTTGCCGCCGCGGGTCAAATCGCTCCGGCCGAGGAAGCGCCCGCCGTTGCGCCGAAAGGTCCGGTGTTCGGCTTCACGGGCAGGCAGCAGATACCCGCCAAGCGCCCGGTTCAGCCGGCTCCCATGGCCGCAAGACCAGCGCCGCAGCCTGCGATGAAACACCAGCCGCAGATGCAGGATATCGAAGAAGAGATGGACGAAGCGCAGGAAGAGATCGTGGCTCCGCGTGGCGCCCGCATTCCGCCCATCGAGCAATTCCCGCCGATCGCGCAGGCGCAAGTCGCGGCCCAGCAGAACCGCATCGCCAACATCGCCGATCACGCGAAGAATGCACCGAAAAAGAAGGGACTGTTCGAGCGACTGGCCAGTGTCGGCCTCGGCCGCAAGGACGATCCCGTTCCCGCAACGCCCAAGGAACCCACCATGACGGCACGCACCGAACCGAAAATCCAGGCATCTAGCGCCGCTAGAACTCAGCAGGCCCAGCCCGGCCATATCGATCAGAGCCTCGACGACGATCAACTGGAGATCCCGGCGTTCCTGCGCCGCCAAGCCAACTGATTGAACTCGCCCATCATTTTGCAAACCCGGCGGTCACACTTCCGCCGGGTTTGGCACGTCAAAGGCCACCTGCTAAGAGCATGGCCAGCACGGCGGGTCGCTGCCGGCAAGTGGGGATGAAACTTCAGCTCAATGTGTTCCGACAAAACCAATCTTCGCTCCTCCTCCCCGCCGCCGAATCGGCGCGGGGGAGGTTCCGAGCGCAGCGAGGCGGTGGGGGGTGCCCGCAGCTGGATTCAGGCAGGAGCAACAGGCGAATTTCCAATTGGATTGAAGACCGCGCACTCGTACCCCGCTGCCAACACCCCCCTCCGTCGCGCTTCGCGCGACATCTCCCCCGCGCCTCATCGGCGGCGGGGAGGAGGAGCCGAAACTTTTTCTGATCGAATGGGTTAAGTCACGTGTTTGCGGGAATAAGGGGTTTTGAACGAGGACGCGCGGGAACGCTGGCGCTGCTGCTTGCCACGGGCCTTGTGCTTTCCGGCTGTTCGACCTCGAGCATGTTGAAAGACGTATTCGGCGGTGGCTCATCGTCCTCCAACGCCAGCACCGCATCCGACGGTATCCGTACGGGCGATGGCCTGCCGCCAGATCTTTCCGCCGCCGCCGATGGCGAGGCGGTGGCGAAGCTCTATAACGAAGGCCTCGCCAAATTGAACGAGGGCGAATACAAATCCGCCGCCAAGAAATTCCAGGACGTCGAGCGCCAGTATCCCTATTCGAAGTGGGCGACGAAATCGCTGATCATGCAGGCCTATGCCTTCTATCAGAGGAACGACTACGACGACTCGATCAATGCCTCGAACCGCTTCATCACGCTGCATCCCGGCCACAAGGATGCGGCCTATGCCTATTACCTGATCGCGCTGAGCCAATACGAGCGCATCGCCGACGTGCGCCGCGATCAGACGACAACCCAGAAAGCTCTCGAAGCCCTCGAAGAAGTCGAGCGCCGCTATCCAGGCACGGCCTATGCGCAGGACGCCTCGCGCAAAGTCGTGCTGGCGCGCGATCATCTCGCCGGCAAGGAAATGGAAGTCGGCCGCTACTATCTGAAAAAGGGCAGCTATCTCGCCGGCATCAACCGCTTCAAGCGCGTGGTCACCGAATACCAAACAACATCCCACACCCCCGAAGCCCTCTACCGCCTGACCGAAGGCTACATGGCCTTGGGCGTCAAGTCCGAAGCCCAAACCGCCGCCGCCGTATTGGGCCACAACTTCCCCAACAGCCAGTGGTACAAGGACGCCTACACGCTAGTGTCGTCCGATGGCCTGCAGCCGCTCGAAAATCAGGACTCCTGGATCAGCCGGCTGTTCTAGGGGCTGAACCCGTTCGCAATTTTCACCCCGCCCCACTTTGTGGGGCGGGGACGCTGCGAAGCAGCGGGGGCGGGGTGTTACAGCTTTTGACACCCCCACCCCGTCATACCGACTCCGGCTGATCACTTCTTGTCGGATTTGCACGGCCACCAGTTGAAGAGGGTGCTGGCGCCGATTGCTTCGGTTTGGCTCGTGAGTTCGACGCATCTCTTGTCGACGGCCTTGTCGAGTTCTTCGAGGGTTTCGAAGCATCGGTTGGCGAGCGGTTCGTCGACGAACTGCCAGAGGTGCTCGGCGGGCTGCAGTTCGGGGCTGTGGGCGGGTTGGAAGACCAGCTTCACGCCGTCGGGCACGGCGAGGTTTTCTGGCCCGTGCCAGCCGGCATTGTCGAGCTGCAGCACGATGCGCTTGGCGGGGCCGGCGCCTGCCGATCTTGCGAAGCCATCGAGCATGAGTTCGAACATCTCCTTCGAGATGGCTTCGGCGATGTACCATACCGTCTTGCCGGTTTGAGGCTCGACGAAGCCTGCCACATAAAGCCACTCGAAGCGGTGATGGCCGAGTGCCACGGGACGCTGGCCGATGGGCGCCCAGACGCCGCGCGTGATCGGCTTCAGGCCGATCCGGTGCTCATCCATCGTCCACAGTTCGACGCTGGCCTGCGGATGCTGGCGCTGCTCCTCCTCCGCCGCATCCTCGAGCTTTTTTTGAGCGCCGCGCGGTCCTCCTCGGTGGCCGCTTGCGGATGCCGGGGCCTCGGTTTCTGGACCGAATAGCCGATCGCCACCAGCGCGTCCCAGCCGCGCTGGTCATGCACCGATTTCAGCCCATGGAACTGCGCCAGCCAGCGCGCGATCTTCGGCCCGCTCCACAAGCCGCCATCTGGAGGCGCCGTCTTGATGCGTTCCTTCAGCGCCTCCAGGGCCTTTGGCGTCAGAATACGTGGCCGTGCGCCATTGCCAGCCCGCAGATCGGCAAGCGCCGAAGGGCCTTTTTCATTGTAGCGCCCGATCAGGCTGTGAACCCAACGCGCCGAGAAAGACAAAAGCCTGGCCACCTCCGCAGCCGCGTAGCCCTCCGACACAAGCCACAACGCATGAAAATGACTCTTGGCTACCGGATCGGACGCTGCTTTGTATTCGCTCTCAAGTTCGGCGCTGCTCATGTGGGGCGTGAGTGACGTCATCATCATCTCCCAAAAGGCGAATCATGACGCGCCAAACTAACCGCTTCGGCCTCCCAACGGAATCGCAA
>JBJXGL010000106.1:0-11509 GCA_046160365.1 Aestuariivirga sp. | reverse complement strand
GCGGCGGGCACGTTCTCGCTTGCCGATGCGGCGCGGCTTCTGAAAACCCGCGGGCTTGCCATGCAGGCCGCAACGCCTGTCGGCACCGGCGCCATGGCCGCGTTGCTCGGACTCGATTTCGCCGAAGCCGCAGCGGTCGCCTCGGAAGCAGCACAGGGCGATGTCTGCCAGGCGGCGAACGACAATTCGGCGGGGCAGGTGGTGATCTCCGGACACAAGGCCGCGGTCGAACGCGCGCTCGATATCGCCAAGGCCAAGGGTGCAAAACGCGCGATCCTGCTTCCGGTGAGCGCGCCGTTTCACTGCGCCCTGATGCAACCCGCCGCGGATGTGATGGCGGATGCGCTGGCAAAGGTGATCATGCTGCCGCCTCTTGTTCCGGTGATCGCCAATGTCGTGGCAGGCCCGATCAGCGAACCCGCGATGATCCGCGAAACACTGGTGCGGCAGGTGACCGGGACGGTGCGCTGGCGCGAATGCGTGAGCTATATGGTTTCGAGCGGTGTTACGCGTTTTGTGGAGTTGGGAGCGGGCAAAGTGCTGACCGGACTCTTGAAGAAGAACGCGCCGGAAGCCACGGGCCTCGCCATCGGCACGCCGGACGATCTGGCAGCCGTAGTCGCGTTGCTGAAATAGGAGCGGCAGATGTTCGACCTCACCGGAAAGACCGCACTGATCACCGGCGCCACCGGCGGCATCGGCGCGGCAATCGCCAAGGTGCTGCACGCGCATGGCGCAACGATCGCCATCTCGGGCACGCGCGCCACGGTTCTTGAGGAATTGAAAGCGAGCCTCGGCGAGCGCGTCCATGTGCTCGCCTGCAATCTGTCCGACGCGGCGGATGTCGAGAAACTGATTCCCGCGGCGGAGGCGGCGATGGGCAGTGTCGATATCCTCGTCAACAACGCCGGCATCACCCGCGACGGACTCGCCATGCGCATGAAGGATGAGGACTGGCAGGCGGTGATCGATGTCAATCTCACCGCGGGCTTCCGCCTCGCCCGCGCGGCCATGCGCGGCATGATGAAGAAACGCTGGGGCCGCATCATCAACGTGACATCGGTTGTGGGTGTGACAGGCAATGCCGGACAGGCAAATTATGTGGCCTCGAAAGCAGGCGTGATCGGCTTGACCAAAACCCTGGCGCAGGAATTGGCATCGCGCAACGTGACAGTGAACGCCGTGGCGCCGGGCTTCATCGCCACACCGATGACCGATGTTCTGAACGACAAGCAGAAGGAAGGAATCCTCGCCCGCGTTCCCGCCGGAAGACTCGGCACGCCCGAAGACATCGCCGCCGCAACTCTCTATCTCGCTTCCAATGAAGCCGCCTACGTCACCGGCCAAACGCTGCACGTCAACGGCGGCATGGCGATGCCTTAGCGCCGCTCCATCACCAGCAGGTCGAACTTCGACTCGTAGTACGGGGCGGGGAACTGGAGCACCAGCCGGTTCTCCGCCAGCCGCTCCACGATCGCCACCTGATCTTCCTGGAGCGCCTCGCCATACTTGCGCGGGTTGTCGCCGCGCACGTGACCAGCGCCGAGATACACAAGCCGCGTATCGCTCTCGGTATAGAAACGGCCCTGGGTCATCTGCGAACCTGTGGTCTTCCTCAGGAACCATCCCGAGTCGTCGCCGGTGATCGAGCATTGGAACCACGGATAGACCACGAGCGGAAGCAGCCCGCCCACTTTGACGTTGCGGCAGCGCCAGTTACCGGTTGGGTCAAATGACCCGCTCATCGGGAGTGGCTGGCCTGAAAGGACGGATTCGAGGACTTTGAGATCAGCAGCATTTCCACCAGCCCGCGCCTCCGTCAAAGCCTCGCGTCTGATCGCCTCAAAGCGCGCGAGCCTGTCCTTGTCGAAGGCAGAGATGAGCTTGTTCAGCTCGCCGTCTGCCCATGCAGGCAAGGCGGTCGAGAGAAGGGCGAAGATGGCAACGAGGGGGTTCTTCATGGCCCGAGCTTCACTCGGCCACGCGGCGCTTTCATGACGCTCAATTCGCGCTTTTCCCAAGAATTTCAACACTCCAACTTGGCCCTTTTGCCGGTCGCAGAAAGTGTGGTAGTTAGCCCGTGGCAAATGGGGGCCAGGCCTTGGGAGAGGCTTTCCCCGAATAGATAAAACACAAATGAGGGCTGTCGAACATGAGTGACGTTCAGGAGCGGGTGAAGAAGATCGTTGTCGAGCATCTCGGCGTGGATGGCGACAAGGTCAAGCCGGAGGCGAGCTTCATCGACGACCTTGGCGCCGACAGCCTCGACACCGTCGAGCTGGTCATGGCCTTCGAGGAGGAGTTCGGCATCGAAATCCCCGACGACGCCGCCGAAACCATTCAGACCGTGGGCGATGCGGTCAAATTCATCGAGAAGAGCGCCGCCTGACCTCTGATCGGCCTTGACGCGCGGGGGCGAGGCGTGATGGCCTTCCACCCGCGTTTTCATGTGATCTGACAAGGAGCCGTATGCGCCGCGTCGTCGTAACCGGAATGGGCATCGTGTCGCCGCTGGCGACGGGCATCGATGAAACGTGGAAGAAGCTGCTCGCCGGCGAATCCGCGGCGGGGCCGATCACCAAGTTCGATGCCTCGGATCTGCCATGCCGCATCGCCTGTGAGGTGAAACGTGGCGACGGCAAGGACGGAACCTTCAACGCCGACGATTGGCTGGAGCATAAAGACCAGCGCCGTTACGACGAATTCATTCAGTATGCGTTCGCGGCCGCCAAGCAGGCGATGAACGATTCCGGCTGGAAAGCCGAGGCGCCGGAACAGCAGCATCGCACCGGCGTTCTCGTCGGCTCTGGGATTGGCGGACTGACGTCGATCGAGGCGACGACGCTTCTGTTGAACGAGAAAGGCCCGCGCCGGGTGAGCCCGTTCTTCATTCCGGGTTCGCTCATCAATCTTGCCTCGGGCCTCATCTCCATCCATTTCGGCTGCAAAGGGCCGAACCACGCGGTGGTCACAGCCTGCTCAAGTGGCTCTCATGCGATTGGTGATGCCTCGCGCATGATCGCGCTCGACGATGCGGACGTGATGATCGCGGGCGGTGCGGAGTCCTCGATCTGCCGCCTCGGCATTTCGGGGTTTGTTGCTTGCAAGGCGGTATCGACCGGATTCAACGACACGCCCGAGAAAGGTTCGCGTCCCTACGACAGGGACCGCGATGGCTTCGTCATGGGCGAGGGTGCCGGCATCGTGGTTCTCGAGGAACTCGAACACGCCAGGCGCCGGGGCGCCAAAATCTACGCCGAGATCGCGGGTTACGGCATGTCGGGCGATGCCTATCACATTACGGCGCCCTCCGAGGATGGCGATGGCGCTTTCCGCTGCATGCAGGCAGCGCTGCGCCGCGCCGGGTTGCAACCCTCGGAGATCGACTACGTCAATGCCCACGGCACATCCACTCCGCTTGGAGATGAAATCGAGCTGAAAGCGGTCGAACGCCTGGTCGGCAATGGCGGCGACAACCTGTCGATGTCCTCCACCAAGTCGTCCGTGGGTCATTTGCTGGGCGCTGCCGGCGCGGTCGAGGCGATCTTCTCGGTGCTCGCGATCCGCGATAATGTGTGCCCGCCGACTCTCAATCTGGATAATCCTTCCGTTGAGACAAAAATCGACCTTGTGCCGAAGGCGGCGAAGCGCAAGGATATCAACATAGTTCTGTCCAATTCTTTTGGTTTTGGCGGAACCAACGCCTCGCTGGTCATGCGCCGGCTGGCGGCTTGAGGCACGCACCATGTCCGACCGAGAACAGCACGAACAGGACTACGATCTGGGCCGCGTACCCGATCCAGTTATGCCGCGCAAACGCCGCTCGGTATTCTCCCGCGTCTTCTCCTCGCTGTTCCTGCTGGGGATAGCGGCGCTTGTCGTCGGCGCCATTGCCGCCTTCATCGGCTATCAGGAATTCACCGCTCCCGGGCCGCTGGCGGAAAAGAAGATCTACGAGATCGACCGCGGGCTCGATACGCGGGGCATCGCCCAGAAGCTTCAGGACGAAGGCATCATCTCGGATGCGCGGATCTTCACCGCCGCCGCTTATCTCGGCAATGTGCTTGGCGGAAAACTGAAGGCGGGCGAATACGAATTCCCTGCCGCCGCGAGCATGGACGAAGTCCTCGGCATCGTCGCCTCGGGCCGCGCCATCACTTACAAGGTGACGATCCCGGAAGGCTGGACCAGCGAAATGGCGGTCGCGCGGCTGCGCGAGAACGAAGTGCTTACCGGCGAAATCGTCACGGTTCCGGCGGAAGGCGTCATCCGCCCCGACACCTATGTGTTCAAGCGCGGCATGACGCGGCAGAAGCTCTTGGAAGACATGGAACTCGCCCAGAAGCAGTTGATCGAAGAGCTGTGGAAGAACCGCGCGCCGAATGATCTCATCAAATCGAAGGAAGACGCCATCGTTCTCGCCTCCATCGTGGAGAAGGAAACGGGCCGCGCCGAGGAGCGCGCCGAAGTGGCGGCGGTGTTCATGAACCGCTTGCGCCAAGGCATGAAGCTGCAATCCGATCCCACGATCATCTACGGCATCGCCGGCGGCAAGGGCAGGCTGGACCGACCCATCACCAAGGCCGATATTTCCACGCCCACTCCGTACAACACCTACACCATCGACGGCTTGCCGCCGGGGCCGATCGGCAATCCGGGGGCGGCTTCGCTCGAAGCGGTGCTCAATCCGGCATCGTCGAAAAATCTCTATTTCGTGGCCGACGGCACGGGGGGCCACGCCTTCGCGGAGACGCTCGAGCAGCACAACGCCAACGTCGCCAAGTGGCGCGCCATCGAACCGGGAACGGCAACCGACCCGGCGCAAGCGCCTTCCGATCCCGTCGTTGCTTCAGCGGATGCACCGGCGGCAACACTCGACGGCGTGGTCGACGGCGAAGCGCCCGCAACGCCCGCAGCACCTCCCGCCGATGTCGCCGGCGCCGATCCGGAAGCGCAACCGCAGCCGATCCCGGCTCCGGACGCCCCCGGCGAGCAGACAGCGACTGCGGAGCAGATTGCGGAACCGCCCGCAGCGCCCAGCGCCGATCCTGCTGCTGCCGAGCAACCGGCGGACACGCTAAAGCCGGAAGACAAGCAGCAGGCCGAGCAGCCGAAGCAAACGGAAGAGACCGCCGCACCCGCCGCCACGGGCGAAGAAGAAGTCCTGACCGCCAAGCCCGGAACCGTGATGAAAGTCGCAGGCCGCCAGGTCCCCATTCCAAAGCAGAAGCCGAAGCGGAAGTAGTATCAGGTGTCAGGTGTCAGGTGTCAGGTGCCAGGTATCAGGTATCAGGTATCAGCAGTTGGTTTGACACTTGACACTTGACACTTGACACCTGACACCTGACACCTGCCAAGATGCCCCTCTCCAGCATGACCGGATTTGCCCGTATCGCCGGCTCGTACGGCGAGTGCCGCTGGCATTGGGAAATGCGCAGCGTCAACGGCAAGAATCTCGATGTGCGCTGCCGCTTGCCTTCGGGCTTCGAGGCGGTCGAGGCTCCGGTGAAGGCCGCGGCGGCAGCGCGTTTCAAACGCGGCAATCTGCAAGCAGCACTCGACGTGCCCGAGGCGCCAGCTGGCGGCCGCGCGGTCATCAACGAAGTCTTGCTCGAACAACTCGCCGAAGCGGCGGCACGGCTCTCGCGCAAGCATGGCGGCGGAGCGTTACAGGTCGAACAGCTCTTGAATGTGCGCGGCGTTGTTGAGATTGCGTCCGCTGATGAAGAGGATTCCGAGATTGCAAGCCGCGATGCCGCGATCGTCGCGAGCTTCGAGGCCTGCGCCGATCAATTGCTGGCGGGCCGGCGCGAGGAAGGCAAGCGTTTGCTCGAAGTCCTGCGCGGCCAGGTGGACCGGATCGAAGCGCTGGCCACCGCGGCGCGCGACAATCCGAACCGCGCTCCGGACGCGATTAGAAAGCGCCTCGCTGACCAGATCGCGAAGCTCACGGGAACCGAAGCGGGCCTCGATCCCGCCCGCCTTCATCAGGAAGCGTTGCTGATCGCGGTCAAGGCCGACATTCAGGAGGAACTCGATCGGCTCTTCTCGCATGTGGGCGCGGCGCGCGAGTTGCTAGCCTCGGATGAAGCGGTGGGCCGCAAGTTCGAGTTCCTGGCGCAGGAGTTCAACCGCGAAGCCAACACGCTATGTTCGAAAGCCGCGGATCCATCGCTCACCGCGATTGGACTTGAACTCAAATCCGTGATCGATCAACTCCGCGAACAGGCGCTCAACATCGAATGATGCCAATGATCTCCATCCAAACCAGTGCCCGCCGTCGAACCGCTTCTTCCGCCCGAAGGACAAACTGGAGATGATCGCGCGGCGCGGATTGTTGCTCGTGATGTCCTCGCCGTCGGGCGCGGGCAAGACGACGTTGTCGCGCAAGTTGCTGGCGGCCGATACGAATGTGTCCATGTCGATTTCGGTGACGACGCGGCCCCCGCGGCCCGGCGAGCGCGATGGCCACGACTATCATTTCATCTCGCGCGAACGCTTCGCGCAGATGCGCGAGCGCCACGAGTTGCTCGAATGGGCTGAGGTCTTCGGCAATCTCTACGGCACGCCAAGGAAGCCCGTCGAGGAGGGCGTCATGGCGGGGCGCGATATTCTCTTCGATATCGACTGGCAGGGAACGCAACAACTCGCGCAAGCGATGGAGGACGATCTCGTCCGCCTCTTCATCCTGCCGCCCTCCGCGGAAACGTTGCGCGACCGGCTCGTGACACGCGCCCAGGACAGCGCAACTGTTGTGGCCAAGCGCATGGCCGAAGCTTCGCGCGAGATCAGCCATTGGCCGGAATACGACTACGTGGTGGTGAACGACGATGTCGAGAAGGCGCATGGGCAAGTCGTCGCCATTCTCGCAGCCGAACGCCTCAAACGCCGCAGGCAGACGGGGTTGGCGGAATTCGTCCGTGAGCTGACGAAGAAGTTGTAGTGGCTTTTCGAACTGCCCCACCCCCGCCGCTCTTCACACTTCCAACAATGGCCGTCATCCCGGCGAAAGCCGGGACGACGGTTCCACTTTGCTATGAAGAGCAAGCTGCGCGAAGTCTGCGACGGATAACTCCTCCGCGCGTTTCATGGGATCGATGCTGAGCTGCGAGAGAACTTCGGCAGGCTCGGGAAAAACGGTCTTCAAACTCTGCCGAAGCATCTTGCGGCGCTGGCCGAAGGCGGCGGCAGTTATCTTTTCGAGAGCCTTTACGCTGCAGGCGGGCGATGGCTCTCGAAGTGGAACAAGCTGAACGACCGAGGATGTCACCTTGGGCGGCGGCGTGAATGCGGAGCGGTTCACGTCAAACAGAAGTTGGGTTTCGCAACGCCAATTGCAGAGGACGGAGAGCCGTCCGTAGTGTTCCGTGCCCGGAGCAGCGGTGATCCGCTGAGCCACTTCCTTTTGAAACATGAGGGTTAGCGAAGAGAACCATGGCGGCCATTGCTCCGCGCCGAGCCATGAAGTGAGCAGCACCGTGCCGATATTGTAGGGAAGATTGGCGACGATCTTGGCGGGCTTGCTAACGATCCCGTGCCACTTCACCTCTAAAGCATCGCCTTCGACGACCCGCAAGCGCCCCGGATAACGGGCCGCGATTTCGTTCAACGCCGGAATGGCGCGCGGGTCGCGTTCGATGGCCACGACGTCATCAGCGCCCTCCATGAGCAGCGCCCGCGTCAATCCTCCAGGGCCAGGGCCCACTTCGACGATGGTGAAGCCTTCGAAGGGCAGGGCCGCGCGAGCAATGCGGCGTGTGAGGTTGAGGTCGAAGAGAAAGTTCTGACCGAGCGATTTCCGCGCCGCGAGTTCGTGCCGAGCGATCACTTCGCGAAGCGGCGGCAGGCCGTCTTCGGCGGTCATGCCCGCGCCATCGAGGCCGCGAGTTCGATGGCCGCGATCAGGCTCGATGGATTGGCCTTGCCGGTGCCCGCGATTTCGAGCGCCGTGCCATGATCGGGCGATGTGCGGATGAAAGGCAATCCCAGCGTGACATTGACGCCGCCGTGGAAGTCGATGGTCTTGACCGGAATCAGCGCCTGGTCGTGATACATGCAGAGGATCGCATCGTAACCGCGCCGTGCTTCGGCGTGAAACGCGGTATCGGCGGAGAGCGGGCCGATGACGGACATCCCTTCCGCGCGCAGCTTCTCGACTGCCGGCGCGATGATCGTAATCTCCTCGCGCCCCATGGCGCCATTTTCGCCTGCATGGGGATTGAGGCCGGTCACTGCCAAGCGTGGCGCGACAACACCAAAGTGATTCTTCAATGCCCCTTCAACGACTCGCGCTTGCGCAACGATCATCTCCGTTGTCAGTTGCGCCGCAACCTCCGCCAGCGGAATGTGAACCGTCACCGGCACCGCGCGCAAGTCTCTTGCGACCAGCATCATCACGTCGTGGGCTTCGTGGCCCTGAGACCGCGCAAGATGCGCCAGATAATCCGTGTGCCCCTGATGCCGAAAGCCCGCCTGATAGAGCGCGTCCTTGTGAATCGGATTGGTCACGATGGCCGAAGCTTCGCCCTTCAATGCAATTGCCACGGACTTGTCGATGGCGGCGATCACCGTGCTTGCGCTGGTTCCCTCGATGTGACCAGCCAAAGGGGGCTTTGGAAGAGGCAGGTCGATGACCGGCAACGCATAGCCGAACATATTCGCGGCTTCGGAAGGCGCGTTGATCCGCTGCACCGGTATCTCGACGCCCGCAAGTCGGGCGCGCGTTTCAAAGTAGGCGGCATCGCCCAAAAGAAAGAAGCATTGGCGCGGATCGCCCCGCAGCTTCCGCCACGCCATCGCGGTGATCTCCGGTGCAATTCCCGCCGGCTCGCCGCAGGTAAGAGCAATCGGGCGGGGCGCCATGCGGGATTATTGCGAGAAGTTCGGGTCTTTATATTCGATAAGCGCGGTCTTGCGCATGTCGCGCATGTACTTCTCCTCGACCGCCGCGAACTTCTCGTTGTAGGCGGCAGTTTCGATCTGCTCGCGCGTTGGCAATTCGACCTTGGGCAACTGCGGCGTCACCGTGCGCTTGCCGCAGAATCCGATGAGTTGGACGCCATTCTGCGTGCGCCCCGGCCCAATGGCTTTACCCGGCCCCGCTTTGTCGAGCGCCGCGCGAAGCGGCTTCGGAATGCGGCTGCCATCTGCTTCCACCGGCTTCTTGATCTTCACGTTGAAGATGCCTTCGGCCGCCGCGCGCGAATTTTTGCAGCCGTTGAAGCGCTTGATGATCTGCTGGGCCTCGATTGCGCGTGCCTGAATGAGCTGGCTCGACATCGCTTCCGAAACGTTGTCGAGCGGCAACACGATTTCCTGGATGCTGTAGACAGTCACCGGCTTCATGCGCGGATCTTTCTTGATCTCGTTGAGCCGCGCGTTCATGCGCTGCTTGATGTCGGCAAGCTTCTTGTCGACATCCGCCTGATTCACATCGACCTTCACCTGATACTTCGTGCCGAGAAGCCGGGAGAATGAAATCTGCGCCTCGATGTATTGACGCATCGCCGATATCCCGATGCCTTGCTTGCGCAGCTTCGGCTCAAGCCCCGCCGCGTCGGTGCCGAGCGCTTTTGCGATCTTCTCCATTTGTTTCGAGATCTGCGCATCGCTGGCGTTGAGCTTGTATTTCTTCGCTTCCGAGATCTGGACCTTCTCGTTGATGAGGCCGGTCAGCGCCTGCTTGCGGCTCTCGCTGCGGTCGCCCAGAATTTTGAGAAGCTTCAAACGCTGGTCGATATCGAGCTGCGTGATCGGCTGATCGTTGACGGTGGCGACGATGCCTTGCCCGGCCGCAATCACCGGGAGAGGTGCGGCAATGAGGCCCGCGAACAGCGCCGCGGCGAGCATGAATTCCCGCATGGTCAGAATCCTGTCGAGACGGAGGTGCCGCCAAGCGTGCGCAGGTCGACCGAGAACATGAGTCTGCGGTCGGTGTCGCTGTCTTCTTCCGTCGTCTCGTTTTCGGAGTATGTGAGTTTCGCGTTCATGCAATCGCAATCGAAGCCTATGCCAATCGATCTGGCGAGGAACTCGTCGTTGGCAAGATCGTAACGGAACCCGCCGAACACGTTCCAGCCATCCCGGAACCAATACGTCGCATCGCCCCAAACCTGCTCGGCGGCCTCGGTTCGGCCATAAGCCGCTTCGGATTCGAGGGCAACATAGCTCAATGACGTGCTAATCCTGTCGAAAGTGAGGCTGAGAGAGGCTTCCTGGGAATTGATGTCGGAGAGGTCCTCCTCGATCCGCGCCTGATAGCTGAAGCGGAAGTTCTCCCAAGGCTGCAAGGAAATCGCCGCGACCAGATCGGACGACGTGCCTTCGAGCCCGCTTCCTTCCACGAAACTGTTGCGTCCGGCGATATGGAACGACTCGCCGAGGCTCACCTTGGCCGAACCGCCATTGGAGGCGAGATAGCTGTAGACGAAGCCCAGATTGGCGCGGGTGCCACCTTCGTAGCGGTCGAAACCGGTGAAACGGTCCTGCAGGAAAAGGCTCGTGTGGTCGAAGTTGAGCGAGATGGCGTCCTCGTTGCCGATCCGGCTGGTGTCGGTCTCGTTGGTGGCGGCGACAAGCTGGAACACGGGTTCGAAGATCGACGATCCGGACTCGTAGCTGGCAAACATCGGCCAGCGCATGTCGACTCCAGCCATGGGCAGAATGCGCGCCGTCGTTTCCTCGTCGCGCAACCCGCCCGCGACGGAGGCGTCGGGCAAGTTGTCGTTGATGAATACGTCGCTCCTGAGCCTGGCGAAGGGCGTGAACACTTGCCCAAAGCCATTGATCATCTGGCGCTGCCAGCGCAGGTTCGTCACCACGCGCGATTGCTCCGTGCCGTGATTGACTGTGTCGAAGGGTGCGTCGGGATCGTTGCGGTGGAGCGAATAGACATAAGTGTCGATGCCGAATTCGCCGCCAAGCACGGGCTGATCGAAGGTGACATTCGACTCGACATAAGGAAGGGCGGCGGGAAAGTGGCTGTCCGCTTCGCCGGAAATCTGCGATTGGAAATGCAACGCTTGGGCCGAGAAGTAGCTGCGGTTCTCGAGGCCACGCAGATAGACCTGGCTGGTGATCAGGTCCGGGCTATCGAAATCGTAACGGCTGAGGAACCGGCGGTCGCTCGTCACTTGGCCATCCCAGCCCCAGGTCCAGTGATCGTTGATGGCGAAGGCGCCGTCGCTCGCCAGCGCGCCGCGCCAGCGGATGTCGCCCGGATACTCGTCTTTCTCGAGCTGATAGAGTCCTTGCCCGCGAATCCGGTAACCGCCGGATTTGAGGCGGTGGCGCAATTCGATGTCGGCGACCGGACCTTGCTTCGTCGTCCACACCGGGCTGAAGGTCATGTCGTAGTTGGGAGCAGGCGCCCAGAAGTAGGGTGTGACGACGCCAAAGCCGTAGGCGCTTCCGGCTTTGAATGAAGGAACGAGAAATCCCGTGCGCCGCTTCACCGTTGGATCAGGGTGTTCGAGGTAGGGGAGCCAGCCCACAGGGACACCACCGATCA
>JBJXGL010000105.1:0-7697 GCA_046160365.1 Aestuariivirga sp. | reverse complement strand
ATTGGCAGCCGGTGGAGAGAATGTACATCAAGCCGTTGACGGCCTCGCGCTCCTCGACATGGCGCTTGTTGCCGCCACGCTTGGCCGGCGGGATCAGCGGCTTCACCTCTGTCCACTCTTCATCTGTTAAATCGCTCGGATAACGCAACTTGCTCCGGTCGTACCGGCCACGGTTTTCGGCTGTCCACATCGGCGGCTTCCTCACGAATCAGAAAGCCTCTCTTGAATCACAAACGACTCAAATGACTCAACATGTTTCCGGTCGGGCTCTGAGAGATTCATAGGAGTTCTGGTCTTTTCTAGCCCGGCCTTCTCCAATGCCGCGAACCAGCTGCCAAATCGTCGAATGTATGTGACCGTTCCATATTTTCCCCTCTCCTCATTGTCTGCTCTAGTGAGGGCACTCTTGTTCAATTCGTGAGCCACACGACGGAGCTCTGCCAACAACTCTTCGTTCTTTATTCCACAATGGTAGTCGTCAAGTTGAAAATTCATGTTCGCTTGTTTCGATGTGGGGTCAAATGAAGCTAGAGACCTGCACAATCGTGGCGACTAGTTTCATGCCACGCGCAGAGATGCCGCATCCCCTTTCGCCTTCTGAGGCTTCACAACAATCTCCACATCCTGTCCCAGCGCCACCAGAAACCGCATCAGGCGTTCGACGGAGAACTGGCGGAAGTCGCCGTGGAGCATCTTCGAGACGTCGGGCTGCTTCACGCCGAAGAGTTTGGCGGCGTCGGCTTGTTTGAGTCTGCGAGCCTTCATCAAGGCATCGATCTTGAAGACCAGCTGGGCCTTGATCAGATGCTCCTCGGCGTTCGGCAAGCCGATGTCGGCGAAGACGTTGCCGCTGCCTCTGGTGTGAGCGGGGGGCTTTTTCATTTCGAACTCTCCTTGTGCAAACGTTCGGCGTCACGCAATCGCAGTTCGATCAGCCGCATGTCTTGCTTTGGGGTTGCAATGCCGGATTTCGATTTCTTCTGAAAGGCATGGAGAACGTAGACCGCCTCGTCGAAGCGCACGGTATAAACGGTGCGATAGGTGTCGCCACGATAATCGTCGACGATCTCGACTAGGCCGGCGTCGCCCGCGCCCTTGAGTGTCTTTGCCTTGCGGTGCCGCCCACCACATTGTGCAACGAACAGTGCGTAACCCAATTCCGATTTCACATCCTGTGGAAAGGTCCGGAAATCTTTCATGCTCGAACCAACCCAAACGGCGGGTTTCGGCGCCAAATTGCCTCGCATTGAAGCGGTGTATGGTGATATCACTATGTTGTCAAGTCCGATTTCGCAATCCCGCTGTTGCGGCGGCGGCGGGTTCCGGTCTAGCCGCGCATTCCTATCATTGATTTGGGTCCGCGCGTCCCATGGTTCCCGATCCCTCGTCGCACTTGATCGCGCCGATCGCCGACATTACGGTAATGCCGGACAAGGGTGCACACATGCGTCTCTCGCGGCGATCGCTGGTGTCGTCATTGCTGGTTTCAGGATTGCTGCCCGCCCGGCAGGGGGCGGCCCGTGAGCTCGTGCATATTTTCGAGTCGGAGGCGAAGTTAGTTCCCTACAAATACCGGCGCCGCGAGGTCGACTACGAGACCAAGGAGCCCGAGGGAACCATTGTGGTCGATCCGGGCGATCGCCTTCTCTATCATGTGCTCGGCCAAGGCAAGGCCATGCGCTACGGTGTTGCGGTGGGAAGCGACGGCAAGGAATGGACTGGCGCCGCGATCATCGGCCGCAAGGCCAAGTGGCCGAAGTGGACGCCCACGAAAGAGCATCTCGCGGCATTCCCAAGCCTCGCGAAATGGAAGGGCGGCATGCCCGGCGGCGAAGGCAATCCGCTCGGCGCCCGCGCTCTCTATCTCTTCCAGGGCAAAGCCGATACGCTCTACCGCATTCACGGCACCATCCGCCCCAAGACGATTGGCCGCTATGTCACCAACGGCTGCATCCGCATGCTCAACGTCGATGTCGTCCATCTCTATGAGCGCGTCGAGATCGGCACGCGCGTCGTGGTGCTGGACAATCTCAAGCGCGGCGGCATTCTGTTCGAACCATCTGATTGACGGCTGCATGCCATGAAACGCCGCCGCACAACCACCCCACTTAACCGCAGGCACGTCTTCGCCGCGCCATTTCTTTTCATGCCGTTCGCCGCGGTCCATGCGGCGGAAGGCTGTGGCGATGCGGCGTTCTTCGCCGCCGAAGCACAGCGCATGAAGGAGGCGGCCATCGCCGCGGGCGATCAGGCCTACGGCGCTGTTGTGGTGCTCGATGGCTGCATCGTAGGCTACGGACCCAGCCGCGTGGTTCAAGATGACAACCCCGATGCTCATGCCGAGCGCGTGGCGCTATGGGACGCGCAGCAGCGGTTGGGCCGGAAAGATTTAGCGGGCGCGGTCATATTCTCCACCTCGCGGCCCTGCATGATTTGCCAGCCGGCACTTGCCGCGGCGCAAGTCGCGCGCATGTATGTTGGTGAAGGCGCCGTTGACGCCGGGCCACCGAAAAACGGCTCGTGAAAATGTGGCGGCGTCTCTTCAGCCACTTTGCAAGCTACCTGCTCGCGGCTAGCATAGCGCTCATGGCAGCCAGTCCTTCCAAGGCAAACGATCTTCACGCCGCCGTATCGGCGGGCGATCTTGCGGCAGTGCTGTCGTTCATTGCATCGGGCGGCAATCTCGATCCGCGCAACCAATCGCAGGAAACGCCGCTGCTCGTTGCCGTTCAGCAGAACCACGCCGGGATCGCGAAGGCGCTGATCGATGCGGGCGCCGACATCAATGCCCAAGCCGCCAACATGGACACGCCCTGGCTGCTCGCCGGTGCCAGCGGGCGCACCGAGATGATCCGCGCCATGATCCCCAAAGGGCCGGACTTCGCGATTCGCAACCGTTATGGCGGCAACGCTTTGATCCCCGCCTGCGAGCGTGCCCACGTCGAAACCATCGAACTGCTGCTCACCACAAAGATCGACGTCAATCACGTGAATAATCTGGGCTGGACGTGTTTGCTTGAGATCGTGATCCTCGGCGATGGCGGCGAGCGCCATCAACAAGCCGCGAAACTCGTCCTCGCCGCAGGCGCCGATCCAAACCTCGCCGACAAGGACGGCGTGACGCCGCTTGCCCACGCGCGGAAGAGTGGGCAGGACGAGGTTGCGAAGCTGATCGAAGCCGCGGGCGGAAAAATGTAGTTACTTGACGCCCCACGCCTGAAACACGCGCGGCATGCCGATGATGGTGTCGGCGCGCGCGGCGTAGGCATCCACTTCGTCAAGCAAAGACTTGAGTTCGGCTTCGGTGGCGAGTTCCGCCGCAAGCACGCTGGCGCTGGTCGCGTGGCACGACATGATCACCGCGTCCTTGGCCGGGCCGCTCCGGCCATAGGGTTGCACGAGCCCCGTTCTGACCGATGAAAAGCCGCCAGTCTCCAGGAGTTCATCAAGTCTGCGGCCGATGAAGGGATCGCAACCCCGGCCCAGGGTCACGGTTTTGTAGAAATTGCGGAGTTGCTCCATCGCCTTGGATGTGGGGTGCCAGAAAATGCCGTCCACATCGACGTCCTCCACGACGATGACGCCACCGGGCTTCAGGGCCTTGCGGGCGTGGGCGAGAAAAATCTCCGGTTCGGTCAAGTGCGTGAGAATGAAACGTGCATAGATCAGATCGACGGCTTCGACCGGCCATTTCCTTGTCAAATCGGTCTTGATGAAGGTGCAGTTGCCGAGACCAGAATCACGCGCGCGATCGGCTGCGGCTTCGAGTTTTCCGGTGTCGGCATCGAGGCCATAGACTTGGCCTTCAGCTTCCACGCGGCGCGCTAGTTCGATCGTCACATCACCGCCGCCGCATGCGGCATCGACGATGGTGCGTCCACGCAGGGGCTCGAAACGGTCAAGAAGTGCGGTGGTGGAAGGAGCCAGCGCCTCGGCGATCCGGTTGAGGCGCGGGGCATCTTCCTTGCCGTGCTGAATGACATACGTCTCGAGGCCGGCGCTCTCGGGGTTGCTTACGATTTTCATGTGGCTTTCCTCGGCTTACGAACCGCGACGGCCAAGCCGGCGAATGGCGTCGCGGCGGCGTTTGACGGCCGCGCTCTGGGGTTCACCCATGCGTTCGCACAACATGACGGCGCGGTTCTGGTCCGACTGATTTTCGGAGTATGCGAGAGGCAAGTAGAAGAAGATCGCCAGATCGGTCTCCACCATGCGGTCGAATCCGTTGGCGATCGCCTTCGCCGCGGCCTCTCGCGCCCGGAAATCCGAGACGTTCATGTGTGGCGTGCCGCGAAACACATGGCGCGGGAACTGGCCGAGCAGCACCACGAGCGCCAGCGCCGATTCTGGCGCGTTGAGCCAGTGATCGAACATACCGTTGGCGGCCCCGTCATAGAGCGGCAAAAAGCGGTTGCGAAGACGCGCGGCAAAGTCCGGATCCTTGGCGAACCATAACGATGGACCAGCCTCGCGCCATAACTCGACGACTGCTTCAGCATTGGCAGGAACGGCGAGGCGCGACGCGCCTGCGACGTTGATATTCAGAGGTTTATTCACGTGGTGCTCCTTCTGGATAACGCCGGACGTAGAACCCGGACGCGGTTGGTGCCCCCAAAAGGGTTTCGCAGATCATTTGAGCAGGGTGGCTTCCGGCTCCGTCTTGTTCATCAGTGGATCGGCATGGCGCAGCATCAGTTTCCACGTGCCGTTCTCGCGGCGGAAGACGTGCGTGACGCGCAAAGCCATCGGCGCGGCCGCATTCTTGCCTGCGAGCTTCACCATGGCGCGCTCAATCGCAACGGTGTAGGCCAAATCGCCGCTCACTTCGGAGGCCAGATACTCGACGTTCAGAACCGCATCGGAATTGACGAAACGCGCGCCCGCCCAATCATAGCGCTTGGAAACTTCGGGCCAGCCTTTTTCATAAGCACCCCAAGCACCCATGATCATCGTTTCCGCGGACTGCGACACGTTTTTCTTCCACAAGGCGGTGTCGCCATTCATGAAGCGCTGGGTACCCTCGCGGAACTGCTCCAGAAAAACGCTGAACTCTTTGTCCATGATGATCTCCGTCTTGGCGGCAACGGCGGCGGAGGCTGCTCCGTTCAAAAGGAACACAAGCGAAGCAGCGGCATAGTTGGATAGACGCACTGGGTTTCTCCTTCTCGATTACGACGGACTGGTCACATGAGCCTGCTGCAACACGTGTCGCCGCGTTGCGGCAAGGGCGGTCTGCCAGACGATCACGGCAAACAACGCCATGCCGAGCCAAACCAGAACTGAGCCCGCGATCGCAATTGGAAATGCCGCATCGACCGGTGCCAAGATGAGCGATGTGAGCGCTCCCATCATCGCGGCATAACCAACGGCCACGATTGCAACCTGGAATTTTGCGTGGCCGCGTTCCGCTTCGGGATGAGTGCGATAGTAGAGGCCGAAGAGGAACATGCTCACCCATCCGATGAGATTGAGATGCACATGTACGGGCGCCAGGCTGTGATCCTGCGATACACCCATGAAAATTCCCAGGCTCACACCCAGGAGCGCGGTGAGGCTTCCGATTACGAAACAAAAATCCGAGACGCGGTTCATCATGTCCTCATTACAAACATACTTTCGGCGAGATGCCTGTGCCGCCGGTCACATCGCCGCCAAATGTGTCGAACGCCGCCTCGAGCGCGCGCCGGAGCATGACGCCGCGCAAGGCGCGCCATGCGCCGAAAGAAATCAAGACGATGCTGTCCCGCGAATGGGGACCGAAACTCCGGAACATAGTTGTCTCCAGCGATGATCTTTGCGGTTACGCCCCAGGATGCAAAACATTCCATTGGGACCGCTTCTCCCGCATTCCGCGGGAAGGGGGCTTCTAACAGAATGAGGTTCGCGACACTTTGAGAAGCGCTTGATTGTTTCTTGAGAAGTTCTTGAGGCTGGCGAAGACCGGCAACGATGCGAGAAACTGCTAAATGTCCGGCAATGCCCACTCGATCGGCATTTGCCCATTCGCCTCCAGAAACGCATTTGCCTTCGAGAACGGCTTCGATCCGAAGAATCCATTGTGCGCCGAGAGCGGCGAAGGGTGGGCGGACTTGAGGACAAGATGGCGAGAGGCGTCGACGAAAGCCGCCTTTTTCTGCGCGTATGATCCCCAAAGAATGAACACCACGGGTCGTGTCAAGTCGTTCACCTTGCGAATCACCGCGTCGGTAAATCGCTCCCAGCCTTTGCCCTGATGCGATGCGGCGCGGCCTGCCTCGACGGTGAGCACGGCATTGAGCAGGAGCACACCTTGTTTCGTCCAGCTCTCGAGAAAACCATGGCGCGGCGGCTTGAGGCCGAGGTCGCTCTCAAGCTCCTTGTAGATATTAATCAGCGATGGCGGCGGCGGAATGCCGGGTTTCACCGAGAAGCACAGCCCATGCGCCTGACCTTCGCCATGATAGGGGTCCTGGCCCAGGATCACCACGCGCACTTGGTCGAGCGGCGTTGCGTCGAGGGCGTGAAACCATTCCGCCCCTTTGGGGAAGATGCGTTTCCCGGCCTCCCGCTCCGCCACCAGAAACGACTTCAACGCCGCCATGTAGGGGGCATCGAATTCCGCCTGCAGCGGCTTCAGCCAGCTTTCGTGCAAGTTCACCATAGCAACAGTTGAAGACTGCTCCTTCCGAAACGCAAGCGCGGCCTCCACTTATCCCCATATGCCTTGAATCGCCCAATGGGATACATAGATGGCGAAGCAGAGAAACCATGGCCAACCGCCAATCATCAACGCGACGATCTCCGAAAGCGAACCGCGGCGCGCCCAAGCCCTCGCGCGCACTAGTTCTGATCAACCGGAAGTCCGGAACGGTTCGTTCGCGCGGCGCCGAAGCGGTGAAGGAGCTCGTGGAAGAGAAGCTTGGGAAGGCGTTCTCGCGGCTTGACGTCGAACTCATCGAAGGGGACGCCACGCGGCGGATCGAACACGCGCGAGACTCGGGCGAATACGATGTCATCATCGCCGGCGGTGGCGACGGCACGATCTCCTCTACGGCGGGATTGCTTTCGGGCACGAACATTATCCTCGGCGCGCTGCCGCTCGGCACGATGAACCTGTTTGTACAGGCGCTGGGCTTTTCTCCGAGGCTCGATGGGGCGCTTGACCAGCTTGCCGCTGCGCACGTCGAGGCGATCGATGTCGGCACCGTCAACGGCCGCGTGTTCCTGCACCAGGTCTCATTCGGCCTGCAGCCACGCATGGCGAGAATTCGCGAGCGCATGGGATACAGCTCGCGGCTGACCAAGATGTTCACCGGCTTCCGCGCTTTGTTGATCGTCGCGGCCAATCCGAAGCTGGTCAGAGTCAGAGTTGATGCCGATGGTGCTGCACAGAAGGTAAAGGCGCCGCTCCTCATCGTGAGCAACAATCCCTTGGGTGCGAAAAGCAACGTTTCGCTGCCGCAGACGCTCAGCAGCGGGCAGCTTGGCTATTACATCCTCACCGAGTTCTCGTTCCGCATGCTGTTCCGCTTGGCGCGCGATTACCTTGCCAATCGGTTCGATGCCAATGAGGCGATCGAAAAGCGGACCGTCACGGCGCTCACGATAAAGAAGCGCTCACGCAACCGTCTCCGCCGGCGCAAGAAGCTGAAGATTCTGAGTTCCATCGATGGCGAAATCGTGCATCTCGACAATCCGGTAAGCTTCACGATAAGCCC
>JBJXGL010000104.1:0-5536 GCA_046160365.1 Aestuariivirga sp. | reverse complement strand
AAGGCCAAGCCCGAATCCAGCACCAAGCCCGAGGATCGGGTCCGCCTGGCTTATCGGCTCCTCTTCACTCTGGACGATGCCCTGCGAACGCTGATGAAGCGGCGTGGCGAATTGAGCATGTACGTTCTCGAAGCCTTGGACTCCGCCGACTTCCAGAAAATGCCTCTGGTGGACATCAACCTGGAGATCAAGGCTCCGGAGGTCAACATGTTCATGCCCACCGAGCTTTATCAGAAGATCCGCGCCGCCGCCGAAAAGCGCGATGTCTCGCTGAACTTCATCGTGAATTCTGCTATGGCGCAATGGCTGGCGAAACGGGGGCTCGTGGAGATCCGTCCGCTCTAGGCAATACATCATAATCGTGGTGTTGATACAATGATTCAAGAATGGTCAACCAACGGCGACTTGCCGCCCGGCATACATTTCGCGACCTGGGCCGAGATCGAGAAGCGCTTGTCGTTCAATCCTCGGCGCGCACGATTGCTGGCCGGGTTCCGCGAAGCCTGCGAACTACTGCGGAACGCGGGGTGCCGGTTGGTTTACCTGGATGGCAGTTTCGTCACCACGAAGGAGCATCCGGGCGACTTCGACGCCTGCTGGGACATTCAACATGTGGACGAAGAGGCGCTCGATCCGGTCTTCTGGGACTTCTCGCAAGGCCGCGCGGCGCAGAAACGACGATTCCTCGGCGAGTTCTTTCCGGCGCAGTTGCCGGAGGGCGCAACCGGACGGGCATTCGTCGAGTTCTTCCAGGTAAAAAAGCTGACCGGCGAACCGAAGGGCATTGTGGCCATTCGGCTGAGAGGAAGTAGAAAGCGATGATCAAGAACGAGAAGCAATACCGGATCACGAAGGCGCAAGCTCGGCGTTTCGAGGCAGCGCTCGCCGAACTCGCCCGGCAGGAGCGCCCATCGAATATTACGCCTCGGCTGTGGCAGGCCCAACGCGACGCCGCCGAGAGCCAATTGCAGGAACTTCAAGAGCAGATCGACGCCTACGAACGCCTGCATATGGGCAAGAGCAAGGAACTCGTCCTCGAAGCCGTGGAGGACTTGCCGAAGACCCTGATCCGCGCCCGCATCGCGTCGGGAATGACGCAGGAAGGCCTGGCCCACCGGCTCGGCGTCAAGACCCAGCAGATCCAGCGCTACGAGGCGACGGAATACGAGAGCGCCAGTTTTGCCCGCGTGCTGAAAGTCGTCCAGGCGTTGGGTCTTCGAATGCCGAAACCGGCGCGGTTGGTTCGTTCATGATGGCTTAGTCCCATTCCACCTCGAGCACCTGTGATTTGCATCCCCGTTCGTTGTCAGTGACACGGCGGTTGTGGAAATTCAATTGGCATTGCCCAACGTCTATGCCTTCAATCGAGATGCCCGTGAGTGGATGGGGCGGACCATCAGGCTCCAAAAAGAGCAGATAGCAAAATCCCCTGAATAGGAACAATCCTCCTTCCACGTGCTTTAGGTCCTTTATCAGCGGCGCAAAGGCAAAGGAATCCGTTGAGCTTATCTGCATTCCAGCTTGAACGACTGAGTACAGACCGGCATCTCCCGACAACCGCTCCCGCCCGTATGCAGCACGCACAAGATGCTCGGGCACCACGCCCGGCTGGGACGTATCACGTCCGATTGGTGTGGCTCCATGGAGACACAAATTGATAAGCGTCTTTAAGAACCAGCGTTCCAAGAGAGCCCCATCGATTCGGTACTGCTTCACCTTCCAGGAGCCCCGTTTCATCTTCTCCCTTGCGTTGCGCGTTTGCATCATCATCCGCAGCGCATCGAACGCATGCTTGCCCGCGCTATCCACTGTGGATAGTCCCTCGTTGTGGGCTTTGCAAAGCACCTTTGCCGTCAAGTTAGCGAGTCCGATTCGTTTGGTTTCGCCCTTGCACCATGGAAAACCCCGAACGTCAACGTGCTCACCAACGAAGAGTCCCTTCGAGACGATGTGCTCACGGGAAATCTTCTCCGCGCATTGTCCGAGCGAACTGGCCCAGCATGTGCCCATAACAAGAGCGTACTACCTCATCGCTGAAATCGTGCAAATTAGGATTCCATGCGATGGAGTTGTCTCAATTGATACGTCCCAGGAATTCCTTGACGCGCCCGCCGCAGTCGTCGATACTATAACCAGCCTAAGCGGTACCGCCCATGAAACATGGTGTCGTCAGCCCCGAACAAATCGACCGGACGCTGGAGTTCTGGCGCAAGCGGACCGCTCGGCAACTCACGCATGAAGACGCCCGACAGATCACCGTCAATATGACACGGTTCTTCGAAATCCTAGCTGAATGGGATGAACGCGACCGCAAACCGCCGCAGACTGAAACCTCCGCGCCGCCGGTCAAGAACAGGGCTTGAATTCGGCAGTAGGTGGCGCGAAGATGTTCACTATGCGGCAACCGACAAACACCGAGCGCATCCAAGCCATCGCCTACGCCCGCGTCTCCTCTAAGGAACAGGAGAAGGAAGGCTTCTCGATTGCCGCGCAACAGAAGCTGCTGCGCCAGTATGCGAGTGAGCAAGGTTTCGATTTGGTCCGCGAATTTGTGGATGTCGAGACCGCGAAGCGCGCCGGGCGCACGGGCTTCGGCGAGATGCTCGGTTTCTTCAAGAAGAATGCCGCCAAGTGCCGCGTGCTGCTGGTCGAAAAGACCGACCGGCTCTACCGCAACCTCAAAGACTACGTCGTCCTCGACGACTTCGACCTCGACATCCACCTTGTGAAGGAAGGCCAGACGCTCTCCCGCGATTCGCGTTCGTCGGAGAAGTTCATGCACGGCATCAAAGTCCTGATGGCCAAGAACTACATCGACAACCTCTCCGAAGAAGCTCGCAAGGGGATGATAGAGAAGGCCGAGCAAGGCATCTGGCCGTCGTACGCGCCGCTCGGGTACAAGAACGTCGAAAGCATTCACGGCAAGAAGATCATCGTGCCCGACCTGGAACTCGCGCCGCTGGTGAAGCGCCTATTCATCCTCTGCGCCGAGGGCACGCGGTCTATCAAGGAACTGGCGAAGCAGATCGGCAAGGAAGGACTGAACCGGGGCGGATCGCGCATACCGATGCCAACCGCCACCGCGCACAAGATCTTGCGCCAGCCGATCTACATGGGCGAATTCGAATGGGCGGGCAAGATGTACAGAGGCTCTCACGAACCACTGGTGCCGCGAGACCTGTGGGAGCACGTGCAAAACGTGCTCGACCGCCGCCTGGCCAAGCGGGAAAAGAAGACCAGCCACGATTTCGCATTCTCCAGCCTCGTCAGTTGCGGACATTGCGGCTGCGCCCTGGTCGGCGAACTCAAGAAGGGCCGCTACGTTTACTACCATTGCACCGGCTACAAGGGGAAATGCCCGGAGCGCTACGTCCGGGAGGAAAAACTCGAGGCGGCCTTCACTGCCGTGCTACGGCAACTGTCGCTCGATGAGGAAGTCCTGGCTTGGATCACGGAAGCTCTCCGCGCCAGCCACGCCGACGAGCGCCGCTTCCACGACGACGCCGTCGCCAAGCTCAAGGCCGATCACCAGCGCATCCAGAACCGGCTCGACGTCCTCTACGAAGACAAGCTCGACGGTCGCATCGACGCCGCGTTCTTCGATCGCAAGGCCAAGGAGTTCCGCGCCCAGCAGAACACTATCCTCAAGAGCATCGAAGACCACCAGAGCGCCAACCAGAGCTACATGGAAGAGGGCATCCGTATCCTGGAACTCGCCAGCCGCGCCGCTGAACTGTTCGAAAAGCAGCCCGCCGAAGAAAAGCGCCGCTTGCTGAACTGCGTCCTAAAAGGCGCGTCCTGGCAGCACGGCAGCCTGAAAGCCGACTTCCGCCAGCCGTTCGACATGCTCGCGAAAACCGCACTTTCGAACTCAGCAAGTGGTTCAAAGGAAAACCCAATCGAGGCTTCGAAGGGCGAAAAAGAGATTTGGCTCCCCGGCATGGATTCGAACCACGACTCACGGCTCCAAAGGCCGCTGTCCTACCGTTAGACGACCGGGGAATATTCGCGCGCGGCATGAAGAATCACACCTGCCTGCCTCACCAGTGTAGCAGCGGTCCACGCCCTCCCGCCAGATCCCCAATCCCACCGGGCGGACTGCGCTACTTCCCCACCGAACGCACGTTGGCCAAACCGCCATCCACGCCCCACACTTGTCCGGTCACCCAATCGTTGCCCGGGTCGAGTAGCCAGACAATCGCCGAAGCGATGTGCTCCGGTTTACCCACTCGCCCCAGTGCATGCATGCCAATCGAGGCCTTCAGCGCCGCCACACAGTTGACGCGAATGTTACGGGGGGCGTAAGTGGCCGCCGCGGCCAGCGTCAAGCCAATCACCCGCCTTCGCCGCCGCGATCGCCTCGTGATTGGCCAGCCCGATGCGTGCCGCCGCGCTGGAGCACAACACAATGGAGCCTCCCGACTGCATCATCACCCGCGCGCCCCCCCAAAACACATTGAAGGCTGTGGTCAAGTTCGTTTCAAGGGTCTCAGACCATTCCCGATCGCTGGTCAAATGCGCCGGGCTTCAATAGAATGCTACCTGCGCAATTCACGATTCCCTGGAGTGGCCCAGCGGAGTTCAACACCTGCTGCAGCGCCTCAGCCTCGGTAGCATCCGCCGCCCGCATTGGGCGGTCCAACTCTACGGCCAATCGGTTCAGACTGGCCGCAGTGCGACCGATCAATCAAGAGCACCCGCTGTCCATCCGCTCTGAGCCGGCGAGCCAATGCCGAACCAATGCCCCCGGTTGCACCTGACAATGGCAATCCCGTAACTCATGGAAGGTGAGATGCACGGCGCCGCCTCCGAGCGCGTTAAGTCGCGGCCCTCCGTCGCCCCAGCCACGCTTTCACCGCCTCAAACCAGGCCATGCTCACAACTCCCGCGCCCGCACAAAGCGCGAGATCGTCCGGATGAAGCGTGCTGAAGTGGAAGAGCGTCCGGAGAAATGGCACGTACAGAACGAGACACAGAAAGACCACGGCGCCACTTACTACCCACCACATCGCCGGATTCGGCATCCGCAGAATACCGAAAATCGTGCGTGACCAGGACCGGTTCGTCACGATCAGCGCCAAGTTGGCAATCACCAGCGCCGTGAATGTCAACGCTCGCGCATCTTGCTCACCTTGGCCGCGCGAAAGTGCAACTGCAAAGATCGCCAACAGAATAATCAACACGCCAAAGCCCTGGAGCAAGCTCATGGTGATCATTTGCCGATTGAAGAGATGCTCAGTCGCCGCCCGGGGTGGCCGCTGCATGATATCCGCCTCCTCTTCTTCGGCTTCGAAAACGATGGAGCAGGCCGGATCGATGATGAGTTCGAGAAAAGCGATATGGATAGGCTCCAGAATCAAAGGCCATCGAAACAACACCGCACAGAGGGAGAGACCGGCGATGGGCACGTGAATCGCAAAGATATACGCCATCGCCTTCTTCAGGTTGTCGAAAATCCGGCGGCCCAGCCGCACTGCCTGCACGATGGAGGAGAAATCATCGTCAAGAAGAACAAGCCCGGACGCCTCGCGGGCCA
>JBJXGL010000103.1:0-8624 GCA_046160365.1 Aestuariivirga sp. | reverse complement strand
GTTGGCGGCGTGACGCCCGGCAAAGGCGGGACCACGCATGTAGGCCTGCCTGTTTTCGATACGGTGGCGGAAGCCAGGGCCGCAACAGGTGCGGATGCTACGGCCATCTATGTGCCCCCGCCCTTTGCAGCCGATGCCATCTCCGAAGCCATCGAGGCCGAGATTCCACTGATCGTCTGCATCACCGAAGGCATTCCGGTGATGGACATGGTGAAGGTGAAGCGCGCGCTCACCGGTTCGAAATCGCGCCTCATCGGGCCCAACTGTCCGGGCGTTCTCACCCCCGGCGAATGCAAGATCGGCATCATGCCGGGCAACATCTTCAGGAAAGGTTCGGTGGGCATTGTCTCGCGCTCGGGAACGCTTACCTATGAAGCAGTATTTCAGACCACACAAGAAGGCCTTGGCCAGACCACTGCTGTCGGCATCGGCGGCGATCCGGTCAAGGGCACAGAGTTCATCGACGTGCTTGAGATGTTTCTGGCCGACCCCAAGACCCAGTCGATTATCATGATCGGCGAAATCGGCGGTTCCGCCGAAGAAGATGCAGCCGAATTCATCCGCAAGTCCAAGGTGAAGAAACCGATGGCCGGCTTCATCGCCGGGCGTACAGCACCTCCGGGCCGCCGCATGGGCCATGCCGGCGCCATCATTTCCGGCGGAAAGGGCGGCGCTGAATCCAAGATCGACGCCATGAAGCGGGCCGGCATCGCGATTTCCGACTCGCCCGCCATGCTGGGCAAAACGCTGATGAAGAAACTGAAGAAGAAATAACGGGAGGATTGGAACGATGAACAAGACCGATCTCACCACTGCCTTCGAGCAAAGCTCGTTCCTCTATGGCGGCAACGCGCAATTCATCGAGCAGCTCTACGCCAAATATCTCGACAACCCCGCCGCCGTGGACCCGCACTGGCGGCAGTTTTTTGCTGGCCTCGATGATGAAGCGGGGGAGGCGAAGCGCCAGGTCCAGGGCGCATCGTGGAAACGTGCCGACTGGCCGCCTGCGGCCTCGGGCGAACTTGTCTCGGCGCTCGATGGAAACTGGCCCGCCGCTCCCAAAGCTCCGCCTGCGAAGCCCGGCGCCAAACCTGCCGAAGCCGCCGGCCCCAGTCTCGAAGAGGTGCGCAAGGCCACCATGGATTCGGTGCGCGCGCTGATGATGATCCGCGCCTATCGCATGCGCGGCCATCTCGCCGCCGACCTCGATCCTCTTAAACTCAAGGAGCCCGAAGCTCACCCGGAGCTCGATCCCCGATCCTACGGCTTTACCGAAGCCGACATGGACCGGCCGATCTTCCTCGACAAGGTGCTGGGCCTCGAGCAGGCAACAGTGCGCCAGATCGTCGACATCCTGAAGCGCACCTACTGCAGCACGCTGGGCGTCGAATTCATGCATATTTCCGATCCGGAGCAGAAAGCCTGGATTCAGGAGCGTATAGAAGGCCCCGATAAGCAGATCAGCTTTACGCCCGAGGGCAAGAAAGCGATCCTCAACAAGCTGATCGAGGCGGAAGGCTTCGAGCAGTTCCTCAATGTGAAATACACCGGCACCAAGCGCTTCGGCCTCGATGGCGGCGAAAGCATGATCCCGGCGCTCGAACAGGTGATCAAGCGCGGCGGTCAGCTTGGCGTACAGGATATCGTGTTCGGCATGGCGCATCGCGGACGTCTCAACATGCTGGCGAACGTGATGTCGAAACCCTATTCGGCGATCTTCCACGAGTTCAAGGGCGGTTCAACAACGCCTGACGAAGTCGAAGGCTCGGGCGACGTGAAGTATCACTTGGGCTCATCGTCCGATCGCATGTTCGACGGCAACACGGTGCATCTCTCGCTCACCGCCAACCCATCGCATCTCGAAATCGTCGATCCCGTGGTGCTCGGAAAGGCCCGCGCCAAGCAGGACCAGCGCGGCGACAAGAAGCGCACCAGCGTGATGCCGCTTTTGATTCACGGCGACGCGGCGTTCGCGGGACAAGGCGTGGTGGCGGAATGTTTCGGCCTCTCGGGTCTGCGCGGCCATCGCTCCGGCGGCTCGATCCACTTCATCGTCAACAATCAGATCGGTTTCACAACCAGCCCCATTTGGGCCAGATCGTCGCCCTATCCTTCGGACGTGGCCAAGATGATCGAAGCCCCGATCTTCCATTGCAACGGAGACGATCCGGAATCGGTCGTCTATGCCGCGAAGATCGCCACCGAGTTCCGGCAGAAGTTTGCCAAGCCCGTGGTCATCGACATGTTCTGTTACCGCCGCTTCGGCCACAACGAAACCGACGAGCCGTCTTTCACCCAGCCGATCATGTATCGCCGCATCGCCAGCCACAGCACGGTGGTGACGATCTACGGCCAGCGTCTCGTGGCCGAAGGCGTGATGACGGCGGAAGACGTCGACGCCATGAAGGCGGATTACCGCAAGCGGCTCGACGACGATTACTCGGCCTCGGAAGGCTACAAGGCCAACAAAGCCGATTGGCTCGATGGCCGCTGGGCCGGCATGAAAGCCGCGAAGGATTACGACGATCCGCGCAAAGGTTTGACTGGCGTCGACGTGCGGCTGCTCAAAGACATCGGCCTTAAGCTCACCAAGGTTCCCAAGACATTCAAGGTGCACAAGACCATGCAGCGTGTCTTGGACGCGCGCCGCAAGATGATCGAGGACGGCGCGGGGATCGACTGGGCCATGGGCGAGCATCTCGCCTTCGGCACGCTTCTCAATGAAGGCTTCAAGATCAGGCTCTCAGGCCAGGATGTGCAGCGCGGCACCTTCTCGCAGCGCCATGCGGTGCTGGTCGATCAGGACACCGACAAGCGCTACACGCCGCTCAATCATTTGGTGAAAGAGCAGAAGATCAAGATCGAAGTAATCAACTCGATGCTCTCGGAAGAAGCCGTACTTGGTTTCGAATATGGCTATACGCTGGCGGAGCCCAACGCGCTCACCCTCTGGGAGGCGCAATTCGGCGATTTCGCCAACGGCGCGCAGGTGATCTTCGATCAGTTCATTAGCTCGGGCGAGCGCAAATGGCTCCGCATGTCGGGCCTCGTTTGCCTTCTGCCCCATGGCTACGAGGGCCAAGGTCCGGAGCACTCTTCCGCTAGGCTCGAGCGCTTTTTGCAGCTTTGCGCCGAGGACAACATGCAAGTGGCGAATTGCACCACGCCCGCCAACTACTTCCATATCCTGAGGCGGCAGCTGAAGCGCGACATCAGGAAGCCCTTGATCATGATGACGCCGAAGTCGCTGCTCCGCAACAAGCGGGCAACGTCGCGGCTCGAGGAGATGGGCTCGGAGACCTCGTTCCATCGCGTATTATGGGACGATGCGGAAATACTGAAGGGCGAGAAGATCAAGCTGGTGAAGGATGCCAAGATCAGGCGCGTGATCTTGTGTTCCGGCAAGGTTTATTACGATCTCTACGAGGAGCGCGAGAAACGCGGCATCGAGGATGTTTACATTCTTCGCGTCGAGCAGCTCTATCCCTGGCCGCACAAGGCGCTCATCAACGAATTGTCGCGATTCAAGGATGCAGAGTTCATCTGGTGCCAGGAAGAGCCTTACAACATGGGCGCCTGGAGTTTCGCGCAGCCCAACATCGAACGTGTGCTCGAATATATCGGCGCGAAGAATACGCGGGCGCGTTATGCGGGCCGCCAGGCCTCCGCTTCGACCGCGACAGGATTGATGAGCCGCCACTTGCGGGAACTGAAAGCGTTTCTCGACGAAGCGTTGGCTTAAGGGGACAAAGGGAAACATACGATGGCGAAGGAAATCCGCGTACCGGCTCTGGGTGAATCGGTCACCGAAGCGACGATCTCGAAATGGTTCAAGAAGGAAGGCGATGCAGTCAAAGCCGACGAGCCGCTCGTCGAGCTTGAGACCGACAAGGTGACGGTCGAAGTGCCGGCACCGGCGGGAGGAAAGCTGGCGTCTATCAGCGCCAAAGCCGGAACTACCGTGAATGTCGGAGCACTTCTTGGCGCAATCGAGGATTCCGCCGCAGCCAAGCCCGCCGAAGCTCCGGCGCCCAAGAAAGCCGAACCCGCTGCCGCCCCCGCGCCGGCTGCGAAGGTGGAGGCGCCGCTGTCTCCTGCAGTTCGCAAGATCGTCGAAGAAAAGAAGATCGATCCCGCGTCCGTCGCAGGCACCGGGAAGGATGGCCGTATTCTGAAAGGCGATCTGCTGAACGTCTCCGCCGCAGCGCCGGCGCCTGCACCTGCTCCGGCAATGGCCCGCGCGCCCTCACCCGAAGCAGATGCCTCACGCGAGGAACGCGTGCGCATGTCCAGGTTGCGCCAGACCATCGCGCGCCGCTTGAAGGATGCGCAAAACGTCGCCGCCATGCTCACCACCTTCAACGAGGTGGACATGACGTCGGTCATGGCGCTGCGCAATCAGTACAAGGATGTCTTTGAGAAGAAGCACGGCGTGAAGCTCGGCTTCATGAGCTTCTTCGTGAAAGCGGTGATCCAGGGACTGAAGGAAATCCCGGCGGTTAATGCCGAGATCGACGGCGAGGATATCGTCTACAAGAACTATTATCACGTGGGCGTCGCCGTCGGCACCGACAAGGGCCTTGTCGTGCCGGTGCTGCGCGATGCCGATCACTTGTCTTTCGCCGGTGTCGAGAAAACCATCGCCGAATACGGCCGCAAAGCCCGCGACGGCCAGCTGCAGATCGCCGACATGCAGGGCGGCACTTTCACCATCTCGAATGGCGGCGTTTACGGCTCGCTGATGTCAACGCCGATCCTCAATGCGCCGCAATCCGGGATTCTCGGAATGCACAAGATCCAGGAGCGGCCCATGGCAGTGAATGGCCAGGTAGTGGTTCGTCCCATGATGTATCTGGCGCTCTCCTATGACCACCGCATCGTCGATGGCAAGGAAGCGGTGACCTTCCTGGTGCGAGTAAAAGAAGGTTTGGAGGACCCGCAGCGGGCGTTGCTGGATCTTTGATCGGTGCCGAGGGTTGCCAGGTTCGACGGGATCGAGATCATGTTCTACTATGATGAACATCCGCCGCCGCACTTTCACGCCAAGTATGCAGAGTATCAAATGGTCCTGGATATAGAATCGTTGGACGTAGTAAGGGGGAGCCTCCCGGACCCGAAGCATCGCGGAGTCGTGCAAATGGGCAAGCAACAGAAAGAAGGCGCTGATGCGCGCCTGGAACGATTGCCGAGCCGGAGAACACCCCGGGAGGATACTGTGAACGACCTTCCCAAAATTAGCACGGCTGAATCCGTCATTCACGGCGTTCTCAAGATTGTTTGGAACGACGGCTTCGAGGGAGTTGTCGATCTACGGCCGGTTATTGCGAAAGGCAAAATATTCAGCTTCTTACAGAAGCCTGCCAATTTTCGTAAGCTGCGTGTCGACCCGTACGGGCATTCCATTGGTTGGGTAAACGAGTTGGGTAAAGAAATCGATTTCAGTTCCGACAATCTGAGGACGAAAGCGGAAAATCAGGCGCAGTTGCATGAACTCGTCTCGAACATGCACGTTTAGCAGCAGGAGCGGGTTGTGACCTACGATCTCCTCGTCATCGGCACCGGACCCGGTGGGTATGTCTGCGCCATCCGCGCGGCTCAGCTTGGTTTGAAAGTGGCGGTCGCCGAAAAGCGCGCCACCCATGGCGGCACCTGCCTCAACATCGGCTGCATCCCCTCGAAAGCGTTGCTGCACGCCTCGGAACTCTATCACGAGGCGGGCCACAGCTTTGCCAAGATGGGGATTGCGGCATCTCCCAAGCTCGATTTCACAAAGATGATGACGTTCAAGCAGGAAGCCATCGACGGCAACACCAAGGGCATCGACTTTCTGCTCAAGAAGAACAAGGTCGATGTGAAGCGCGGCGCTGCAAAAATCCTGGGCTCCGGCAAGGTCGAAGTTGCGGGCGAGGTGATCGAGACAAAGAACATCGTGATCGCAACGGGTTCGGAGGTGACGCCCCTTCCTGGCATCGAGATCGACGAGAAGCAAATCGTCACGTCGGAGGGAGCACTCGAACTCGATCATGTACCCGAAAGCCTCGCCATCATCGGCGCGGGCGTCATCGGTCTCGAATTGGGTTCGGTCTATGCGCGGCTTGGTTCCAAGGTGACCGTTGTCGAATATCTCGACCGCATCCTCCCCGGCATGGACCTCGAATGCGCCAAGGCCTTCCAGCGCATTCTTGAAAAGCAGGGCTTCACCTTCAGGCTTTCAAGCAAAGTGACGGCAGCGAAGAAAGCCAAAGGTAAAGTGACTCTCGATGTCGAACCAGCCGCCGGCGGTGCCGCTGAGAAACTCTCGGCCGAAACCGTTCTCGTCGCCGTGGGCCGCAGACCTTACACCGATGGCCTTGGCTGTGAGGAAGCGGGCATCAAACGCGACGCCAAGGGCCGGATCGACGTGGGCAATCATTTTGAAACCAGCCTCGCCGGCGTTTACGCCATCGGCGATGTCATCAAAGGCCCGATGCTGGCCCACAAAGCCGAGGACGAAGGCGTGGCCCTCGCCGAAATCCTCGCCGGACAGGCCGGTCATGTGAACTACGGCGTGATCCCGGGCGTGGTCTACACCAGCCCGGAAGTTGCCGCCGTGGGCAAGACCGAGGAAGAACTCAAAGCCGAAGGCATCGCTTACACATCAGGCAAATTCCCTTTCATCGCCAATGGCCGCGCCAAGGCGAACCAGCAAACGGAAGGATTTGTTAAGGTTCTTGCAGATGCCACTACCGACCGTGTGCTCGGCGCGCATATCGTCGGCATTGGCGCTGGCGAACTCATCCACGAAGTGGCGGTTTTAATGGAATTCGGCGGCTCGGCCGAGGACTTGGCCCGCACCTGCCACGCGCACCCCACGCTTGCGGAGGCCGTCAAGGAAGCCGCCCTTGCGGTTGCAAAGCGTGCCATTCATGCCTGACCCTGAAAATTTGAAACAATATCTTTAGGCAGGTGCAAAAGCTGCTGCGCTAAGACATCCCCACAAGACATGAGGGGACCATGCAGGGCAAAGCCAGACACGTGGATATTCTGATCCTCGACGACGACGTCGATTTGCTGGCGAGCGTCGCCGACCTTCTGGCCGACTATGGCTACCGCGTGAAAGCGTTTGCCGACCCGGAATCGGCGATCGAATTTGCAGTCGCCCAGACCTTCGCCGTAGGCCTCTTCGATTATCGCCTGGGCAGCATCAAGAATGGGCTCGATGTTGTCGAGACACTGCAAGCGCTTGGCTGCAAGGCCACCTATGTAATGATCACTGCGGAAGTGGAGCAGGCAACGCAGCTCCGCGCGCTGCATCTGAAGCTCTTCGAGTACATGCGCAAACCCGTTCAGCCAGAAAAGCTGATCGAAACCGTAGAGCGCGCCATGGAGCAATCGAAGCTCGCGGCCTGAGCCGCGTCACGTCACGACGAGTATGTCGTCGAAATTGAGTGACGGCAGGCTCGGCAATTGCGCGATCAGCACCTTGGCGGCGGCCCCTGTGCCATCGGCATCGAAATAGAGCAGGCCCGCCGCCGAATTGTAGACGAAGCGCGTGTTCACCGATCCGCCGTTGGCGACATTGCCGTCAAGGTTCGACAAGAACTGGCTCGCCGCCAGCACGCCCACTTTGAGCCCTCCTCCAAAGAGCGCCGCCGAAACCTCGAGCGTATCGTCAACCGCCACATAATCGAGCAGCACATCGCGATCGAGCGACGAATTGCGCAGAACGAACGTGTCCTTTCCGCCGCCGCCGTAGATGGAGTCGACGCCCAGGCCGCCCGCAAGCCGGTCGTCGCCCGCCTGACCGTAGAGAATGTCGCCCGCCCCACCACCGCTCAGCACATCATTGCCGCCGTTGCTGCCCCTGATGCGGTTGGTGAGTTCGTTGCCGGTGAGCGTCAATCCGGACGGCCCGGCATTGGCATTGAGGTAGTCGATCTCCTGCCCAGCGCCGAGCGTGAAATTGACCGACGCATAAACCGTGTCCGTGGTCCCTTCACCCACTCCGTCCTGCACGATGTCCGAGACATGATCGACGTAGAAGATATCGTTGCCGAGCCCACCGATCATGAGATCGGCTTCGAGCCCTCCGTTCAGCAAATCGTTGCCGGCATCGCCGATGAGCGTGTCCTTGAAGCTTGAACCGCGCATGTAGTTGTCGCCAGCGCTGCCGCCGAGTTTAAGGTCCGCGATCGCGGTTGCGGCGGCGAACAGGTTTTCGACATTTGGTGCAAGGTCAAGGTCGAAATCGACCGACGAATAGATCGCATCCTTGTTGCCCTCGCCCGCAATATCGGCCACGACATCGCCTGCATTATCGACATAGTAGGTGTCCTCGCCCTTGCCACCCCTCATCGTGTCGATGCCCAAGCGGCCATCGAGAATATCGCCGCCGTCGCCGCCATCGAGCGTATTGTTGAGGTTGTTGCCGGTCAGCCGGTCGCCGAAGGCCGAGCCTCTCAACTCCTCGAAGCCGCTGAGCGAATCGAGGCCGGCGCCCTTGGTGTCCTGATCGAGTGTGGTGAGCAGGTTTACGGTGACGCCCGCCGTGGCCGTCGCATAGGAGACAATGTCGGTTCCGTTGCCGCCAAACATCCTGTCGTTGCCGGAGCCGCCATCGATGAAGTCGTCGCCATTCATGCCAG
>JBJXGL010000102.1:0-6099 GCA_046160365.1 Aestuariivirga sp. | reverse complement strand
TGACGGTCAGGGCACTGTAGTCAGCGGCGGTTGCGCCGATTGCGGACCAGAATTCTGGAGCGGCCCAGCATTTGATCATCAATGCATAGGGCAGGAGATAGAGATTGGCGATCGAATGCTCGAAGCCTGCGGCAACGAAAGCGGCAACAGGCGGAATGATGACCAGCACCTTGCCGGACGAGCTGCGGGCGCCGAAGGACATCCAGACCGCGAGACAGACCAGCACATTGCAAAGAACAGCCAAGACAAAAAGCTGCAGCGTGGGCAGCGCCGCCTTGGCGGTGGCAATGGTGAGCGCGGTCTTGCCAACCGAACCGCCGCTGAAGCCATGCTGGCCTGACAGGAAAACCATTACCGCCATGGCCAGAGCGCCGAGAATGTTGCCCAGATAGACGAGAATCCAGGCGCGCATAAGCGAGGCGACGCTGATGCGGTTGCTGGCGCAAGCAACGATCATCAAGGCATCGCCGGTGAAGAGTTCCGCGCCGCCGACGATGACGAGGATCAATCCGACCGAGAAAACCATGCCGCCGAGCAGGCGCGCCATTCCCCACGGGACATCGCCAGAACCGGTCAACACGACGGTCATGAAGTTTGCGCCGAAGGCGATGAAGGCGCCGGCGAGGACCCCCAGGATAACCAGCGCCAATGCGTCCCGTCCGGCCTTGGCCTTGCCGGCGGCTTCGCAGACAAGCGCCATTTCTGCCGGCATCAAGGCTTCAAGACCGCGGGATTGCGCAGGTTCGCTCATGATTTCACCTCCGTGGGGGCGATGAGTTCGGCGGCTTTTTCGGCCACCATCATCACCGCGCAGTTGATGTTGACGGTCGGAACCGTGGGGAATACCGAGGCATCGGCTATGAAAAGGTTTTCGGCGCCCATGACTTTGAGACCGGGGGTCACCACCTTGCCGATCATCGCGGTGCCGCAGGGGTGATAAACGGTCTCGCAGACATCCTTGATGTAGGAGATCCATTCGTCATCGGTTTGAACATCCGCACCCGGGCGAACTTCCGACTTGCAGACAGCGCGCATCGCGGCCGTTTCGCCGATCCGGCGGGTAAAGCGCATGGCGCGAAGCAGCAGCGGCAGATCGTAGGAGTCGGAGAAGTAGTTGAGATCGATCACCGGTTTGTCATGCATCGACGAGCCTGAAAGCGCAACGCGCCCCTCACTTCTGGCACGGGTAACATTGGGCGATGCCTTGACCGCCGGTCCGCCGAAGGCAAGGCGTGGGTGCTCGCCATACTTTTCGCGGACTCTGAGCCCGAAATGGAAGAGGATGTCTGGGGCAGGCGCACCTTCATCGAGGGTCAGCATTATCGTGGCTTCAAAGGGGCAGACGGTCCAGGGTGCCACAGGTTCTCGGGTTTCCCAGATGATTGGCGCCGAGACATGATCCTGCAAATGTTGCCCGAGATGGGGAAGGTCCGCGATCACCTCGATGCCAAGGGATTTGAGATGCGCGGCAGGCCCTAGCCCCGAGACCATCAGAAGCTGCGGCGTCTGAATGGAGCCGCAGGAGAGGATGACGGCGCGGCTGGCATGAACTATCCCGCGCGAGGTCTCAGCGCCGACGGCCTTGGGACCTTCGAATATGATCCGTGTGCAGAGCGTTTCGGTCCATACTTCGAGATGCTTGGGCAGAGTCGCCAAGGAGTGCAGATAGGCAATCGATGAGGATTGCCGGGTTCGACCCTTGGCATTGAGCGGGAACACACCAACGCCTGTCGCAGCGCCGTTTCGGAAGTCGATTTCGGGAACGCCGAGTTCGAGGCCTGCATTGATGAAAGCCTGGCTCAGCGGATGGCGCGGCGCATTTTCGATTGTGACCTTCTCCAGGATGCGGTCGAAGGAAGGCGCCATGTCCGCGGCGCTCCAGCCTGTTGCACCGCGTTTTTCCCACTCATCGAAGTCGCTATCGGGCGGGCGGATGAAGGCGCAATCATTGTGGTTGGCGCAGCCGCCGAGAAGTCTGGCTCGGGAATAAGTAAGTTCCGGCGCTGCGCCGCTCAATGTCGAAGCGACAAAGCCCCAGTCGTAGTCTGGAGTCTGCTCATCCAGCCGGAAGAGATCCATTGCTGCCTGATCGCCTTCGTCACTCCTTCCGGCTTCGAGGAGTATGATGCGATCCGCCGTCTTCTCCGCGAGCCGCCGCGCCACAACACAACCCGCGGAGCCGCCACCGATCACCAGATAGTCGCAAGTCGTTGTCATCGCGCGATCTTCTCACGACTGGCATTATTCCAAAACACCCTATCTCCGTGCCGGCAGACTCGAAAGCAGGGCTGCGAGAGCGGTGCCCACCGCTGACATCGCGGCGATGAAGATTGCACCGCCCCACCAGCCGGTCATTTCGCGCGAGGCCGCGAATATTGGGGTTCCGAGGAAGGTGCCGACGTTGCCGAAGAGCGCTATGGCGCTGTAGGTGAGTGCGGCGATCCGCGCTTCCGGCGCAACCTGGGGAACGCTCGCGAAGGCGAAGCCCGGCAGGAGGCCGAAGCAGGCCATCATGACAAGCACGGCGGCGACGAGAACCGGCGCGCCGGGGTGAAATCCAAAGATGATCGTGGCAGTGACCGCCAATCCGGCGAAGGCTGCCGCGAAACCTTGAAACAGCGTTACGCCCCAGCGCGCAAGAAAGCCCGCACTCAGCGTGAAGATGAGCGACACGAAAGACGCGAAGGCCATGAAGGAGCCGACACTTGCGGGCCGCCACTGGCCCTCGGTTCCGAGATAGAGCGTCAGGAAAGTTAGCGTTGCGAGGAACTGGATTGTATAGGCGCAGAAGGTGAGTGCCAGCAGCAAAGGTGCCCGCTCGCGAAACAGCGCGGCATGGGCTGCGGCGATTGTTTTGACCCCGGGAAAGCCGCCGCGCTGATCCTCGAGTTTGGAGCGGGCGAGCAGCAGCATCACCAGTAGACCGATCACCAGCATCGCGGCTGCGTGGCACAGGAGAAAGCCGCGCCAACCGCCCAACGGAACGATGATTGGCGCCGCGGCGCTCGCGACCGCGAAGCCCAGGCCGAAGAAACAGCCCCAAATGGCGAGCGCCACGGGTTTGTCCTTGGGCGCTGCCAGGGCTGCCATCAGAGCTGGTGCGCAGACGACGATCAGGAGATGCGAGAAACCTTCGCAGAAGCGGCTCACGAGGAACGTGACGCCTGTTGGCGCAAGGGCGCCGAGGCCGGCGATCACCGCGCCGCCAAACAGCGCGATCAGCAATCCGCGTTGCGGGCCGATGGCGCTGACGATGGCGCCGACGGTGATGGCAAAAAGAATGCCAACAAGGCCCAAGATCGAAACCGCGAAACCGGAGGCCACGGGATCGAGCCCCAATTCGCCTCCCACCAATTCCATGACGGGCGCAACTTTGGCGAACTGCATAGCCGCCACCAGTCCTCCGAGAAAGAGAACGATGATGGCGGGCCAATCGGTGGACCTCTGAATCCCTGTATCTGTCATGAGACGTTGTTTTTGTGTCTTTGCATGTGCGTATCGGCGCAGGAAGGCCTGCGTGTGCATTTCACTCATGCTTGTGACCGCGGGCACAGAAAGGGCAGCGAGTTTGCGTTAGCTTTCGATTATCGAAGTGCAATCATGCATTTCACGCCGATCAGGAGACTTTCATGTTCAAGATAATCTCACGTCTGGCTTTGGCTGCGGGCCTTGTATTCGCGATTGGTACGGTGCCGGCCATGGCGCTCTGCAAATATGGCACGCCGCACTGCATCAACAAGAACCCAGGCCCGAAAACGCCAAAGGTCAACACCACGACGCTTCCGGACAGCGGCTGGGAGGACCCCGATTGCGCGCACTACGGCAACTGCCAAGGCTCGGACTGGATGGGCGGCGGTAGGACAATCATGATTCAGCCACCGAAGTAAGGCCGCATTTCCCGGCGGCATGGAAACATGCCGCCTTGCGCGCTTTACGGGCTATGACTATCTGCACGCAGATAGGGTGGTTGGAGAAGCATGCGCCTCAATGTTTATTTGCAGCGGGCCGGCGTGGGTTCGCGGCGGGAGGCGGAGCGCCTGGTGGAGCAGGGCCGCATCACAATCAATGGAGAAAAGGCCACCGCCACGACACCAGTTGTCGACAAAGACATCGTGCGACTGGACGGAACGCCTGTGGCACCATCCTCAAAGGCGCTGCCTCGGCTCTTTCTCCTCAATAAGCCGCTCGATGTATTGGTGACGCATCGCGACCCGCAGGGAAGGAAGACCGTCTTCGACTTACCTTGCCTCAAGCCTCCGTTGTGGCAGGTCAGCAGGCCACGGGTCATGACCGTGGGGCGGCTCGATGTGAATAGCGAAGGCTTGTTGGTTCTTTCATCTGACGGACCGTTGGCGCAAGCGATGATGCACCCTCGCGCAGCTCTGGCTCGGGTTTACCGTGCGCGGGTGAAGGGCAGGCTCAGCGACAAGAACATCGAAGACCTGAAGCGTGGCGTCACCATCGACGGGGCGCGCTATCTCGGCGCCGAATTCATTGAAGAGTCCGAGCGCGGCGGGCGCAGCAATGCCTGGTATCGGATCACCCTGCACGAAGGCAAGAACCGTGAAATCCGCAAGATCTTCGAGCACTATGGCTGCCTGGTGAACCGGCTCATCCGTATTCAATACGGACCGTTTGAACTCGGCACGCTCAAGACCGGAGAATTACGCGAAGTGCCGGCAGCCGAGGTCGTGAGGCTGATGACGGCACTGGCGCAAGGGCCTGCGGATCGCTGACAGGCTGCGTGATCAGGCAGCCTTGGACTTCGGCCTCACCGCGTTGGTGTATGCATCCATCAGGCTGCGCGAGATGTTGCCGGGCTTGAAGCTGTAAGGCCCGATTTCGGCCACCGGCGTCACCTCGGCAGCGCTGCCCACGATGAAGCACTCGTTAAAGGTCTTGAGTTCTTCTGGCATGATGCGGCGTTCAATCACGTCGAGGCCTTGCTTCTTGGCAAGCTCGATCACCGTTTGGCGCGTGATGCCGTTCAGGAAACAATCGGCGATGGGCGTGTGGATCGAGCCGTCGCGGGTGAAGAAGATGTTGGCGCCGGTGCATTCGGCGACGCGGCCTAACCAATCGAGCATCATGGCGTCTGCATAACCCTTCTTCTCGGCCTTGTGCTTGGAGATGGTGCAGATCATGTAGAGGCCGGCGGCCTTGGCGTGAACCGGCGCGCACATCGGATCGGGGCGGCGGTATTCGGCGATGTCGAGCTTGATGCCCTTCATCTTGGTTTCGGGATCGAACATGGAGGGCCACGCCCACGTTGCAATAGCCACGTGAATCTTGTTGTGCTGGGCCGAGACCGCCATCATCTCGGAGCCACGCCAGGCGACGGGACGCACATACTGATCGCCGCCGCCATTCAGTTCCACCACCTTGGCCTTGGCGGCATCGATCTCTTCCACCGAATAGGGTATCTCGAAGTCCATCAATTCTGCGGATTTTCTCAAGCGCACCGAATGCTCGCGGGTTTTGAAGATCTCTCCGCCATAGGCGCGCTCGCCCTCGAACACGCAGGAGCCGTAATGCAGGCCATGGGTAAGGACGTGAATCTTCGCGTCCTTCCAGTCGACGATCTCGCCGTTCATCCAGATGAAGCCGTCGCGTTTGTCGAAGGGAACGATGGACATGGCAGGTCTCCCAATTCCGGCCTATATCTAAGCGCGGCCGGTTGATCGCGCACGAAAAGTTCGTTGTAAGGCATGCGAAAGTAACAAAATTGGAAAAATATGTCAATATGACTGACATAATTTCTGACGGGGTCGAGGAAACCGATACCATCGCCCTGATCGAACTGCTGTTTTTTGCCTATCGCGACTTCATTTCCGATCCCGACGCGCTGCTAGAGGAATACAAGTTTGGTCGCGCCCATCACCGGGTTCTGCATTTCATCGGCCGCGATCCGGGCATGACCGTGGCGCAGCTTCTCGAAATCCTGCGCATCACCAAGCAGAGCCTGGGCCGTGTGCTGAAAGAGCTGATCGACAAGGGCTTCGTATTTCAGAAGGAAGGCGAGGAAGACCGGCGCCAGCGGCTGCTCTATCTGACCGATGCGGGCAAGGACTTGCACCGCCGCCTGATGGCGCCGCAGAT
>JBJXGL010000101.1:0-29694 GCA_046160365.1 Aestuariivirga sp. | reverse complement strand
GCGACGGTCTACGACGCCAACGAAGAACACGGCTTCGTCGACGCAACGCAATTGGGCGAACCTCCCCGGATCGGCGATCTGCTCCGGATCGTGCCCAACCACGTCTGTCCGGTGAGCAATCTGTTTGACAAGGTCGTGTTCGTCCGCGACGGCAAGGTCCTGGGCGCAATGCGCGTCGATGCGCGAGGATGCGTGCAGTAGGACCTCACCGCATCGTCGGCATCACGAAATCCGCGCCCGAGCGGATGCCTGTGGGCCAGCGCGTATTGATGGTCTTGAGCTTGCTATCCGCAAGTGCCGGTTCAGGATGCCGGTGGTATGAGGTCAATATCAGGCTGGATGGGACTTGCTGCTCAATTGCTTCGCGTTGACGATCAGCGCCGGGTCGAGTTTGCCGTCGAAATAGTCGAGAATGTTTTGCGCCGAGGCGATGGCCATACGGCGCGCGCATTCCTGTGTGAGGCCGGCCGAATGCGGGCTGATGGTCACGCGCTCGTTGCGGAGCAGGGGATTGCCGCTCGGGGGCGGCTCTTCGGCGAAGACATCGAGTGCCGCACCTGCGATACGACCTTCGCGCAGCGCCTCATCGAGAGCCGCTTCATCGATGAGTCCGCCGCGCGCGGCGTTGACGATGACGGCATTGGGTTTCAAACGCTTCAGCTCCTCGCGGCCGATGACCGGCTTGCCGCCCAGAAGCGGCACATGCAGGGAGATGAAATCGGCTGCAGCGAAGGCGTCATTCAGATCATCAACCAATGACACGCCGGCCGTACTCATGGCGTCTCGGTTCACATAGGGATCATGGGCCATCACCTGCATGCCAAAGGCCTGGGCCAACTGAGCCACGCGGCGCCCGATCCGGCCGAAGCCAAAAAGCAGCAGCGTCTTGCCGTCGAGTTCGAGCGTCTCGAAGCGATTCCGGATGTTCCAGTTGCCGGTTCGCGAGGCCTGATCATAGTTGACCGTCCGTCTGGCCGCCGCAAGCATCAGCATCAAAGTGTGTTCTCCAACCGCGCGCGAGTTCACATCGCCTACAATCGCCAGAGCGATTCCGCGCGCGTTGAGCGCGGCGACATCAATGGCGTCGTATCCCACGCCATGCCGCGACACGATCTTGAGCTTCGGCGCATGAGCAACAATGGACTCAGTCATCGGCTGCGTGCGGATCAGTACCGCATCGGCTTTGGCGGTGAACGGGATGTAAGCGTCGGGTGAAGCCGCGTCGACATAGTCTATCGTCACATCGGCGGCGTTTTGCAGAACCGCCAACCCATCGTCATGAATCTTCCCGGCAATGACGACATGCGGCATGCTAGTTCCTCACACTGTCAACTGCGCTAGCTTCACGTTCATGCAGTCGCGAATGCGCTCGCCGCCGCCGCCGGCGGCGCGCCAGTGGCCATCGATAAAGAGTCCGCGTTCCCGACACATCTTCCGGGGCTCCTCGCCCGCAACATATCTTGCTTCGCCGATTGTTTCGCAATGGATGTTGCGTGTCAAGTTAGCCTGGTTTAGAACCGGCAAAAATAGTCTCCAGGGAGGAGGCGGGCCACGATGGCATTGAAGGAAGGCGTTCAGGCGAAGACGATCCCTCTCAATTACGAGGGCGTGGTCAACCTGATCACTACGCTCTATCCCGACCTCTCAACCGGGTATCAGCAGGTCGCCCGCTTCTTCACCCAGAACCCCAATGTGATCGCACTGGAATCGATCAACGCCATCGCCGCCAAATGCGGCGTCCATCCTTCGAGCCTCGTACGTTTCGCTCAGAGCCTCGGTTATAGCGGCTTCAAGGAGTTGCAGGCGGTATTTCAAACGCGGCTTGCAACGGCAGCCCCCGGCTTCCGCGAGCGGATCAACGCATTGGAGAGCGAGCTCTCCCGAAATGTGAGCCATGGCAATCTTGGATTCCTGAAGGACCTGGTGGTTCGCGACATCGCAGCTCTGCAAGGCATGCTTGAGAACGTGGGCGAAGAAGATCTGGCCGTGACGGCAAAGCTGATTGCCAGCGCGCAAACAGTCTATATCGCCGGTCAACTCCGTTCGGAGCCGATTGCGATTTTGCTGCGTTATCTCCTGACAATGTTGCAGCGAAGAGTCGTCTTGCTCGATCCCGCAGGCGGACTCGCGCAGGAAATGGCGCTTACGATGAGCGAAAAGGACACGCTCATAGCAATTGCCTTCCGTCACTACGCGAAGGAAGTCGTGAGTATCTCCGAACATGCGGTCGCGCTCGGCGTGCCGGTGATATCGATCACCGACAGCCAGCTGTCGCCGCTTGCCAGACGCGCTAGCGTGCTATTCACCGTGCCGGAGGATGAGTACACATTCTCCCGGTCGCTTGCGGCGCCTATGTGCCTCATTCAATGCATCGCAACTGCAACGGCGGCGCTGGTTCATCCCTCGAAGGCCGAAGCACCTCGCATTCCGAGTGTCACGGAGATCGCCAAGGATCAGTCGGCCAGATTACCGCGTGAGGCGCGAAAAAAATGATGCGTGGCTTGATGTTTTCTCATTGCGACGGATCTTGCGCGCCTTCGGGCGTTGCAATAGGTGGTCGCAAGAAAACTCGTCACGCAAATCTTTTCGGGATGCAGCCAAGGAGGCCCCAATGATGCCAACCGTTCGATTGACCATGGCGCAGGCTCTCGTGCGCTATCTCTGCAATCAGTTCACCATTGTGGACGGCAAGATGGAGCCGCTCTTTCCGGGCGTGTTCGGCATCTTCGGCCACGGCAACGTGACCTGCCTATCGGAAGCGCTCGAGGCGGTGAAGGACACGCTGCCCACTTGGCGTGGCCAAAACGAGCAATCCATGGCGCTCGCCGCCATCGCCTTCGCAAAGGCCAAGCGGCGGCGGCAGATCATGGTGGCGACATCGTCGATCGGGCCTGGCGCGCTCAACATGGTGACGGCGGCGGGTGTTGCTCATGCCAACCGCCTGCCCATCCTCATCCTTTCGGGCGACACATTCACCAATCGAAGGCCCGACCCGGTGTTGCAGCAGGTTGAACACTTCAGTGATCCAACCGTAACGGTGAACGACGCCTTCAAGGCCGTGACGCGCTATTGGGATCGCATCACCCATCCCGAGCAGATCATTTCATCCCTGCCGCAGGCCATTGCCGTGATGCTCGATCCCGCAGACTGCGGTCCCGCTTTCATTGCCCTGCCGCAGGATATTCAGGAATACGCCTGCGATTATCCGGCGGCGTTTTTCGAAACGACAGTTCACACCATTCCGCGCGCCAGGCCCGACCGCGGACGCGTGGATGAGGCGGTGAAACTTCTCAAAGCTGCAAAGAAACCGCTGATCATTGCCGGCGGCGGCGTGCGCTACTCAGGCGCTGAGGACGTTGTCGCGCAATTCGCTCTGGATCATGGCATTCCGTTAACGGAGACGGTGGCCGGCAAGAGTTCAGTGCCCCACGATCATCCCGCTCATGCCGGCCCCATCGGCATCATTGGTTCGGCCTCCGCCAACGAGCTCGCCGCCGAGGCTGACGTGATCGTGGCGATTGGCACAAGGCTTCAGGATTTCACCACGGGCTCGTGGACCGTGTTTAGCAATGAAGCGAAGTTCATTTCCATCAATGCGGCGCGCTTCGATGCCACCAAGCACCGGGCTCTCGCGGTTGTGGGCGACGCGAAGGAGAGTGTCGAGGAATTGAGCGCGGCCTTGAAGGGCTGGAAGGTCGGTGCGGCCTGGACGAAGAAGGCAAAGGACCTGATGGCGGACTGGAACAAGGCACTGGACGGCTATCAGAAAGCCACCAACGCGCCGGTGCCGACTTATGCGCAAGTTGTTGGCGCTGTGAACCGCAAAGCCGCCCCCCGCGATTACCTGATCACAGCCGCAGGCGGGCTGCCTGGCGAAACCATGAAGAACTGGCGCTGCAAAACCGCCAACTCTTATGATCTCGAGTTCGGCTTCTCCTGCATGGGTTATGAAATTGCAGGCGGCTGGGGTGCTGCCATGGCCGATCCGACGCGCGATGTCATCGTCATGGTGGGCGACGGCAGCTACTTGCTGATGAACACTGATATCTATTCGACCGTACTCACCGGACACAAGATGATCGTGATTGTCTGCGACAATGGCGGTTACGCGGTGATCAACCGCCTGCAGAACTTCAAGGGCACGCCGTCCTTCAACAACCTCATCAAGGATTGCAAGGTGAAGCAGCCCTTCAGCGTCGACTTCGTCAAGCATGCGGAGTCGATGGGAGCGCTTGCGCGGAAAGTCGATAGTCTTGCCGAACTCGAGCAGGCAATCGATTGGGCGAAATCCAACGACCGCACCACTGTCATTTCCATCGTATCCGACGCCTACACCTGGACGCCGGGTGATGCGCTGTGGGATGTGGGCGTACCGCAAGTCACTGATCGGGACAGCGTGCGCGAGGCCGCGAAGTATCAGGCTGATGTGCGTTCGAAACAGCGTGTCGGCGTATAGTTATTGTTGGAGAGAACGATGAAAGCGAAGTTGGGCATGTCGCCCATTGCGTGGTGGAACGACGATCTCGTGGAGTTGAGCGACGACGTGTCGCTCGAAGAGTGCCTCAGGCAATCGCGCTCGGCGGGCTTCACCGGCATGGAAATGGGCCGCCGTTTCCCCCAGGACCCCAAGCTCATGCTTCCGATCCTCAAGGCGGCGGATGTGACGCTCTGCGGCGGCTGGTTCTCGGGAACACTCGTCGATGACACGCTCGAGTCGAACCAGGAGCGGATCAAGCCGATGATTGAACTGTTCAAGGCGGTGAATGCGCCTTGCATCGTCTATGGCGAAACCGGCCGTTCCATTCAGGGTGACCGCTCCAGGCCGCTCGCCACCAAGCCGAAACTCAATGAAGACGAGATGAAGGCTTATGCCAAGAAGGTGAGCGCCTTCAGCGACTGGGTTCACGCCCAAGGCATGCCGCTCTCCTTCCACCACCACATGGCGACGGTGGTGGAAACCGAGCCCGAAGTCGATCTCTTCATGGCGCACTCCACCATTCCACTGCTCTTTGATGCGGGCCACATGGCTTTTGCCGGCGGAGACGTGATGCGGGTGATTGACAAGCATCACAAGCGCATCACGCATGTGCATGTGAAGGATGTGCGGATGGAGGTGATCAAAGGACTCGATCGCGCCAGGCAGTCTTTCCTCGATGCGGTGGCGCTCGGCGCCTTCACCGTGCCGGGTGACGGCTCGCTCGATTTCGGAGCAATCGTGAAGAAGTTCGCGAGCTATGGTTATGAAGGATGGTTCGTTGTCGAGGCGGAGCAGGATCCCAAGAAAAATCCGCCGCTGAAGATGGCGCAAGTCGGCTACAAGGAGCTGATGCGGGTCATGACCGCGGCGGGTTACATGGTGGAGACCCAGGGCTTCCCCAATGCGTGAGTTGGGCATTGGCCTCATCGGTACGGGCTTCATGGGCAAGGCCCATGCGCTCGCCTATCGCATGGCGCATGCGGCGTTTCCCGATGTGCCGAACGCCCGGCTGGAAGCCCTTGCGGATGTGAGTGAAGAATCCGCGAAAGCCGCCGCCGATCAGTACGGTTTCAAGCGCGGCACGGGTGATTGGAAGTCGCTGATCGCCGATCCCGCCATCGATGTCATCTCGATCACCACGCCCAATTCGCTGCATAAGGAAATGGCGCTTGCCGCGATTGCCGCTGGAAAGCACGTCCATTGTGAGAAGCCGCTCGCACCAACACTGGCCGACGCCGAAGCCATGGTGAAGGCAGCCGAGGCCAAAGGCGTCGTTACGCAGGTTGGATACAACTACATCAAGAACCCCCTGCTGAAGCTTGCCAAGCAGATGATCGACGCGGGCGAACTGGGCGAGATCACCGGTTTCCGTGGCATTCACGCCGAAGACTACATGCATAATCCGGACGCGCATTACACGTGGCGGCTCGATCCATCGGGCGGTCCTGGCGTCATCGCCGATCTCGGCAGCCACATCATCGGCATGGCTCGGTTTCTGCTCGGCCCTATCGTGGAAGTTGTTGCAGACGTCGAAACCTTGGTGAAGACACGCCCCGTGGCTCCCGGCGCAAAGGAGCGCCGCGAGGTCAAAGCGGACGACATCGCCCGCATTCTCGCGCGTTTCGAAAGAGGCTGCGGCGCAAACATCGAGGCAAGCTGGCTTACCACTGGCCGCAAGATGCAGCTCGAGTTTGAAGTTCACGGCAGCAACGGAAGTCTCGTTTTCTCGCAAGAGCACTTCAATGTGCTCCACCACTACAAGGCGGGGGGCGAGCCGAAAACCTCCGGCTTCACCACAATCGAGTCCGGCCCGCAGCACGCGCCTTATGGAAACTTCTGCGTGGCGCAGGGCCATCAGATCGGCTTCAACGATCTGAAGACCATCGAAATGGCCGAGTTCCTGGGCGCGATTGCAGGCGGCCGTAGAGCAGGCCCCGATTTCCGCGAAGCCTGGGAAATCCAGAAAGTCGTCGATGCGGCGCTCAAATCGTCTATCGCGCGGTCATGGGTCAAGACAGGTTGAACAGCCTTTCTGTCCGTCTCGAACATTGCTAGCGTGCGATCCTTGGGTAACGGGATAGCATTGCGTGGGTAGTCCAATCAGCCGGATCATCAGCCAAGGGGCAGGGCAGTCTCCAGCTGACTTGGTTCTGAAAGGAGGCAGGTTCTTCGACCTCGTCTCCGGAGAGCTGATTGCCTCCGACATTGCGATTTGCGGCGGCACGATCGTCGGCACATTCGGCGAGTATCGCGGGAATTGCGAGATCGACATCTCCGGAAAGATCGCCGTTCCCGGCTTCATCGACACGCATCTCCACGTCGAGTCCTCGCTTGTCACTCCATTGGAGTTCGACCGCTGCGTGATCAAGCATGGCGTCACCACCGCGATCTGCGATCCGCACGAGATCGCCAATGTGCTGGGGGCCGCCGGTATCACATATTTCCTCGCATGCGCCGAACAAACCGTGATGGACCTCCGCGTGCAGCTTTCAAGCTGCGTGCCGGCAACCCATCTCGAAACATCAGGCGCAAGGCTTTCGGCGGAAGACCTCAAGCCCTTCATGAATCACCCCAAGGTGATCGGCCTTGCCGAGTTCATGAACTATCCGGGCGTTCTGGCGCTCGATCCGCAATGCCTCGACAAGATCGAACTCTTCGCCGGCCGCCATATCGACGGCCACGCGCCTTTGCTGCGCGGCAAGGAACTCAATGGTTATCTGGCGGCGGGCATCCGCACCGATCACGAGACCACAACGGCGGAAGAGGCGCTGGAAAAACTCTCCAAGGGCATGCATATCCTGATCCGCGAAGGCTCTGTGTCGAAGGATCTGCACGCGCTCATCCCGATCATCACCGAACGCAACTCGCCGTTCATTGCTCTGTGTACGGATGACCGCAACCCGCTGGACATCGCCGAGGAGGGGCATCTGGACTTCATGATCCGCACGGCGGTCGCCCGAGGCGCGCCGCCGCTTGCCGTGTACCGTGCCGCTAGCATCTCTGCCGCGAAAGCGTTCCGCCTACATGATCGCGGCCTTGTCGCGCCCGGCTGGCGAGCCGATCTTGCAATCATCGACAGTCTCGAGAACTGCCGCGTTGAACACGTCCTTTCGGCTGGCCGCTTCGTCGATGACAAACTCTTCGCCACCCGCAAGACAATCGCGGCCGTGGGTTATGGCAGCGTCAAGTCGAGAACGGTGACCGCGCAAAGTTTCGAAGCCAAGGGAGATGGCCGCAACGTTCCGGTGATCGGCGTCGAACCGGGAAGAATCATCACAAAACATCTGCGCAAGCATTTGCCATCGCGTGGCGGTGTGGCTCTTTGCGATTTGGATCAGGATGTGATCAAGGTCGCCGTGGTTGAGCGGCATGGCATCAATGGCAATATTGGTGTGGGGTTTGTGCATGGCTTCGGAGTGAAGAAGGGCTCCATCGCTTCAACAGTGGGGCATGACAGCCACAACATTTGTGTTGTCGGCGCGGACGACGGCGACATGGCTGTCGCCGCGAACCGGCTGCGCGAGATTGGCGGCGGTTTCGTGGTCGCGAATGAAGGCAAGGTGCTTGCCGAACTTTCGCTTCCCGTCGCAGGCCTCATGAGCGACAAATCCTACGAAGACGTGCGCGAAGCTCTCATCCCTCTCCGCGCGGCAGCGAAGTCGCTTGGCACAATCCTTCCAGAACCCTTCCTGCAAGTCGCCTTCCTGCCGCTTCCGGTCATTCCACATCTGAAAATCAGCGATATGGGACTGGTTGACGTGGACCGTTTCGAGTTGCTGAGCCGTTTGAACATCGAGGAAGTTTGATGAGATTTTGCCGTTCTAGCCTGGTAGCGCGCTTTCAGGAGATGAAGCGGAAGCGCATCCCGATCATTGGCGGCGGCGCCGGAACAGGACTCTCCGCCAAATGCGAGGAAGATGGCGGCATCGACTTGATCGTCATCTACAACTCCGGCCGCTATCGCATGGCTGGCCGCGGCTCGCTCTCCGGATTACTCGCCTACGGCAATGCCAACGAGATCGTCCGCGAGATGGCGCATGAGGTCTTGCCTGTCGTGCGCAAGACTCCCGTTCTCGCTGGCGTCAATGGCACCGATCCGTTCTGCATCTTCGATCACTTTCTCGACGAGTTGAAGGCGCTTGGCTTCGCCGGCATCCAGAACTTTCCAACCGTCGGCCTGATCGACGGCCTGCTGCGCGCCAATCTAGAAGAGACGGGGATGTCCTATGGCCAGGAGGTCGATCTGATCCGCCTCGCCCGTGAGAAGGACATGCTGACCACGCCTTATGTGTTCAACGCGGAGGAGGCGAAAGCCATGACCCAAGCGGGCGCTGACATCATCGTCTGCCATCTCGGATTGACGACAGGTGGGAGCATAGGTTCGAAAACGGCATTGAAGCTTGCCGATTGTCCCGCCCTGGTGGATGAGTGGGCGGACGCAGCGCTCAAGGTCAACAAAGACGCCATCATTCTCGTTCACGGCGGCCCGGTGTCGATGCCGGACGATGCGCAGTTCATTTTTGATCGTGTAAAGACCTGTCATGGGTTCTATGGCGCGTCCTCCATGGAGCGCCTGCCAACCGAAATGGCTCTGACCGAACAAACACGCAAATTCAAATCGCTGACATTCAAGAAGGCATAACACATGGCGGACAAAATCATCATCTCCTGCGCGGTAACCGGAAGCATTCACACGCCGACCATGTCGGAGCATTTGCCAGTTACGCCCGACCAGATTGCATCCTCCGCCATCGAAGCGGCTGAGGCCGGGGCCGCGATACTTCACCTCCATGCCCGCGATCCCCAAAACGGCAAGCCGGTGTCCGATCCTTCGGTGTTCATGCAGTTTCTGCCGCGCATCAAGCAGGCGACGGACGCGGTGATCAACATCACCACAGGCGGCTCGATGCTGATGACCGTCGATCAGCGGCTTGAAGGCCCATCCAAGGCCGCGCCGGAAATGTGTTCGCTGAACATGGGGTCGATAAACTTTGCCCTGTTTCCGCTGCTCGGGAAATACAAAACCTGGAAGCACGAATGGGAGCCGCAAATGCTGGCGGCCACCGAGGACGCAATCTTCCGGAATACGTTCAAGGATATCGCGCGCATCCTCGAAGTGATGGGGCAGGGCCATGGCACGCGCTTCGAACACGAGTGCTACGATGTTGGGCATCTCTACAATCTCGCGCATTTCGTCGACCGCGGCGTGTTGAAGCCGCCCTATTTCGTGCAGATGATTTTTGGCATTCTCGGCGGCATCGGCGCGGATATGCGCAATCTCGTATTCATGAAGGAGACAGCGGACAAGCTGTTTGGCAAAGACTATCGCTGGTCGGTGCTCGCCGCAGGCCGCAATCAGATGCCATTCGCAACCCAGGCCGTGATGATGGGCGGCAATGTCCGTGTCGGCCTTGAGGACTCGCTCTTCATCGGGCGCGGCAAGCTCGCGGTTTCCAACGCGGAGCAAGTCGCAAAGATCCGCCGCATCATCGAGGAGCTCGGCTTCGAAATCGCAAGCCCAGGCGAAGCGCGTCAGATGTTAGGCCTCAAAGGTGCTGATCGCGTGGCGTTTTAACCCGGAAACAGTGTCAACCCGCCATCGACGCGGATCACCTGGCCGTTGATGAACTTGGACCGCGGCCCCGCAAGGAAGGCCACCGCATCTGCGATCTCCGAAGGCTCCGCATAGCGGTCGAATGATTTCTTCGCGGCGTCCATCTTGTTCGGATCGGTCGCGCGCGTCGCCTGAAAGCGCGCCGTCTTCGTTGGGCCGGGGCTCACGGCGTTGATGCGCACGCCCTCGTGATAGAGTTCCTTGGCGAGACAGCGCGTGTAGTGCACAACCGCTGCCTTCAGCGTCGAGTAGACGACTTCCGGCGAGCAACCAAGATGCGCCGCGGCGGATGCGATGTTGATAACGCTTCCAGAGCCCTTCTTCACCATTGGCGGCACGAAGGCCTGACACACCAGCATGGTTCCGATGAGATTGTTGTCGGTGAGCACCTTGATGTCCTCGAAGGAGATGTCGAGCGCATTGTTGGGCTTTGGCTTGTTGCCGGTGGCGCCAATATCGCCGCCGGCGCAATTCACCAGGATCTCCACTTCGCCCAGCTTCGCCTCGATCTCCTGCTTCATCCGCGCGACCGCGGCCTTGTCTCCGATGTTGCCGGTGACGCCGACGCTCTTCACGCCAAGCGACTCGATCTGTCTCACCACGTCTGCAAGCGACTTCGCCTCACCATACTTCGCGGTTTCAGTAGGCGAGAGGTCATGCACCGCGACGTGAGCGCCAAGCTCCGCAAGCCGTATGGCCATGGTGTTTCCAAGGCCCCGGCCCGAACCGGTGACGAATGCGATCTTGCCTGCGAGTTCTTTGCTCATTCCATCCTCTTACGTCATCAAACCAAGGGCGCGCATGTTCGCGGCACTGCGGCGAATCATCGAAAGTTCGTAGTCCACAAGTTCATGGTCCACCTGCCGCTCCCACGGCGTGCGGTAGTCTTCGTCATCAGCGAGGCGGTTGACCCGCGCTGCCGCAAGCGCCGCCGCGAGAGCCCTCGCATCCATGGGCGGGTAGCCAATCCACCAATCAGGACTGAGGAATCGAATGTGACGCGCTTCGAGCGCTCCCGGCTCCAGCACCGCGGTCATGCTCGTATGGTGCTTCGCCAATTCTCCGATCATATCCTTGAAAGGCACCGCGCCGTCGCCAATGGCGCAGCGCACCAGCCTGTAGCCTTCATCTGTGAACTGAACGCGATAGTCCTTCAAATGCACATGCCGTACGTAGGGCGCGGCGCGGCGGACAAAGTCCATGGGCGACTCGGCCACGGGAAACGTATTGCCGGTATCGAGCGTGATGAACACCGCCTGCGTATAGTTTTCGCAAAAGCTCACGAGTTCCTCGCTTCCGAAATCCTGGTGGTTCTCGATGGCCATGATGCGCCCCTCATCTCGCGCAACAGGTGTGTACTGTGAAAGGCGGTCGTGAACCTCCTTCAAAACCCCCTTCCACTTCTCGCCCCAGGCGCTCCGGCTGCCTTCGAGCACCGACGACAGTCCAACCCGGATGACCTTTGCATCGAGCAGGCGCGCCGAGCGGAATGCGCTTTTGAGCGTGCCCATGTTAAGCCCCGCGCTGACAACGGGAGTCATGCTCAGATCCGCGAGGCGCTTGCGAAGGTCAATAAGCTGCCCGTCGGAGAGCTCCGCGAGCCACGGCTCGAATATCTCAAGCACCTTTGCGTCAAGCTCCGCCGCTATCGCGATAAATCCTTCCAAACCCTTTCCATACGGATTGACACGCGGCGTACCCTTGCCCTGCAAACCCAGATGATAGGCGAGGCCATAAGGATTGAGTCCAACATCGAGCTTCATGACAGGCCTGCGTCGACAATAAGCGATTGGCCCGTGATCATGCGGCTGTCATCTGAGGCGAGGAACAGCACGGCGCGTGCGATCTCGTCCGCCGTCAGCATGCGTTTGATTTTCTGGCGGCCGACCATGGCATCGATCTGCTCCTGGGTTGGATACCAGAGCTTGCGCTGCTTTTCGGTGATGACGGCACCAGGCTCGATGGAGTTCACACGGATATTGTGGGCGCCGAAGTTCCGTGCAAGCGCGCGCGTGAGCCCCACGACCGCCGACTTCGCGGTCACATAAGCCGTCATGGTATCCGCACCGTAGCGCCAGGCGATGGAGGAGAAATTGATGATCGAGCCACCGCCAAGGGCTTTCATGTGAGGCAGAACCTGCTGCGACAAGAAGAACTGCTGCTTGAGATTGACGTTCATCGACCAGTCCCAATACTCGGAATCGATCTCCTCTGGCAGCTTCCGGTCGTCGTTGGCGGCATTGTTGACGAGCACCTTTATTGGACCAAGCGCCTCGCGGACCTGCGAAATAGCCTCGGGAATGCTGTCCGTTTCGGTCAGATCGCAACGCAGATACAGAGACCCCGGCAGCGCGGCTGAAAGGGCCTTGCCAGCGGCATCGGCGATGTCCAGAAAGGCGACGCTTGCTCCCTGTGCGTGCGCCGCGCGGACGATGTCTTCGCCAATTCCGGAGGCGCCGCCCGAAACCAGAAACACAGCATCGCGCAGGCTCGGATATGTGGCAAAACCGGCCGTCACGCCAAAGCCGTTTCGGTTGCCGCGTCGAAGATGCAGATGCGGTCCATGTCGATGCCGAGGCGGATTGTGTCACCGACATTCGGCGCCTGATTGGGATGGAACCGCGCCGTTATCTCCCTGCCGCCGAAACGCGCCAAGACATGCGTCTCCGATCCCGTTGGTTCCACCAGGATGACATCTGCCTTCAGGGCATTCTTGTCCTTGGCGCCAGCGGGGCCAAAATGCTCCGGCCTGATACCCGCGACCGCCTTTTCCACCGCCGCCAGTTTGAATCGTTTCGGCAGCGACAATGAACATGCGCTCGCCGTGCCTTCGGCAAGTTTGATCGCCAGGTTTCCGGGCTTGCCCGTTACCCGCGCCGGGATGAAGTTCATTGCCGGAGAACCCATGAAACCGGCGACGAACATGTTGGCCGGCCGGTCGTAGATGGCTTGCGGCTCGTCGAATTGTTGCAGCACGCCCTTATGCAGCACGGCAATGCGCGACGACAGCGTCATGGCCTCCACCTGATCATGAGTCACATAGACCGTCGTCTTGCCGATCTGCTGATGAAGTTTCTTTATTTCACCACGCATCTCGACGCGAAGTTTTGCGTCGAGGTTCGAAAGCGGCTCGTCGAACAGGAAAAGCGATGGATCGCGCACCAGGGCGCGGCCCATGGCGACACGCTGCCTTTGGCCGCCGGACAGTTGGCCGGGCTTTCGATTGAGCAACTGCCCGATTTGCAGAAGTGCCGAAACGCGCATCAAGGCGGCCTCCCGCTCCGGTTTCGGAACGCCTCGCGCCTCCATGCCGAACATCATGTTCTGGCGCACGGTCATGGTTGGATAGAGCGCGTAGGACTGGAACACCATGGCGATGTCGCGATCCTTTGGGGGCACGCTGTTCACAACGCGTCCACCGATGGAAATGGTGCCGGAAGAAGCCTTTTCCAGTCCCGCGATGATCGCCAGCAAGGTGGACTTGCCGCAGCCCGAAGGTCCGACCAGGGCAACGAACTCGCCCGATCGCACGTCAAGGTCGACACCCTTCAGCACCTCGACGGCGCCGAAGCTTTTCCGTACGTCCCTGATCTGGAGATCCGCCATCGCCTACTTGACCGCTCCCTGAGTGAGCCCCCGCACAAAGTATTTTCCGCCGAAGAGATAAATGAGCAAGGGCGGAAGAGCGGCGATGAGCACGCCCGCGCTCATGACGTCGTACTCGCGCACCGTCTGTCCCGATTGCGAGAAGGCGACAATTGCGGCGGTGACCGGCTGCGTTTTCCCGGTGGTGAGCACCACGCCGTAGAGGAACTCGTTCCAGATTCCGGTGAATTGCCAGATGACCGTGACGATGAGGATGGGTGGCGACAACGGCATGATGATCTTCCAGAAGATGCGCCAGAAACCGGCGCCGTCGATGCGCGCGGCCTTGATGAGGTCGTCGGGGATGCTGACGTAGAAGTTCCGGGCGAAAAGCGTTGTGAAAGAGAGGCCCTGGATCACGTGCACCAGCACCAGTCCCCACATGGTCTTGTTGAGGCCGGTGGTGCCCAGGATGTAGGCCCAGGGCATGAGTGCGATCTGACCCGGCATGAAAACTCCGAACATCATGAAGGTGAAGAGCGCGTTGGAACCTCGGAACCGCCACTTCGACAGGATGTAGCCGTTGAGCATGCCGAGCAGCGTGGAGATGAAGGTGGCGGGAATGGTCATGTAGACCGAGTTCCAGAAGTTCTGCGCCATGCCTTCGCAACGTCCGTTGAGGCAATAGGTGCCCCAGGCGTTGGGCCAGGCGTCGACGAGGAGCGCGTCGGGCCACGCGATCAGCCCATTGGCCGAGATCTCGGGATTGGTGCGGAAGGAATTGAGGATCACGACGCAGAGCGGCATGAGATATATGAGCGCGAAGAGGGCGAGGAAACCATAGATGGCGACGCGGCCGATGAGGTAGCTGCGCGCGGCGCGGGCGGCTTCCAGGTCACTGTACGCGGCGGCGTCAGCCATGGCCCGAGGCCTTCCGCGATTGCCAGGCGCTGAAGAGGCCGTAGGGCACGAGAACGACGGCGAGGGCCAAAAGGATCATGATTGCCGCGGCTGCCCCTTCCGCGATCTGCCCGCGCTGGAACATCAGGTCGTAGACGTAGATTGCCGGGAACGTCGTGGCGAGGCCCGGTCCGCCATTGGTGAGCGCCAGCACGAGGTCGAAGGTCTTGATGGCGAATTGCAGCATGATGACCGCAACGGCAATGAAGATGGGCGCAATCACCGGCAAGATGACCCTGGTGTAGGTGCGGAAGGGCCCCGCCCCGTCGATTTGCGCCGCCTTCACCAGGTCCTGGTCGACAGACCTTAGCCCCGCGAGAAAGAGCGCCATGGCAAAGCCAGAGGCGTGCCAGATACCTGTGAGTATAACGGGATAGATCGCGAGCTTGCGGTCCTTGATCATCGCGAACTTGAAATCGGCCCAGCCTAGCGACCTGACGAGCGCCTCGAAGCCTACTGTCGGTTCGTAGAGCCAGTTCCACACCGTGCCGGTGACGACGAAGGAGACGGCAAGGGGATAGAGGAAGATGGTGCGCCAGACGCTTTCGCCGCGCACCCGCTGGTCGATGAGGATGGCGAGCATGAGCCCCACCAGCATGGTGCCGAGGACGTAGAACACGCTGAAGAAGAAGAGGTTGGAATAGGCGATGCTCCAGCGCTTGTTGGACCACAGCGAGAAATAGTTCTCGAGGCCGACGAAGCCGTAGGACGGCAGCTGCGCGGAATCGGAGAGCGAGAGGTAGAGCGTCCAGCCGGTGAAGACGACGATGTAGATGAAGCTCGCGATGAGCGACGGCACGAGCAGGATGAGCGGCAGGTGCTCGAGGAGCCGCTCACGCCAAGGTGCAGCCGGAACCGGTGATGACATGACGGGAATATACACGTCCCCTCCCGCGAGGGGAGGGGACGCGCGTCCTTATCCTACTTCTGCGCTTCCACCGCGTCCGCCATGGCGTTGGCCGCGTCGGCGGCGGACTGGTCGGAGTTCACGAACTCGGTGATGGTCTCCATCATGGCGCCGCGGTACTTCTGCAGCACAGTCATGTTATGGGCCATGGATCGCACTAGCGTGCCCTCCTTGATGGAGGCGGCGAGGTCGGCTTGCGCCGTCTGCTGGCAGGCGTTGAAGCCTTGGCTCAGGTCAACGTCGAGCCGCGCCGGGATCGAACCCTTGGAGATGTTGAACACCGACTGGAATTCCGGCGATAGGATGGTGGAGGCGAGAAGCTTCTGGCCTTCCACATAGTCGGGATCGGACTGCTGGAAGAATACGACCGAGTCCGAATTCAGGATGAAGCCGGGCTTACCCCAGTCGGTTGGCGCCTGGGCGCAGACGTAATCCTTGCCCTGTTCCTTGCCGGCGGCCTTCAGCACGCCGATTTCCCAATCGCCCATGATGAAGAACAAAGCCTCGCCGTTTGCCATCATGTTGGATGCGGTGTCATAGTCGCGGCCGGCGATGCCGGGGTCCATGTATTTCGTCACCATCAAGCGCATCTGCTCGAAGGCCTTGACCATCCCTTCGGACCGCAGGGCCGCCGTGTCGCCTTCGACGAAGGCCTTGCGGAAGAGGTCCGCGTCCATGCCGTAGACCACAACTTCGAAGGTTGTCGCGTCGGTCCAGTCGGCCGAGAGGTGCGAGAGGCAGATCTTGCCGGCGGCAACCGCCTTGTCGCAGGCCGCATTGAATTCCGCCCAGGTCTTCGGCAAAGCATCGACTCCGGCTGCCTTCATGGCGGGCACGGAGCCCCAGATCCAATTGATGCGGTGGATGTTCATCGGCACCGCAACCCATGAACCTTTCGGCTTCATGACCGGGAACAGTTCCGGCGCGACCACGGCTTCCCAGTTCTCGGCTTTCGCCAGTTCGTCGAGATTTGCGGTCTTGCCGGTGTCGTTCCACTCGGCGATTTCCGGTCCCTTCAACTGCACCGCGGCGGGCGCGTTGCCCGCCAGCACGTCGGCGCGCAGTTTCGCCAGCGTGTTGGCGGTGTGGCCGGCAATGGCGTTCTGTTCCCACTTGCCGCCCTTGGCGGTGAACATTTCGCCGAGCTTGGCGATTGACGCGGCATCAGAGCCAGTGGCCCATTGATGCAGCATCATTGTCTTCGGCTCCGACGATGCAATGCTGGTCATCATCGTAGTTGCGGCAATTGTCGCAAGCACGCTCTTCAAGATTTTCATGGTGTCCTCCCAGACTGAATTTTCAGAGTCTCTTTGTTACGGCGGTCGAACCGCTCTTCTGCTTGCCTGAGCTTTTCCTATGGGCAACGATTTGTGTTGTCAATCTTGCGGATGCCTCAGTTCAATCCGGTCTTGGTGAAAGGCGACCAATATGCGACCGACTCCCTGACCGCGCTCACCACACTTCTGTCGGTGGGCTCACGCTCACGGAAGGCGAGTTCGAGGCAAAGCTCGTTGTCCACACCGCCACCGGCCCTCACGGCGTCGAGCAGCTTCTCCGGCGTGATGCGGCCGTCCTTGTTGTAGTGCGCCGTGAAGGGCCAATGCCCACCCTTGTTCATCGTCGATTGCTTGATGTGAATGATCGGCGATTGCGTGGCGAAACGTTTCGCCCATTCGTAAGGGTCGACATCGGCGGGATCGGGCGAGGACACATCGCCATGATCGATATCCACCATGGGTTTCAACGGCAGCAGCAGTTTCGCCGCATCAATCCAGTCTTGCAACTCCTGGGTCGCCTTCAAAGTGTGCCCCAATTCGCGGCCCACGGACATCGGCTCCCATAGCAACCATGCAAGACCCTTTGCCTTCGCGTGGTCTCCAACATCGCTCCAACAATCGAGCGCGATCTTCATGAGTTCGGTGCGCCGCGCCGGGTCGTCCCAGTCGCGATAAGTGAAGATCGCGAATTGCGTCCCGATCACCGGACAGCCGAGATCGCCGGCGATGTCCGCCATGCCCTTGAACCACTTCACGTAGTAGTCGCGCACGCCTGCATCGGGATGGGCGAAATGATTGAGCCTGCCATAGGGGCCCGTCATCATCGACGTGATTCTCCCGCCCTTCGCCGCCAGCGCCTTCGCCATCCGGTCGGTGAGCCGCCGGACCGTGGCCGCATCCCAGCTTGGATTGATGAACTCGTGCACCAGCTGGATGTTGCCGATTCCGATGTCATCCACCAGCACGCCAATCAAATCCTCGGGCTCCGCGAAGCGGTTCACGAAGGGATTGGTGTTGACGGAGAGCGTGAAGCCCATGGTGCAGCGCAGCGACGAATTTGATTGACTCCGCACCCTATATGAAAAATATTTCACCTCAAGCAAAATAATTCAAACAGGACAGTGCGATTGACCATTCCGTTCCGGGTTTCGCAGTTCGATCAGGAATCGGCGCTCGCCGCGCGCGCCGCCTGGTTGCATCTGTCGGGCGGAAAGACACAGGGCGAAGTGGCGGAGCTTCTCGGCGTGCCCAACACCAAAGCCCACCGCCTCATTGCCAAGGCGCGCAACGAAGGTCTGGTGCGCGTTTATGTCGAGGGGCCGATTTCGGGCTGCATCGAACTCGAAGAGAGCCTGAAAGCTCTCCACGGCCTTGGCCATTGCGAAGTGGTGCCGAACATCGACGAAGGCCCGCTGCCACTCGCAACGCTTGCCGCGGCGGGCGCGCGCTACATCCGCACGCTCATCGAGAGCAAGTCCTACCGGCTCATCGGTATCGGCCATGGCCGTACGCTGGCCGCCGCCGCCGACGCATTGCCCGCCATCGCGGCCAATGGCATCGAGTTTGTCTCGTTGCTTGGCGGCCTCACCCGGCGCTTCGCCGCCAGCCCTTTCGATGTGATCCATCGCATCGCCGACCGCACTGGTGCCGAGGCTTATGTCATGCCGGTGCCGTTCTTCGCCAATACCAAGCGCGACAAGCAGGTGCTCGAGTCGCAGTTCGGCGTGTCGGATGTCATCGCCATGGCGCGCAAGGCGGAACTCTACATCGCCGGCATCGGCGGCATCGACCGCAACAGCTTCATTGCCACGGGCGGCATGGTGGACGATGAAGACGTCGATGCCGTCATGAACTCCGGAGCCACCGGAGAAATCCTCGGACATTTCTTCTCGGACAAGGGCGCGATTGTTCCCAACTCGGTCTCGGACCGGGCGCTGGCGCCTTCGATCGCCGAACTCAAGTCGCACAAGATCGTCGCCCTCGCCGGCGGCACTTCGAAAACTCGGGCCATCCGCGCCATTCTCGAAAGCGGACTTCTTTTCGGCCTGATCACCGACGAGGCGACCGCGCGCCGCCTCGTGCGCGAGAAACCGGGACGCGAGCCCGGCAAGAAGAACGGGAAAACCGCAACGGGCTGACCGAAAACAAGAACCAACTGGAGGACTCACATATGTACGACAAGGAAAAAGGCCTCTTCGATGCCTTCGTGGCGAAGAAGCTGAGCCGCCGCGAACTACTCGACAAGACTGCGAAACTTGGGCTAACCGCAAGCACCGCGGGCTTCCTCCTGACGCAAGCCCAGAGCCGTGCCATGGCTGCCGATTTCGACTGGATGGCGTTCAAGGGCTCGAAGCTTAAGCTGCTGCTCAACAAGCATCCCTATGCCGACGCGATGATCGCCAACATCCAGACCTTCAAGGACATGACCGGCATGGAAATCTCCTGGGACGTGTTCCCGGAGGATGTCTACTTCGACAAGGTCACGGCGGCGCTCTCCTCGGGCTCGACCGAGTATGACGCCTTCATGACCGGCGCTTACATGACCTGGACCTATGGCCCGGCGGGCTGGATCACCGACCTCAACGAATACATCAAGGATCCCGCCAAGACGAACCCAGGCTACAACTGGGACGACGTTCTTCCAGGTCTTCGCGCCTCGACCTCCTGGAACGGCGTTCCCGGCGGCGAACTCGGCTCCGCCGATGCCAAACAGTGGTGCATCCCCTGGGGCTACGAGCTCAACAACATCTCCTACAACAAGTCGATGTTCGACAAGGTAGGCGTGCAGCCGCCGAAGAACCTGGGCGAAATGGTCGAAACCTCGGCCAAGCTCACCAAGGATCTGGGCGGACCCTATGGCATCGGCGTGCGCGGCTCGCGCTCCTGGGCCTCGATCCATCCAGGCTTCCTCTCGGGCTACGCCAACTTCGGCGAGAAGGACTTCAACGTCGCCGACGGTAAACTGAAGGCCTCGATGAACTCGGCCGGCTCCAAGGCATTCCACAAGGACTGGGTGAAGATGATCCAGGACTCAGGTCCCAAGAACTGGTCGACCTACACCTGGTATCAGGTCGGCACCGACTTGGGCGCCGGCGCTTCCGCCATGATCTTCGACGCCGACATCCTCGGCTACTTCATGAACGGCGGCGACAACAAGGAGAAGGGCAACCTCGGCTACGCGCCCTTCGCGGCGAATCCCGCGGCCACCGCTCCCACCCCCAACGTCTGGATCTGGTCGCTCGCCATGAACAATGCCGGCGCGCAGAAGGACGCCACCTGGTGGTTCCTGCAATGGGCAACCTCCGTCGAGCACGACCTCTTCGGCGCGCGCAAGATGGACTTCGTCAACCCGGTCCGCGCCTCGGTATGGGCGGATGCCGAGTTCCGCGACCGAATCGACAAGTCCTATCCGGGCTACCTCAACCAGCATGACGTCTCGGCCCCGGGCGCCAAGATCTACTTCACCGCCCAGCCGCTGTTCTTCGATCTCACCACGCTGTGGTCGGAGAACCTGCAGAAGATGGTGGCAAAGGAAATTCCGGTGGACGAAGGCCTCGACGCCATGGCCGCCGAAATGGACAAGAAACTGGTGGAGGCCGGGCTCGGCTAACACCAAAAAGGCGCGTGGGGCGCGAGTTGGCTATCTCCCTTGCCCACTTGTGTCCGCGCGCCTTTCCTCTCAAACTGCAAGTTTTGGTTCTAAGGTCTGGGGTTCGATGACCTCCGCCGCCGCACATCCGTCACCCGCCGCGCGCCAAAGCCGCTTCATGCGCAAGGCGCTGCCTTATCTCTTGAGCCTGCCGGCGCTTCTCGTCTGCATCGGCATTCTGATTCCATTTTTCACCGCCGTCTGGTACTCGCTGCACCGCTACCGGCTGAACCTTCCGGCGATGAAGAAATTCATCTGGTTCGACAACTATATCGGCTTCTTCAGCGACCCGAAATTCTGGAACACGCTCTACATCTCGCTGCTCTATGCCGGTCTCACGGTGCTGCTCGAACTCATCTTCGGCCTGCTGATCGCACTCTTGCTTCAGCGCCCCACGCGCACCAACAATTTCATCTCGATCCTGCTTCTGCTGCCTTTGATGACGGCGCCCGCCCTTGCCGCGCTGATGTGGAAGCTGATGACCAACCCCAATTTCGGCATCTTGAGCTATATGTTGGCGCTCGCCGGCTTCCCCGACATGAAATGGGGTTCCGATCCCTCGACGGCGCTGTTCACCGTCGTGCTTGTCGATATCTGGGTCTACACGCCCTTCATCATGATTCTGCTGCTCGCGGGCCTGCGTTCGCTGCCCAAAGCGCCATTCGAAGCGGCGGCACTCGATGGCGTGCCGCGAAGTTTCGTGTTCTTCCGCATCACGCTTCCCATGCTGATGCCCTACATCCTGACCGCGACTCTCTTCCGGCTGCTCGACTCGATCCAGCAATTCGACATCGTCTACGCCATGACCCAGGGCGGGCCCGGCGACAAGCTGCTCGTCTTCCAGGTCCAGGCCTATCTCGACTACCTGCAAGCCACCAACATCGCCCGCGCCTCCGCCATGATGATCATCCTCTGGGCCATCACCTATTTCCTCTCCCACCTCTTCATCAAGCAATGGCTGAAACTGCGCGAAAAAGCGCATGGAGGGGCGTGATGGCCTCTCCAGCGAAGCGGGAGAGGAAGGGGCCCCATTGCGAAGCAATGGGGGAGGTGAGGGTGAGTCAAATCGCACTTACTCACCCTCATCTCCCCCCATCGCTGACGCGATGGGTCCCCCCTCTTCTCCCGCTTCGCAGGAGAAGAGGCTGATGGACCACACCTCCACCCTCGAGCGTTTCGGCCGCGCCATTCTTCTCGCGCTGATCGTCATCTTCTTCATGTTCCCGATCTTCTGGATCTTCCTCATGTCGTTCCAGACGAACGAGACCATCCTGCGCATTCCGCCCTCGCTCACCTTTTCGCCGACGCTCGACAACTACCGGGGCCTGATCACCGGCCAGCTCGTCACCGCCGCGGGAAGCCTCAAACTCGACTTCATGAGCAATCTCTGGAACTCGGTGCTTCTCTCGACCTTCTCGGTGCTGCTCTCGCTCATCCTCGGCGTGCCCGCGGCCTATGCCTTCGCGCGCTTCAAGTTTCGACTGGGCGAGGACATCGCCTTCACGCTGCTTTCGTTCCGCTTCGCGCCGGCCCTTCTCGTGCTTCTTCCACTCGCCAGCATCTTCCAGTGGCTCGGCCTCAACAACACTTACATCGGCCTGATCTGGGTCTATCAGTTGATCTGCCTGCCGCTCATTTTGTGGATCGTACGCGGCTATTTCGAGGACATCAGCCCGGATATCGAACACGCCTATCGCATCGCCGGCAACAGTTGGCTCAAGACCTTCTGGAAAATCGCATTGCCGCTGGCGCGCCCCGGTATTGCCGCGGCTGCACTTCTCGCCTTCATCTTCGCCTGGAATAACTTCATCTTCGCGCTGATCCTCGCCTCCGCCGACAAGCAACCGGTCACCGTAGGCGCGCTCGCCTTCGTCACCGCCTCCGGCATCCAATACGGCCAGATCGCCGCCGCCATCGTGTTCTCCGTCACGCCAACACTCGCGCTCGCGCTCTATGCCCAGCGTTATCTCGTCGAGGGCCTCAGCATGGGAGCGGTGAAGGGATGAGCCAGCTCGCCCTCAGAGGACTCTCCAAGTCATTCGGCGCGGTCAAGGTCTTCGAAGGCTTGGACCTCGCGGCGGAAGAGGGCGAGATCGTCGTCATCTTCGGCGGCTCGGGAACCGGCAAGACCATTCTCCTCCGCTTGATCGCCGGGGTGGAGGAGCCGACGGCGGGCTCCATCGAGCTGCAAGGCCAGGACATGACGGACGTAGCGCCCGAGCATCGCAATGTCGGCATGGCGTTCCAGAACTTCGCACTCTTTCCGCACATGACGGCGGAAGAAAACATCGCGGTGCCGCTGCACGCGCGGGGACATTCCCACGACGCGGTTTTGAAAGTCGCCAAGCTCCTCAAGATCGATCACGTGCTGGGCCATGCGCCGCGCGAACTCTCGAACGGCCAGAAACAGCGCACCGCGCTCGCGCGAGCGCTCGCCTCCGAGCCGCGTATTCTCCTGCTCGACGATCCCTTGCGCAATGTCGACGCCAAGCTCCGCTTCGAAATGCGCCTCGAACTGCCACGGCTCTTGCGCCAGACCGGCGCCACCGTGCTTTATGTGACTCAGGACTACAAGGAAGCCATGGCGCTCGCCGACCGCATCGCCGTCATCGCTGGCGGGCGCTTCGTGCAGACCGCGACCCCGGAAGACATCTACATGAAGCCCGCCACCCTCGGCGTCGCCCGCCTCTTTGGCGACCCCGCAATCAACACGGCGGACACGAAAATCGAAACCGGGTTCGTATCGTTGAGCGGCGCGGCCGTGTCATTGCCGGCGGGTTATGAAGCGCATGTTGGCAAGGACGTCGTCTTCGGCGTGCGGCCGGAAGCCGTAAAACTCGGCGCCAAAGGAGGATTGACCGCCGAAGTGCTCGCCGTGACGCCGCTCAACGAACGCACCGTATTGCTGCTGCAATCGAAAGGCGGCTGGGAGTTTCTCGCTTCGCTGCCGTCCTCCGCGCAAGCACCGGAGCCGGGCAGCCATGTCTCGGTGGCCTTCGATGCCGCAGGCACTCATATCTTCGACAAGATCACCGGCGAGCGCCTCAATGGCTGAGTTGGTCATTTCCAAGGTCGACAAGGTCTATCGCCCGCGCGGCAAGGAGCCGGTGCATGCGGTGCGCGCGCTCGATCTCGTGGTGAAGTCCGGCGAGATCTGCGCGCTCCTCGGCTCCTCCGGTTGCGGCAAGACATCGACGCTCCGCATGATCGCGGGCTTCGAGGACGTTTCGGCAGGAGCCATCACCCTCGGCGGCAAGCCCATCCATACGCTGCCGCCCTCGGCGCGCGGCGTCGCCATGGCCTTCGAGGCCTACTCGCTTTATCCGCCGCTGACGATCGGTGAGAACATGGCCTTCGCCTTGAAAGCCCAGAAGCTTCCGCAAGCGGAACAGGTTGAAAAGGTCAGATCGATGGCCGAGATGCTGGAGATTTCCGGCATCCTCGACAAATATCCAACATCGGTTTCCGGCGGCCAGCAGCAACGCGCGAGCCTTGGCCGCGCGCTTGTGAGGAAGGCAGCGCTCTATCTTCTCGACGAACCCATGGGCCAGCTCGAGCCGCAATTGCGCGCCATCCTGCGCGGTCGCATCAAACATTATCTGCGGCAGCACAATTGCACCACGATCCTCGTCACCCACGACCAGACCGAAGCCAACGCGCTCGCCGATCGCATCGCCGTCATGGAAGGTGGAGAATTGTTGCAGTATGCAACACCCGCTGAATTGAAGGCCCGTCCCGCCAACCTCTTCACCGGCACGTTCATCGGTGAACCGCCCATGAATGTCTTCAATGCCACTGTCATGCAGAACGCCAAGACTGTGATTTTCACGCTCGATGGCGGGACACTCTCCTATGCGGCGGCGGATCTCACCGCGCCCGTGCGCGCACGGCTCGCCCGGATGGAGAAGGTGGCGCTTGGCGTGCGCCCCCACGCGCTGCATGTGGGAGAAGGGCCGATCAGGGGCAAGATCGTGTCGTGCCAATGGCTCGGCGATCAAACTCATGTGGCGGTCGATGTCGCGGGCCGCACCGTCGTCTCGGTAGCGCATGAGCGCGTGCACGGCAAGCCCGGAGGCAACATCGAACTTTCGGTCGCGGCTCCCGATCTCCATCTCTTCGATCCCGCGAGCGGAGCGGCAATTGCCCACGGCGGAGAGCTTGCATGAAGGAAGGACTCCTCATCGGCATCGATGCGGGGACCTCCGTGATCAAGTCGGTGGCCTTCACGCTCTCCGGCGAACAGGTGGCCTCTGCCGCATTGCCAAACGAATATTTCAATCTTCCAAACGGCGGCGTCGAACAGGAAATGCCGCGCACCTGGACCGATGCCGCACACACATTGCGTCTCCTCGCCGAGAAAGTGCCAAATCTGCGGGACCGCGCGGTGGCGCTCGCGGTCACGGGGCAGGGCGACGGCACTTGGCTCATGGACAGCGACGGCGCGCCCGTGGGCCGCGCGTGGCTATGGCTCGATTCGCGCGCCGCTTCGATCGCCGAAGAATTCATGGCGCACCCCGCATACCCCGAACATTACAAGCGCACCGGCACCGGCATCAACGCTTGTCAGCAGAGCACGCATCTTGTCTGGATGAAGCGCAATACGCCGGAGCTACTCGCGAAAGCCGCAAGCGCTCATCACTGCAAGGACTGGCTCTACTTCAATCTGACCGGAGCGCGCGTCACCGATCCCTCCGAAGCGATTTACACCTTCGGCCGCTACGCTGACCGCGAATATCAGCCGGAAGTCCTCGAAGCCCTCGGAGCGCCGGAACTTCGGCGTCTTCTGCCGCCCACTGTCGACGGCGCAATCGAGTCCGCCAGACTCTCCGAGGCCGCCGCGAAACTCACCGGCCTGAAGTCAGGCCTACCCGTTTCGCTCGGCTATCTCGATGTCATCTGTTGCGGCGTTGGCGGCGGACTTTACGATCCGCAAGGAAAGGCCGGCTGCACCATCGTTGGCTCCACCGGCATGCACATGCGCATGCGTAAATCCGCCGATGTCAAACTCAACGCCGAGCGCTCCGGCTACACCATGTGCTTTCCGGCGCCCGACACCGTGGCGCAGATGCAGTCCAACATGGCGTCCACGCTCAACATCGATTGGCTGCTCGACCTCGCCCTCGGTATCTTGAAGGACCAGGGCGTCAACCGCGAGCGCAAGGATCTCCTGAAGGGCCTCGACGAAAAAATTCTCGCCGAACCTCCGGGCCGTCTCCTTTACCATCCCTACATCAGCCAAGCGGGAGAGCGTGGTCCATTTCTCGAGCCCGCCGCGCGCGCCACATTCACCGGTCTCGAACAGGGCATGGGCTTCGCCGCCCTCATGCGCGGCGTCTTCGAAGGCCTCTGTCACGCGGCGCGCGATTGTTACGAAGCTTTGGGCGGCGCGCCCCAGGAAGTGCGCATCACCGGCGGCGCGGCGCGCTCGAACGCGCTTCGCTTCATGCTGGCAAGCGCGCTGAAAGCCCCCGTGCGAACTGTATCCCGCGAGGAAGCGGGCGCTGCCGGCGCCGTCATGATGGCCGCCGTGCAGCAGAAGATTTACCCCGGCATGGCGGAAGCAGCGGCGGCGTGGGTTGATCCCATGCTCGGCAACAGCACCAAGCCCGATGCCGCTCTGGCGAAACTCTTCGACGCCACCTATCCGCTCTACCGCGACACGCGCGAGAAGCTCCGCCCTGTTTGGCGCGGCCTCAAGGAGGCGCGGAGCGATGCGTAAGGTCTCGATCATCGGCGACCGCTTCATGCTTTCGGACATGTTCGAGGAAGCGCTCAAACATCACTGCCGCCTGCACGAGCTCGACATCAGGAAGCACGATCTTCCGTGGCCGGACGAGCCCATGGAACACGGCTACGCCGTTGAAGGCATGGATGGCCTCAAGGAATACATGGGAAGCGCCGGCGACGTCGTCTCGCTCGTTGACGATGCCGAAATCGCCGTAACGCAGCTCGCTCCGTTTTCCGCCTCGATCATGGACCGACTGCCGTCTCTCAAGTTTATCGCCGTCTCGCGCGGCGGTCCCGTCAACATCGACATGAAGGCCGCGCGTGATCGCGGCATCACGGTCGTCAATACGCCGGGCCGCAATGCCTCCGCTGTCGCCGAGTTCACCATCGGCGCCATACTGGCGCAAACCCGCAACATCACGGTTGGCCACGACTCCTTGCGCAAGGGCGAGTGGCGCGGCGATCTCTACCGCGCCGACATCACAGGCGAGGAACTTTCGGAAATGACGGTTGGCCTCATCGGTTATGGCGAAGTCGGCCGCCGCGTCGTGCGTTTCCTCAAAGCCTTCGGCTGCAAGATCCTCGTGTGCGATCCATATGTGCAGCTCACCGCGGAGGATTTCCGTGATGGCGTCGTCCAGTGTTCGCTTGACCGCGTGCTTGAAGAGTCCGATGTGCTCTCGCTTCATCCGCGTGTGACCCCCGAAACCGCGAAAATGATCAACGCCGAAACTCTCGCGCGCATGAAGAAAAGCGCCATTCTGATTAACACCGCGCGCGGGCCGCTCGTCGACTACGACGCTCTCTACGAAGCGCTGCGGAACGGCGTCATCAAGGCCGCCATGCTCGAAACCTTCGGCGTCGAGCCCGTGCCCGCCGATTGGCCGTTGCTCCAGCTTCCCAACGTGACGCTCACCCCGCACATCGCCGGTGCGTCGGTGAAAACGGTCAAGTATGCCGCGGGCCTCGCGGCGGAAGAGGTGCGCCGCTATCTCGATGGCGAGCCCGCGCTCAACCGGTGCTGACGTGAAGGACCTGGGCGAAGTCGATCTCGCGGTGATCGGCGGCGGCATCAACGGCTGCGGCATCGCCCGCGATGCGGCGGGCCGCGGCCTCAAGGTGCTGCTCTGCGAAAAGGATGACCTCGCGCAAGGCACATCATCGCGTTCCGGCAAGCTCATCCATGGTGGTCTTCGCTATCTCGAATATTACGAGTTCCGCCTCGTCCGCGAAGCGCTGATCGAGCGAGAAGTGCTGTTGAACGCAGCGCCTCACATCTCCTGGCCCATGCGCTTCGTGCTTCCGCATTCGCCCGAACAGCGCCCAGCCTGGCTGGTGCGCACCGGCCTCTTCCTCTACGATCATCTCGGCGGCCGCAAGAAGCTGCCCCCTTGCCGCACCATTGATCTCAGCCGCGCGCCGGAAGGCCAAGCCATCAAACCAGACTACACAAAAGCATTCGAATACTCCGACTGCTGGGTGGACGATGCCCGCCTGGTCGTTCTCAACGCCGTCGATGCGAAGGAGCGCGGCGCAACGGTTCTCACCCGCACCGCCGCCACTTCCGCGCGGCGCGAAAACGATGTTTGGCATCTCGAACTCACCGCCGCTGACGGCTCGAAATCACACGTGCGCGCCAAAGCCATCGTCAATGCTGCCGGCCCCTGGGTCGAAAACGTGATCAATGGCGTGATCCGCGCCAACTCCACCCGCCGCATCCGCCTCGTAAAGGGCAGCCACATCATCGTGCCGAAGTTCTGGGAGGGTGCGAACGCCTATGTCTTTCAGAACCACGACAAGCGCATCGTCTTCGTCAATCCCTATCAAGGCAAGTTCGGCCTCATCGGCACCACCGACATCCCCTTCGAAGGCCGTGCCGAAGATGTCACCATCGATGCGAACGAAACCGACTATCTTCTCGCCGCCGTGAACCGCTACACGAGGAAGCAACTCACGCGCGCCGACATCGTCTCCACCTATTCTGGAGTCCGCCCCCTCTACGACGACAACGCCGCCAACCCATCCGCCGTCACGCGCGACTATGTTTTCGATGTCGAAGGCGCGCCGCCACTGCTCTCCGTTTTCGGAGGCAAGATCACCACCTACCGCAAACTCGCCGAACACGCTCTGGAGAAACTCAGGTCTTCTTTCCCTGATATGAAGCCCGCCTGGACCGCCCACGCGCCGCTCCCAGGCGGTGACATGCCAGATGGCGATTTCGATTCGTTTTACAAAGATCTACGCAAGCGGCATTCTACGTTTCCAGAGCCCACGCTCCATCACCTCGCACGGCTCTACGGCACCCGCGCCTTGCGGATTCTCGACGGTGGCCTTGGCAAACATTTTGGTGGCGGGCTTTACGAAGCCGAGATCGGTTATCTGCGCAAACATGAATGGGCGATGACGGCGGATGACGTGCTCACCCGCCGCACCAAATTCGGCCTCGTGCTCTCGGAGAAGGAGAAAGCCGCCGTGTCGGCGGCCTTCGGATAACGTTAAACCTTCACCGGCTTCCCCGTCTTCCAGCTTTCCGTTGCCGCCTCGGCCAGGATCTGCGCCTGAAGTCCGTCGAAGCCCGAGGGCCGCGGATCGCGCTTGCCGGATTCAACCGCGGCGATGAACGTATTGAGTTCATTGGCATAGGCCACACTGTAGCGGCTGATGAAGAAGTTCTGGATCGGATCGGCCCGATAGCCGGTCTCGTTCAGGATTTCGACTGTCGTATTGTGCACGTTCTTGGCATGGATCATGCCTTTCGAACCATGCACCTCCAGACGCTGGTCATAACCATAGGTCGCGCGGCGCGAGTTGGTGATGACGGCGATCTTGCCGCTCTTCGTTTGCATCTGCACCGCCGCGGTATCGACGTCGCCCGCCTCGCCGATCGCCTTGTCGACAAGCACAGCGCCCAGCGCACTCACCACCACGAATTCCTCGCCCATGAGGAAACGGGCCAGGTCGAAGTCATGAATCATCATGTCGCGGAAAATTCCGCCGGAGCCCTTCACATACTCGGCCGGCGGTGGCCCGGGATCGCGCGAGATGACTGTCACCATTTCGACATTGCCGACATCGCCCTTGCGTACGCGCGATTCCACCTCCGCAAAGCTCGGATCGAAGCGGCGATTGAAGCCGATCATCAAAGTGGACTTGTTCTTCTCCACCACTTTCAGCGTCTCGAGAATCGTCTTCACATCCAGCGACACCGGCTTTTCGCACATGATCGCCTTGCCGGCGTTCGAGGCCGCCTGGATCTGCTCGGCATGGAAGCCCGTCGGCGAACCGATCAACACCGCATCCACGTCCTTGGACGCCATGATCTCGTTGATCGACGCCACTTTCGCGCCATGCTTGGCGGCGAGTTCTTCCGCTGCCTTCGGCAATGCGTCGGCGATGTAGGCAAGTTTCGCCTTGGGGTTTGCCGCGATGGTGGCAGCGTGCACTTTTCCAATGCGGCCCGCGCCAATGACGCCAAATCTGATCATCTCTCTCTCCCTG
>JBJXGL010000100.1:0-7031 GCA_046160365.1 Aestuariivirga sp. | reverse complement strand
GCTGCTCATGTGGGGCGTGAGTGACGTCATCATCATCTCCCAAAAGGCGAATCATGACGCGCCAAACTAACCGCTTCGGCCTCCCAACGGAATCGCAATGCAGGATTCAATCAACCGGAGTCGGTATGACTATTCGAGGCGAACGGCGGTGCCCGCCGCCGTGACCATCAGCATGCTGCCGTTGGTGCCCACCGTTTCGTAGTCGATGTCGACGCCAATGACCGCATTTGCGCCGAGTGCCGCCGCCTTGTCGGTTAATTCCGAAATCGCCGTTTGGCGCGCGTCGTTCAGTACCTTCTCGTAAGATCCCGAGCGGCCGCCGACGATATCGCGGATCGAGGCGAAGAGATCGCGGAACAAATTGGCGCCGAGAATGGCTTCGCCGGCGACGAGGCCCTTGTATTCAGCGATGCGGCGGCCTTCGACATTGTTGGTGGTGGTCACGAGCATGGATGTCCTCCGTTTGCGGTCTTCTATCTAGTGACGGAAATGCCGGATTCCAGTGAATACCATGGCAAGCCCCGCCGCGTCTGCCGCCGTTATGACATCGGCGTCCTTGAGCGATCCGCCGGGCTGGATCACCGCCGTGGCCCCGGCCGAAGCGGCTGCAAGCAAGCCGTCGGGGAAGGGGAAGAAGGCGTCCGAGGCGACGACCGAGCCCTTGATGGCATCGCCGCCCTTCGACGCCGCGATGCGCGAGGAATCGACCCGCGACATCTGCCCCGCGCCAATGCCGACCGTCGCGCCATCCTTGGCGTAGACGATGGCGTTTGACTTCACGTGCTTGGCCACACGGAAGGCGAAGCGAAGATCGGCAAGCTCTGCCGGAGTAGGTTGGCGCTTAGTGACGGTCTTCAGCTCCATGTCATCAACAACCGCGTCGTCGCGCGATTGAACAAGCAGCCCACCGGCAACGGTCTTGACGGTGATGCCTTCCGCGCGCGGATCGGCGAGCGGCGTCACGAGTAGACGCAAGTTCTTCTTCGCGGCGATGATCGCCGCGGCTTCGGGCGTCACATCGGCAACGGCGATGACTTCGGTAAAGATACCGGTGATTTCCTTGGCGGTTGCTTCGTCGAGAAACCCGTTCAACGCGACGATGCCGCCGAAGGCGCTGACCGTGTCGCAGGCGAAGGCTTTTTTGTAGGCATCGAGCAGCGTCGCACCGGTCGCAACACCGCACGGGTTGGCGTGCTTGACGATGACGCAGGCCGGGCCATCGCGAAACTCAGCAAGGCATTCGAGTGCAGCATCGGTGTCATTGATGTTGTTGTAGGAAAGTTCCTTGCCTTGCAGGAGTTTCGCCGACGTTATCCCGGCGCGGGCTTCGGGTGCTGCATAGAGCGCCGCCGTCTGATGCGGGTTCTCGCCGTAGCGCAGGGTCTGGATCAACTTTCCGCCAGTGGCGAAATAGTCCGGCGCTTCAAGTTTCAATTCGCGCCCGAACCATTGGCTGATGACGGCATCGTAGGCGGCGGTGCGGGCATAGGCTTTGGCCGCAAGCTTGCGGCGGAGTTCGCGGCTGGTCTCGTTCTTGCCGGACTCAAGCTCGCGCAAGACGGCGGCATAGTCTTGCGGATCGACAACAACCGTCACCGAATTATGGTTCTTCGATGCCGCACGGATCATCGCAGGCCCGCCAATATCGATGTTCTCGATGGTCTCGTCCCACCCGGCGCCTTTTGCAACGGTCTCCTCGAAGGGATAGAGATTAACGACGAGCAAACCGATCTCGCCGATGTCATGTGCTTTGCGCGCGGCTTCGTGTTCCGCGTTTCCGCGCACCGCCAACAGCGCGCCATGGATTTTCGGATGCAGCGTCTTCACCCGGCCATCCATGATCTCGGGGAATCCGGTCACGTCCGAAACATCGAGAGCCCCTATGCCTGCTTCCTTAAGCGTGCGCGCCGTGCCGCCGGTCGAGATGATTTCGATGCCGAGCTTCGCTAGTCCGCGGGCAAGATCGAGCAGGCCGGTCTTGTCGGAAACGGAAATCAGCGCGCGGGTAACGGGTTGTGACATCGAGGCTCCGGGCTTCAAGAAAGCCCGCAGCCTTTAGCATGCGGCAGTCAAAATGGAAGTTCCGGGCGCTCATTATCCGCCGCGTTGTGGCGCGGCTGCTTGTCGATCCGCCGCAGCGCCCATTTGACGGGAGTAAGACCTGGAGCCTCGGCGCGGATGACCAGTTGCGAGGTTTTTCTCGGACCTGAAGGATCGGCCAGATAGACGCTTTCCTCGAACGAGACCTCGCCGCCCTTCACGAAGAACCGCCATGCCGAACGATTGGGCAGGAGCAGCCAGGCTTCGTTGCCGTTCCTCGCCTGCGACGCGCGGATCGACGGGTGCAGATGAAACCGGATCAGAATTTCCCGGTTAGCGGTTTCCGAAAAACTCTCCTCGCCACGAAGATCCTCGCCGCTCGAGGCAAGAAACAGATCGCGATGGTGGCGAGGCCCCGAGGCCGCAACATTTGAGCCGCGGATCAAGACGCCACGCGGCGAGGGGATCACTTCCGCAGAAACCTGGCGCTCCAGGCGCCGCAGGGACGGAAGTTCCGCGGTGTTGTGCGCGGCCAATCGCGAGGCCGCCTGCCGCCACGCTTCCGGTGCTTCCTCGGGTGTGGCGCAGCTGGTGAAGATGCGGAATGCGCCAATCGAGAATTCGAAGGCAAGCGGGCTGTCGCACGCAGGTCCGGACCCGGCATCGAGAATGAGCGCGGATTGTCCCTGCGATGTGCGGCAGTAGCCGGAGTAGGACGCCTGGTTGAGCGGTTTACCCAGACTGGTATCGCAGCTCAGGAGCTGTTCAAGTTCCGCACCTCTGAGATAACCCGCGCCTTGGAAATGAGCAAGTCCGCCGTCGCCATGACGCAACATTCGAAGCATGGGATAGATGCGTTCGACGGTTTGCGCGGCATTCGCCAAAACCGGTTCGTGCACCGACTGAAGCGCCCGCACCAACGGAACCAGATCGAGCGCCGCATTCAAGAGCGCGGCAGGATTGCGCGACACATGACCGCCATCGGGGAGTATGGTGTTGGCCAGGCTTTCGCGCAGCTCCGCCGATGCCTGTTCGCGAAGCGGCTCGCATCCGCCCAAGGAAATGCTCGCGGCGAAGAGGGCAATCGCACGGCTGAACTGATCGTTCCTGTTGCGGGGATTGGATCGGCGCAAGTTTGCGATATCGCGTGAAAGCGCGCGGAAGAGGGCGGCGCGGAAATCATCGCTGGCGTTCGAAATCAGATACGAAGCGTGAAAGAGAAGACTGATGATCCGCCGGTCGAGAATGCCTGGGATCATCGACTGGCGTGGTGGCGCTGTTTCCGCCCAGCCGAGGACCATGCGTCTCGCCAAGGTGCGATGAAGCGCCTGGCCCGACGCCGAGAGATCGTGCAGCCAATCGAAGCGGTGGAGCTTGGCGGCCCACTCCTTCGAGGGAGCGCGGAGAAGAAAGACGTCGCCCGGCATGCATTCGGGCGAGACGCCGGCCCAGGCGAAAACGCCGCGATAATATTCGATGGCCTTGGCCGCGTTACCGCGCACCAGGCTTTGCAGGGGCAGCCTGACACCAGTTATGCGAGGGCCACCGAAATCCAGTTTCGCCGCGCGCACCAGGCCGGTTCGCACCAGATCGAGGCCGTCAAACACACTACGCAGCGATACTCCGCTGTCGACCATCATCAGCCGGGCCTGTTCTCGTCAGTGAAATTAAGAAACGCTGGCGCAGTCTGAGGCGAACAGGGTTAACGAATGGATAACGGCTCTAACCCCAAGGCCCAGCGGGCCGGGTTTCGGCGGCAGGGCCGAAGTCTCCAGTCATCTTCTGGAGTTCGGCGATGCGGTTTTCGGTGGCGGGGTGGGTGGAAAAGAGATTGTCCATCCGCTGCCCCGAGAGCGGGTTGATGATGAACATATGCGCGGTGGCCGGATTGTTTTCGGCGCTATGGTTTTCGACCCGGTGCGCGGCGTTCGAAATCTTGGCCAGGGCGGAAGCGAGTGCCATGGGTTTGCCTGAAATTTCCGCGCCGCCGCGGTCGGCGGCATACTCGCGGGTGCGGCTCACCGCCATCTGCACGATCATCGCGGCAAGCGGCGCCAAGATCAAAAGCAGGATCGAGCCCAGAGGCCCAAGCGGGCTGTTGCGGTCGCGGCCTCCAAACAGGAATCCGAAATTGGCCAGCATGGAGACGGCGCCGGCAATTGTCGCGGTCATGGTCATGATCAGCGTGTCGCGGTTTTTGACATGCGCCAGCTCATGCGCCATCACGCCTTCGATTTCCTCGGCGTTGAGAAACTGAAACAGGCCGGTGGTGGCGGCGACCGCCGCGTTCTCCGGATTGCGTCCTGTAGCGAAGGCGTTGGGCTGTGGATTGTTCATTATGTAGATCTTAGGCATGGGAAGATTGGCGTTGCGCGCGAGCCTCGCCACCATGTCATGGAATTCGGGGTGGGAATTCCGGTCCACTTCCTGCGCGCCATGCATCCGCAAGACCATATTGCCGGAGTTCCAGTAGGCGAAGAAGTTCATGCCCGCCGCCACCACGAACGCCATCAGCATGCCCTGTTGACCGCCAATGAGAAAACCCACGGCGAGAAACAGGCCCGTCATGGCGGCAAGCAGAAGGCCGGTGCGGAAGAGGTTCATGGTTAAGCGGCTCCTTGAAACCGTCGGGTTGTGAGGCCAATATGATGGTGATGGAGTGCCGGAACCACAAGTATGGATGACAAGGCTGCAACCAGCGCCGCCGAGCGCGCCCTTGCCGAGGCCGAGGAGCGGCGGCGAAACGCGAAGCCGTTGGACATGCCCCGCGAAATCAACGGCCGGAAAGGGCCGGAACCCACCCGCTATGGCGACTGGGAGAACAAGGGCATTGCTAGCGATTTTTGACCCCTTTCCATTAGGGACGCGGAAGTGGGCATCTGACTGAGTTATGCAGGAAGCCAGTTCCATGTCGATAGATGATCACTCAAAAACGAACACGCTGCTGAGAAACCTTGTTGCCTGTGTTGCGGTAGCAACCGCATTGCAAGTTCAGAGTGTTTCCTCACCGGCTGCCGAGAACGAGGGCGTGACCAAAGTATTTAATCATGGAGGTAGCGTCATCTACGAAACAACGAGAACCTCTGTCCACGCTTCCCTTTCGGTTTACCAAGCACTGGATGCAGTACTCAATGAGGCGGCGAGGCTAAGAAATTTCTCAGACAAGAAAATAGAATCATTCTCGGTTAAGAAGCGCAAAGAGAATTTTATTGTCGCCCTCTATCAATACGATTTGAGAAACTTCCGAGAACTGGAGGATCTGAGAAAGCTCGGGTTGCCTACCATTTACGCCTTGGTCGACGCAAAGACATTTGCCATCAAGAAGATTGATCTCTGCAGCCTGGAGTGCGGAATTTACAAGTTGAGGTGGTTAAACGAATGAGCAGCCCTTCTGCGAGCTAGGAAGTAGCGCTAGCTGCCTGATGAAAATCCCATTTGTCTTCGAACTTCCTCGACGGAGAGGCCTTCGGCGCGCAAGGAGACTAGAACTTTGCTCTTCAGGCTCTTCGACAACTCTGCCCGGCATCGTCGCGGATCAAGCCGTGGTGATGGTAGTGTGGCGTTGCAACCTTGATGCGGAGCAGCAAGCGGCCTTATGCTTCGCGCGCCATGTTCTCGTCATGCCCCACGAAGTCAACGGCCGGAAGGGGCCGGAACCCACCCGTTACGGCGACTGGGAGAACAAGGGCATTGCGAGCGATTTCTAGGCCTTTTCAAATTTGACAGGCTTCCGTTCGCGACTCAGCCAGAACAGTGCGGCGGCTGAAATTATGATCAGCGCCGCACCTGTGAGTTGCAGCCCCGTGAGCCTCTCTCCCAGAAAGACGAAGGCAACCGCGATTGTGACAATGGGGATGATGTTAAAGGAACCTCCGGCAAGTGCTGCGCTCACCCGGTTCAGGGCGGCGAGGTAAAGCCAATAGGCAGCGGCGTAGTACATGAGCCCGGTGAGGACGGCGATGCCCAGTTCTGCTGGCGGCACGGTAGTCAGAGTCTGCGAAACGTTGGCTCTCGTCGTTGTGGCGAATAGAAGTGCTGCCCAGACGCATCCGGCGGTTTGCTGGATGGTGACAAGTGCAAGGGGATCAACCGCGTCACCGATTTTTCGAGAATAGACGGTATAAACTGCACACATCAGGGCCGCGAGAAAAAGAAAGAAGATGCCAATTGGATCGCTTCCGTCGGTTCCCTGTCCGGCAAAAAGTTCCGAGACAAGAAGGACCCCAGCGAAACCGCAGGCGATAACGGCGAGCACCCGTGGTGTGATGGGTTCCTTGAGAACGAGCCAGGCGAGGCCGAGAATCAGAAAAGGTTCGGTGGCCCAGAGCAAAGATGAGACGCTCGCCGAGATCCGTTCGAGCCCCAGCATGCTGAATGTATAGGAGATGCCAGGGTTCAGCACGCCAAGAGCGATTGCGGCAGCAAGCGTCTTGCCTGAAGGCAGCGATTTTCCAAGCGAAAGGCAAGCAATCCACAAGAAGATGGAACTCGCCAGGAGCTGGATCAACAGCAACGGTACTGGCGGGATTGTCAACAGGAGCGACTTGATGAGGACTGTGGCGATGCCCCAGAAACTGCATGCCAGAAATAGCAGAATGGCGGGCGATACGCCCGAACGATAAGCGGCCATGACGGCTCTCCGAAAACTGCGGGATTGATTGGTTAGAGCGGTGCGCGAGCAGGCGCGGCGCCGCAGCTGTCACCATCGCAGTTGTCGTATCCGGGTTTCCGGAAGGGCCGAGCAGACATGGAAATATGATAACCGGGTAGCGCGCCCGTGTCCACGGTGGTTGAGATTCAGAATCCGAGTTGCTTGCGGATTGCAGCGGCGGTGACGCCTTCGGCGCGCAAGGAAATGAGTGCCTTGCTCTTGAGGCTCTTGGAGAGCTTCTGCCCCGCACCATCGAGGATCAGGTCGTGATGGTGATAGTGGGGAGCGGAAAAACCGAGGAGCCGTTGGAGCAGTGTGTGAAGCGGCGTTGCCGGTTCGA
>JBJXGL010000099.1:0-27983 GCA_046160365.1 Aestuariivirga sp. | reverse complement strand
CGAACTCGGCGGTGACGCCGGGGAAGATGGTGGAGGTTCCGCCGTTGTCGTGCGGATGCGCAAGGCCAAGCGCATGCCCGGTTTCGTGAATCCAGGTGATGTAGTCGAAGCCGCCGGCATTGAGCGCCGTTGGATTGCCCCCGCCATCGACTGCATAGGCCTCGTAATTGACGATCACTGCGCTCTGCCAGTCGCCAAGCGAAGGATTGAAATATTCGCCGGGCGGAAGGGCGATGCCGAGATTGCCTTCCGCGTCGATATCGTCGACGCTGGCGAAGACGATATCCGCCGATGTGGGGTTTGCCGTCAAAACGAAATCGACATTGATGATGGTCTCAATGCTCGCAAGTACGGCCGCGAGCGCTGCTTCTTCCGCTGCATAGGGATCGGTCGCCGTGACCGGGAAGCCGCCGAAATCGAGCGTTCCGGAAGCTTGCAGCGCATAGGTGATGACGGCAGGTCCCGCGCCCGGCGAATCCCAACGAGATCCCCATTTGAGGCCATTGATCCAGGTGTTGGACGAAGCGGGCGAATTGACGGGATCGGCGGTGGACACGGAAGTTCTCCCCGGTCTGAATTAAGCGCCGTCCGCTACCCTTGTCTGTTGCATCGTGTCAACTTATGTCATTCCCATGGCAAGACCCTCTTTCTTCTCCCGCCTCATCCCCGCGCGGTTTCGTAAATCGGTTCCCCTCGTGCATCTCGTGCGGCTGCAGGGTACGATTGGGATTGGGACACCGCTTCGCCCGCCGCTCACATTCAAGGATCTTGATCCGGTTCTCGAGCGCGCGTTCTCGAAGAAGGGCATTGCTGCCGTGGCGCTGGTGATCAACTCGCCGGGCGGCGCTGCGGTGCAGTCGGCGCTGATTCATCGCCGCATCCGGGCGCTCGCGGCGGAGCACAAGGTGCCTGTGATCGCCTTTTGCGAAGATGTCGCCGCATCGGGTGGTTACTGGCTCGCCTGCGCAGCCGACGAAATCCACGCCGATGCCAGCTCCATTGTGGGTTCGATTGGCGTCATCAGCGAAGGCTTCGGTTTCGTCGAAGCCATCGGGAAACTCGGCATCGAGCGCCGCGTACATACGGCGGGCGAAAGCAAAAGCATCCTCGATCCTTTCCAGCCCGAGAAGAAAGAGGACGTGAAGCGCCTCAAGGCAATGCAGGAAGACGTGCACGAAGAGTTCAAGGCGCTGGTGAGGGGCCGCCGTGGCGGCAAACTCAAAGACCCCGAAGCCGAACTCTTTTCCGGCGCCTTCTGGTCCGGCAAGCGCGCGCTGGAACTGGGTTTGATCGATGGCATCGGCCATTTGCACGATGTGCTGAAGCTTAGATTTGGTGACAAGGTTGTGATCAAACCGATCGCCGCCGCGCAGGGCTGGGGCCTGAAGCGCCTTGGTTTTAACGCATTTTCCGGGCTTCCTGAGGATACGATAGCGGCTCTGGAAGCGCGTGCATTGTGGTCGCGATTCGGTTTATGATAATGCTTCGCTTACCAAGGAGAGGAAGATGCTGGTGTTGAAGGTGCTGACGGTTGCAGTGGCTGGCCTGTTGTCGGTGTTGGCCGTGCGGCAGGTGATGCAGGCATTCGAGGCGCAGAAAGCGAAAGCGCAGGTCAAGACACCGCCGCAAACCGTGACAAAGCTCCGCCAGGATCCAAGAACCGGCGTCTATTTCCCCGAAACCTGAACCTTATGACATCCGCGCCAAGCGATTCCTGGGTGGCGCAGGTTTATGAAGCCCGCAACAACGCCGAGCTGACCCGCCTCTATGATGGCTGGGCCGAAACTTATGACTCCGACATGCAGGGGATCGGTTATCTCCACCCCGCGGTGATCGCCGGGCTGCTTGGCCGATTTGTTCCCAATCCAGAAGCCGCCATTCTCGATGCCGGCGTTGGCACCGGGATGCTCGGCGGAATTTTGGGACTCGTGGGCTACCGCAATCTGCTCGGCATCGACATGTCGGACGGCATGCTTGCGCGCGCCGCAAAACTCGGCGTCTACCGCGATCTCAGAAACCGCGTGCTGGGCGAGCCGCTCGATTTCGAGCAAGGCAGCATCGATGCGGTGATCTCGACCGGCGTTTTCACCACGGGCCATGGTCCGGCTTCTGCCTGGGATGAACTGGTGCGCATTGTAAAGCCCGGCGGTTTTCTGATCTCGACTTTCGGAACCGTGGTCTGGGAAGAGCAGGGCTTCCGTCAGAAATTCGAGAGCCTCATCGCGGCCAACGCCATCGCGGAAACCGAAATCACGCCCGTCTATCGCCCGATGCCTTACTCACCGACCGAGTCGCACTTCACAACCCGCGCCCACGTCTATCGGCGCGTTTAATTCTCCGTGAAGCCGATGGTCAGCAGTTCGCCGGCGCCTTCGACGCCCGACATGATATCGCCGACGGCTTTCACCGCATAAGCGACCGTGTCACAATCCATTGCGACCGCAATGGAATCGCCCGTCAACGAAACAGCCTCGAGAGGCAGGCAATTGCCGAGGCTGAAATGGGCGATCTTCTCCGCTACCTCCGCGCCCCCTTTGCTTTTGAGAATGAAACGTACCTTGGTGATTGCTTCCGCCGAAGATGCGGTGGCGGCAATGAGCATGAGTGCAACGGCAGTCGACGCGAGTTTTTTCATGGGAGCCTCTGCGATGTTGAGCCGCGCACTGTGCGCCTTCCGTCCGGCCAATGCTGTGCCAAATCCCACATTCCAAATCGCTTGACCCTTGGATGCCCCATCCCTAGTTTGCGCCGCACAATGGCGCTCGACCCGAAAAAGTCTTTTCAGGACCTGATCCTCACGCTGCACCAATACTGGGCGGAGAAGGGCTGCGTGATTTTGCAGCCCTATGACATGGAAGTGGGCGCGGGCACCTTCCATCCCGCCACCACGCTGCGGTCGGTCGGCCCTAAACCGTGGGCTGCTGCTTACGTGCAGCCCTCGCGCCGCCCAAAGGACGGCCGCTATGGCGAGAATCCCAATCGCCTTCAACACTATTACCAGTATCAGGTGATCATCAAGCCATCGCCGCCCGATCTGCAAGACCTTTACTTGGGCTCGCTCGCCGCCATCGGCATCGATCCCCTGCTGCATGACATCCGCTTCGTCGAGGACGATTGGGAAAGCCCGACGCTCGGGGCATGGGGGCTTGGCTGGGAAGTCTGGTGCGACGGCATGGAAGTTTCTCAGTACACGTACTTTCAGCAAGTGGGCGGCCTCGACTGCGCGCCGGTCTCGGGCGAATTGACCTACGGCCTCGAGCGCCTCGCCATGTATGTGCAGAACGTCGACAACGTTTACGATCTCAACTTCAACGGCCTCGACAAGGGCAAGGGCCGCATCACCTATGGCGATGTATTTCTCCAGGCCGAGCAGGAATACTCGCACTATAATTTCACTGACGCCGACACCGAAATCCTGCTGCGGCACTTCAAGGACGCGGAACAGGAATGCCAGGCGCTCTTGGAGAAGAGCCGCACCGGCAATCACTCCCTGGCGCTTCCCGCTTACGATCAGTGCATCAAGGCAAGCCACGCATTTAACATGCTCGATGCCCGCGGAGTGATCTCGGTCACCGAGCGCCAGAAATACATTCTCGCTGTGCGCGAGCTGGCGAAAGGCTGTGCGGAAGCATGGAACAAGACCCAGGGAGGAAGCGCATGAGCAAAGGTCACATCGCCGGCCGCGAGCCAATGGCCGTTCAGGTCGAGAAGGGTAAGGATTACTGGTGGTGCGTCTGTGGCCTTTCGCAAAAACAACCCTTCTGCGATGGCAGCCACAAGGCTGAAGGTAAATTCGAACCGCTGAAATGGACCGCGCCCAAGAGCGGCGAGCGCTGGTTCTGCACCTGCAAGCAGACCAACAATCCGCCCTTCTGCGACAGTTCGCATAAGACCCTTGATACCTGACACCTGACACCCGAATGCCTGAGTTACTGCTCGAACTCTTCTCCGAAGAAATCCCCGCCCGCATGCAAGCGAAGGCAGCGGAGGATTTGCGAGCACTTGTCACCAATGCGCTCGTCGAAGCGGGGCTCACCTACGAAGGCGCGCAGGCCCATGCAACGCCGCGCCGCCTGGTGCTTTCGGTCGAAGGCCTCAACGCCAAAGCCGCGGATACGCGCGAAGAACGCAAGGGCCCGCGCACCGATGCGCCGAAGCCTGCGATCGACGGCTTCTTGAAATCGACCGGCCTCAAGCTTGAGGACTTGAGCGTTCAGGACGACAAGAAGGGCAAATTCTATATCGCCGTCATCAAAAAGCCGGGCCGCGCGGCAACCGAGGTGATCGCCGAAATCGTGCCCGATGTGGTGCGCAAGTTTCCGTGGCCGAAATCCATGCGCTGGGGCTCGGGAAGCTTGCGCTGGGTGCGGCCCTTGCAATCGATCCTCTGTTGCTTCGATGGCGAAGTGGTGCCCTTCGAGATCGACGGTATCAAGAGCGGCAACACCACAAAGGGCCACCGCTTCCTCTCGAAGGGCTCGATCGAAGCCCGCCGTTTCGAGGACTATGCCCAGAAACTTCACAAAGCCCACGTCATCGTCGATGCCGCGGCACGCGTCGAAACCATCCGCACTGAAGCGAAGACCCTGGCCTTCGCGCAAGGCTTGGAACTGATCGAGGACGAAGGCCTGCTCAAAGAAGCCGCAGGGTTGGTCGAATGGCCCGTGGTGCTGATGGGCGAATTCGACAAGAAGTTTCTGGACGTTCCGCCGGAAGTGATCGTCACTTCGATCAAGAACCATCAGAAGTGTTTTGCACTCCGTGATCCTTCGAGGCCCGCTTCGCGGGCACCTCAGGATGAGGGTGGTGTAAGCGGAGGCAGTGGCAGCGGCAGTAGCCCTCACCCTGAGGTGCGCGCCGCCACAGCCACCGCCGCCAGTAGCCCTCACCCCGAGGTGCGGGCGAAGCCCGCCTCGAAGGGCGAGGGCCTTGGCAGCCTCTCAAACAAGTACCTGCTCGTCGCCAACATGGTGGCGAGCGATGGTGGCAAGGAGATCATCGCCGGCAACAACAAGGTCATCGCCGCGCGCTTGTCAGACGCCAAGTTCTTCTGGGATCAGGACCGCAAGACTCCGCTCGAACAGCTTCTGCCCAAACTCGACGCCATCACCTTCCATGCCAAACTCGGTTCGCAGGGCGAGCGTGTGAAGCGCATCGAAGCCCTGGCTGGAGAAATCGCCAAAACCATCGGCGCCGATGTTGAGAAAGCCAAACTCGCGGCGCGTCTATGCAAAGCCGATCTCGTCACCGGCATGGTGGGCGAATTCCCGGAACTGCAAGGCCTCATGGGCCGCTACTTTGCGCTTGATCAGGGCATCGACGGTGAAGTCGCGGATGCCATTCGAGACCACTACAAGCCGCAAGGTCCAAGTGACTCGATTCCGGTTTCGAAAATCGGTCAGGCTGTTGCGCTGGCGGACAAGCTAGACGTTTTGTCACTCTTCTGGCTCATTGATGAAAAGCCGACAGGGTCTAAGGACCCATATGCGCTGAGGAGAGCGGCATTAGGTCTAGTAAGGATCGTTCTCGAAAAGACACTCCGATTGGCAGCGACACCAATCTTGACGGAGTATATTTCGAAGAACACTTTGAGAAGATCTGGCATCAAAATGGGTGATCCGCCTGAATTTTCATATGCTGAACAACTATTAAACAACATGCTAGAGACGCCTATCTGGCGATTGGAGACGACAGACCTTCTATCCGGAGATTCTCAAGCAAACACCAGAATCTGGGCACAGGGCCTTTTCCAAAACTTTCGTGAGAAATTCGTGACTGATGTACTCGGCTTTGAACTGGACCGCCTTAAAGTCTACCTCAAAGACCAAGGCGCCCGTCACGACCTCATCGATGCTGTCTTTGCCCTTGGCAACCAGGACGATCTGCTGATGATCGTGCGCCGCGTCGAAGCCCTTTCCAAGTTCCTCGAAACCGATGACGGCAAGAATCTGTTGGCCGGTGTCAAGCGCGCCTCCAACATTCTGAAGATCGAGGAGAAGAAGGATGGCCTCGCCTACGACGGCGACGTGGAGCCGGGCAAACTCATCAAGGGCGAGGAGAAGGCGCTCCACACCGCGGTCACGGTGGCCTCGGGCAAGGTCAAGATCGCGGTCGAGCACGAAGATTTCGAAGCCGCCATGGCCGCACTCGCCAAGCTTCGCGCCCCCGTCGACGCCTTCTTCGAGCATGTGACGGTGAACGACGTATCGTTCCGCGAAAACCGCCTGAAGCTCCTGAACCGCATCCGCGCCGCGACTCTCGAAGTGGCGGACTTCTCGAAGATCGAGGGGTGATGTTCGCACCGGCCTTGACCCTTTGGCACCCTTCCCCCATCGGGGGAAGGTGCCCCGAAGGGGCGGATGAGGGCCTTGACGCTCGCGCGCTGCGACGAATCCGGGCACCGCAGCATTCCTCAAGGCCCTCATCCGGCGCTTCGCGCCATCCCGGATCAAGTCCGGGACAGGCTCTTCCCCCGATGGGGGAAGGGCGAACTGCGATCCGTTAGTTCGCGCCCATGCGGCAGCTCATCCTCAAGGCCGCATCGCTGCCTGTCATCCGCGTCGGCCTAGGCCAGAAGCGCCTCATTGAAACCGCTAGCCGCATCGCCGGCCTCGATGACCTGGGCGATTGGGCCTATGCGGAAGGATTCGACATTCTCACCCGCTCGCTCGAAACCGAAGCGAACCTCAATGCCATTGGCCGCTGGGGCCTGCGCCGCTCCATTCTTTATGCACTTGTCGCGCGGCTCTTGGCTGTCGAACACCGCAAACACCAAGCGCCTTCACCCATAAAACCTCCAATCGTCATCACCGGCCTGCCGCGCACTGGAACAACCTTCCTTCACCGCCTTCTCGCCCAGGACGAGCAGTTCCACGCCCCGCCGCTCTGGCATCTGATGCAGCCTTTGCCGCGCCATCGCTTCGACACTCTCGCGCTCCGCCGCATCCGCTTCAAGCTCATGCTCGCCGCCTCGCTGCCGTTCCTCAGCGATATCGATGCACGCCACTATATTCGCGCCGATGAGCCGGAAGAATGCATGTTCGCCATGGCGCAAAGTTTCTGCTCAATGCTGTTCTGGACCCAGGCGCCGGTCTACGCCTATCTCGATTGGTACCGGAAGGCGGACCGCGCGGCGAAATACTCCGAGTACGGAGCATTGCTTCCGATCCTCAATGCCCCCGCGCCTGGCAAGCGCCTGCTGCTCAAAGCTCCGGAACATCTCGGCAGCATCGATCACGCTTCCGCCATGGTTCCTGGCACGGTGATCGTACAGACCCACCGCGATCCGGTCACGGCCTTTGCGAGTTTTGCTAGCCTCATGCGCGGCACTCATGGCATGGCGGCGGAAGCGCCAGATCATAAACGGGCGGCGCGCGCCACGCTTGAGTGGCTCGCCGAGGAAGCCCGCCGCAACATGGAAGTGCGCAAGACGATGAGCAACGTGATCGACATCGGTTACGACGATATCGTCTCCGATCCCCTCGCTGTTGCCGAGAACATCTACCGCTTTGCAGGTCTCGATCTTGGCGAAGCCACCCGCCAACGCTTTCGCACCTTCATCGCTCAAAACCCGCAAGGCAAACGCGGCGCTCACACTTACTCCGCCGCCGAAACCGGCATTTCCGAATCCGCGATTGCCGCGGCATTCGAAGGTTACGGCGGGGTCATGCCAGCCTGATCGCCACCAGCCCCGAAAGCACCAGCGAAGCGCCAACGAAACTGCCGCCTCTAAGCCGCTCCTTCAGCATCACGGCCGCAAAGGCGAGCGCGAACAGAATGCTGGTTTCCCTGAGTGCTGCCACCAGCGCCACTGGCGCTTTCGTCATCGCCCACACCGCAATGCCGTAGCTCAGAAGCGACAGGCCGCCGGTCAGAAGTCCGATATGCCAGTTGCCGTCGAGCGCTGCGAGAAGCTGCGGTCTCTGCCTCGCAAGCCCGTAAGCCAGCATCGCCCAGCCGTTGCAGACATAAAGAAACGCCGTATAGGCAAAGGCCGATCCCGCCTGCCGCCCGCCATAGCCGTCGACCAGCGAATAGGCCGGGATCGTCATTGCCACGATCGCCGCAAATTTGATGACATCGCGATTGACCGGAAGCTTGGTCTCGGCGCGCCAGAAGCCGATGAGAAAAATGCCGGCGACCACTGTCAGTATGCCGGCCCATGCCACGGGCTCCGGAAACTCGCCGAAGAGCGGTATTGCGAGCATGGCTGTGATCACCGGTGCCGAACCCCGCGCCAGGGGATAGACGCGGCTCACATCGCCCGCGGCATAGGCTTTGCCGAGCGCGCTCCAATAGACCACGTGGATCGCGGCCGACATCGCGACATAGGGCAAGGCTTTTGGATCGGGCATGCCGGTGAAGCAGAGCAGACCCGTGGCCACGATTCCTCCGCCCACCGCCAGCATCGTGGTGGCCGCGGCGGGGTCAGCCTTGATCTTGAGGAAGCTGTTCCAAAAGGCGTGAAGTGCCGCACACAGGATGATGATGACGAAGATGTCGGGTTGCATAATGTCTGACAAGATCGCAGGCCGCCGGGCTTGTGTATGTGAGACTAGTCACAAGCGAGGCTGTTTCCGCGTTCGGCGTTTCGAAAGCGGAATAACCCGGGTGCCACCGGCAAATAATCTGTATACTGATGAACTGTCTACAACGTTTGCTCTGATGCTTGGCGGCGAACCGTCAGACCTTGGTCGAATCTGCCTGCGGCGCTATTAGCCTTGACCCGCGCTGTCCCGGGTGCTTTTTGCGCTGCAACATAGGCTGGTGTTCGGAGATTCGTGATGAGCGGAACGAAATGGGTCTATCGCTTCGGCGGCGCTGCCGCGGAAGGCGAAGCGGGCATGAAAAACCTGCTGGGCGGCAAGGGCGCGAACTTGGCCGAAATGGCAAGGCTCGGCCTTCCCGTTCCTCCGGGCTTCACCATCACCACCGAAGTCTGTTCGGCCTACTACGCCAACAAGAGCACCTATCCCAAAGGCCTCGAAGCCGATGTCGCCAAGGCCATGGCCGCGATCGGCGAAACCGTGGGCGCCACATTCGGCGGCGAAGATAAGCCGCTTCTCGTCTCCGTCCGCTCAGGCTCGCGCGTCTCCATGCCCGGCATGATGGACACCGTCCTCAATCTCGGTCTCAATGATCGAACCGTGGAAGGCCTGGCGCGGCGCTCCGGCGATCCGCGCTTTGCCTATGACAGTTACCGCCGCTTCATCACCATGTATTCCGACGTGGTGCTGGGCGTCGATCACGGCGAGTTCGAGGATATCCTCTCGCATTTCAAGGACACCAAGAGCTACGAACTCGACACCGAGATCACCGCCGAGGAGTGGAAGAAGCTCATCGCCCGCTACAAGGCGCTGGTCGAAGAACACACCGAGAAGCCATTTCCGCAGGATGTGAACGAGCAGCTCTGGGGCGCAATCGGCGCTGTCTTCCGCTCCTGGATGTCGGCGAGAGCCGTCACCTACCGCCGCCTCAATAACATCCCGGAGAACTGGGGCACGGCCGTCAATGTCCAGGCCATGGTCTTCGGCAATCTGGGAGACACCTCCGCCACTGGCGTCGCCTTCACCCGTAATCCATCCACCGGCGAGCGCCGCCTTTATGGCGAGTTCCTGGTGAATGCTCAGGGTGAGGACGTGGTGGCGGGCATCAGAACACCCCAGAACATCACCGAAGCCGCGCGCAAGGAAGCAGGCTCCGATGCGCCGTCGCTCGAAAAACTAATGCCCAAGACCTTCGCGGAACTGACCCACACCTTCGACACGCTCGAAAACCATTACCGCGACATGCAGGATATCGAGTTCACCATTCAGGACGGCAAACTCTGGATGCTGCAAACCCGCTCCGGCAAGCGCACGGCGTCAGCGGCCCTCAAAATTGCGGTCGACATGGCGAGCGAAGGACTGATCTCGAAATCCGATGCCATCCTCCGCATCAACCCCGCCTCGCTGGACCAGCTCCTTCACCCCACACTCGATCCCAAGGCCAAGCGCGAGATCATTGCAACAGGCCTCCCCGCCTCGCCCGGCGCTGCATCGGGCGAAATCGTCTTCGATTCCGATCAGGCGGAGAAGCTCAAAGCCCTCGGCCACCGCGTCATTCTGGTGCGCGTCGAAACCAGCCCCGAAGATATTCACGGCATGCACGCCGCCGAAGGCATCCTGACTGCTCGGGGCGGCATGACCTCCCACGCGGCAGTCGTTGCCCGCGGCATGGGCAAGCCCTGCGTTTCGGGCGCCGGCGGCCTTCGCATCGACTATCGCACAGGCACGGTCAGCGCCACCGGCAAGGTGCTGAAAGCCGGCGACCTCATCACCATCGATGGCAGTTCCGGGCAAGTCATGAAGGGCGAAGTCGCCACCGTCCGTCCCGAACTCTCCGGCGACTTCGCTACCCTCATGTCCTGGGCCGATGCCGCGCGCCGTATGAAAGTGCGCGCCAATGCCGAAACCCCGCTTGATGCCAGAACCGCGCGCGAGTTCGGCGCCGAAGGCATCGGCCTCTGCCGCACCGAGCATATGTTCTTCGACACCGGCCGCATCCTCGCCATGCGCGAAATGATCGTCGCGGCGAAGGAGCCGGACCGCCGCGCCGCACTCGCCAAGATCCTGCCCATGCAGAGGAAGGACTTCGTCGAGCTCTTCGAGATCATGGCGGGCCTTCCCGTCACCATCCGCCTGCTCGATCCGCCGCTCCACGAATTCCTGCCCCATGCCGATCACGAGATCGAGGAAGTTGCGGATGCCATGGGAACCGACGTGGAAGCGCTCCGCGCCCGCGTGTCGGAGTTGCACGAGTTCAACCCCATGCTGGGACACCGCGGCGTGCGCCTTGCCGTGTCCTATCCCGAGATCGCGGAAATGCAGGCCCGCGCCATTTTCGAAGCCGTCGTCGAAGTTGGCCGCAAGACCGGCAAGCCGCCGATCCCCGAAATCATGGTGCCTCTGGTCGCCACCAAATCCGAGCTGGATCACACTCGCGCCCGCATCGTCGCCGTGGCGGATGAAGTGATGCGCGAGTCTGGCAAGAAGATCGACTATCTCGTCGGCACCATGATCGAGCTTCCCCGCGCCGCCCTGCGCGCTGGCGAGATCGCGGAGACCGCCGAGTTCTTCTCCTTTGGCACCAACGATCTGACCCAGACCACCTTCGGCATCAGCCGCGACGACAGCGCCCGTTTCATTGGCGAATACATGGCGAAGGGCCTGATGCAGTCCGATCCTTTCATGACGCTCGATACCGAGGGCGTTGGCGAACTGGTGAAGATCGCCGCCGAGCGGGGCAGGGGGACGAGGCCCGGCATGAAGCTCGGCATCTGCGGCGAGCATGGCGGCGATCCCGCCTCCATAGCCTTCTGCGAATCTGCCGGCCTCGACTATGTGTCCTGTTCGCCATACCGCGTGCCAATCGCACGCCTCGCCGCCGCCCAGGCGACCCTGCGTAAGAAGTGAAATCTCGAAATATTACAGCAGGTTAACGCTATCTCAAGAAAGGCTGGAAAGCGGCGATTTTCTGGTCTCTTTGGGTTGCTGGCATGGTTAACCTATGCTAAACGACCTGTCGTTAAACTACCGCTACAAGACCTAAAGTCACACGGTAGGCGTAGGATCGGGGATTTGAGCAGGACACGCAGGGGAAATAGGCCTGGCCGTTTGGAGTATGATGTGCCTCGTGGACCGGTCCGCGAGTACGCTCCGTTTGTATTCGGCGGCACGATCCTGGTCATGGCTTTCGCCTTCGCCGGCCACTACATGGGCCAGAGCGCCGTTGCCCATAACGCGGCACCCGATGTGGCGGAAGCCTCGTTCAGACCCATCACCGCTCCCGTTACCTCCATCCTTTCAAAAGGTTCGCTTCTGCCCGATGGCGAGAACTTCGACATCGTCCAGTTGAAGAAGCTGGAGAAACAGGCCGTGGTCGGAACCGGCAAGGGCGATTTCGTCGTTCCCGATCCAATCCCGGTCCCGAAGCCGAAACTGGCCAAGGTCAAGGAAGAGCCCGCCACCAAGCGCATGAAGATCGTGCCGACTGCGGTGCAGATCGAGAAAACCTTCAAGCTGAAGCGCCCGGAGAAGCAGAAAGTCATCGCCCAGCGCCGCGTGCGCCTAGCCGAGGAGAACTGCCTCGCCCGCGCTATTTATTTCGAAGCGCGCTCCGAATCGGAAATGGGCCAGCTCGCGGTGGCCCGCGTGGTGCTGAACCGCACCAAGAACCCGGATTTCCCGAAATCCATCTGCGGCGTCGTCTATCAGGGCTCGAACCGGCGCAATTCCTGCCAGTTCTCCTTTGCCTGCGACGGCCTCCCCGACGACGTGAGGCAGCCAGCCGCCTGGGCCCAAGCCAAGCGCGTCGCCCAACGCGCCATCGCCGGCGAGTCAAGCCACAAGATCATGAGCGCCGCCACCAACTACCACGCAGACTACGTCCGCCCTAAATGGGCCAAGAGCATGCGCAAGCTCGTAAAGATCGGCCGCCACATTTTTTATTCCGATGGGTCGTAAGACCCCCATCATTTCCGTTCGCCCAGGCGCCGTTAGGCGCCTTTTCTATTTGGTACTCCCGTCCCGGCCGGGAACGTCATTTCAATCGCCAATTCCAAGCCGGATCATTCCCCGCTAAGCTTTGCCGAAAGGAACCGTCTCATGGCGCATCGAGAACCCCAACGCACAAGCTGGACCTGGTATGAAGGTAAATGGCACGAGGGCAACCCGATGCTGATGGGTCCCATGACCCACGCGCCCTGGTTGGGCTCCTGCGTGTTCGATGGCGCCCGCGCCTTTGAGGACGTGGCCCCCGATCTCGACCAGCACTGCCAGCGCATCGTCAATTCGGCCGAGACCTTCGGGCTCAAATCCCGCCCCGCCGGAGAAATCGAGGAGCTGATCCGCGAGGGCATCGCCAAATTCCCGAAGGGGGCAGAGCTCTACCTCCGGCCGATGTTCTGGGCGACCGATGGCTTCGTCGATGTCGATCCGGAGTCGACCCAGTTCTCCGTGTCGGTCTATGACGCACCACTTCCGAAGCCCAAAGGTTTTTCGGTGACACTTAGCCCGTTCCGCCGCCCATCCTACGAATTCGCCCCCACGGACGCCAAGGCCGCCTGCCATTATCCCAATTCTGCCAGAGGTTTACGCGAGTGCAAGGGGCGAGGCTTCGACAACGCGGTAATGCTCGATGCACTGGGCAACGTCTCCGAGTTGACCACCGCCAACATCTGGATGGTCAAGAATGGCGCCGCCCACACGCCCGCGCCCAACGGCACCTTCCTGAACGGCATCACCCGCCAGCGGATCGTCAAACTGCTCCGCGCCGCAGGTGTCACCGTTTTCGAACGCGCCATCCTCTGGCGCGAATTTCTGGAAGCCGACGAGGTTTTCTCCACCGGCAACTACAGCAAGGTGTCGCCAATCACCCGTATCGAAACCCGCAATCTCCAGCCAGGGCCGGTCGCCGCCAAGGCGCGGGAACTCTATTGGGATTATGCCCACGGGAAGTTGTAGGTATCCACATCGTAGGATAGAAATCCTCGTGACGGCCTTCCGGAGGCCAGGGAAGCCCATCGGATGATTTGGGCTAGGGTGGTAGCGGGTACCCCCAGGAATCGCGTCTACGTGCCCTAGAGTGCGATTTAAGAGCTATTCACAATCTATAATCACAATTATATACGTGACAAAAGTGACCGATTCGACTATGACCCATGACCGACAGGCCGACGCGCCCATTGGGCGAATTGAAAATTGGAATGGTCGCGGAGTTTGGGTTCGCGAAGGCGAAACTGCGGATGAAATCATGAACGGCGCAGCCGCATTGGAGAAGGCGTTTGACGTCGATCCCTACACGTCGCGCAGGATGGTCAGCATTGTCCTATCTGCCCTAAGACGGACCTAAGCTTTTCTCGATATTCCGAGATTTTTCCGTAAAGCTTCGTCATTCCATCCGCGATGGTGACCATGGACGACGCTCCATATATAAATTCTGGGAAGCCATCCTGATTGTGTTTGCGAACTTGGTAGTATGACGGCATCAACGCCCAATAGTTCGTTCTTGGCTTCATTTTGGGGATGATTTGGCTAGCAAAGGAAAAGGCGTTTATGGGCATGACGATGCCATGGGCGATTTCGTTTCGTCTGTCAGCGTAGCCCGTAATTTCACCTTCCAACTGATGGAGTGTGCCTTCCAATTCCTGGTTATTGTGGGATATGAAAAACTGATCTGCGGCCTGCAAAAGTTTGCCAAAACGCTCGCGAAATATTCGCGGCTCTCCGTAGGTCCGCATGGCCTCCCCATCGGGATCGCCTACGAAGAAACTGAATATTCGGCAGAGACCGATTTCGACGCCTTCCCACTCACTCAATGAGTGGCCCACAGCCGCATAGGTGTCTCGCGGGTCTTCATCGGCTATTATGAGTGAGCTGTTTAGTTCCCAAGGATTGCTCATGTCGAAAGACCCAAAAGAGTTAGAAACAACCAAGGCGGTAATGGCGCGTCTCGCCGCAATGCCGCACAAGCCTCACAAGCCGGTCAAAAAGAAAAATGCGAAGAAAACTAAGCCCAAGTGAGACAAATTCAGCCGCTCGGCTTTTGTTGCTTGCCAAGCACCAAGGTTCTGATTTCCTCGACAACCCTCAAAGCTTTGACGGTATGCTCGGGGCTGGCGCTTTTGCCAAAACGGATAGCAATGTCCTCGCAGTGGTTCGCAGCGTTGTCAAAGACCTTGGAAATCGTATCCCGCAGATGGGGGTTGGTGGAGACAAGCCCCAAGCATAGTTCTGCGATTATTGTTTGCAGGGCAAGAGTGTCTCCGCTGAGGGAGTGGATTTCATTTTCGACGTCCATTGGCGTTCCTCTTTCGAATCGCCAATAACCTACGCGCTAGAGCATCGGGCGATCAATTGAATCCATAGCCTGCGGCTTCGAAGTAGTTTGAGCACTCTTCGGAGGAGAAGAGTGCGCAGATGTTTCCGATGGCTTTCCAGAGATCGTCGATGGTCCTGGCGGCGGTTGCCCGGAGGCGCGCCTTGAGCTTGGAGAAAGCCATCTCGATGGGATTGAGGTCGGGGCTGTAGGGCGGCAGGAAGAGGAGCCAAGCTCCCCTGCTGCGTATGAGTTCGTCCGCCCGCGGGCTTTTGTGGCTCGAAAGGTTGTCGAGAATGACCACGTCGCCGGGCTTGAGAGCGGGTGCGAGTTGGGTCTCCACATAGGTTTCGAAAATGATCCGGTTCATCGGCGCGTCAACGACCCATGGTGCGATGAGGCCCTCGCATTTGAGGCCCGCCACAAAGGTCTGCGTGCCCCAGTGGCCGAACGGCGCCTTGCCGTTCAACCGTTCGCCCTTCGCCGAACGCCCGCGTAACCTTGTCATCTTGGTGTTGGTTCCGGTCTCATCGATGAAGATCAACCGCCTGCGCTGCTCGCGCATGATGGGCTGACGGCCGTCTTTCCATTCGGCCCGCGCCTTGGCCAGTTCAGGCCTGTCTTGCTCGGATGCCCGTAGTGTTTTTTTTGAAGCTGAGGCCTTGGGCAATCAGGAACTTCGACAGGTTCGAAGGATCGATCTTGACGTCCTTGGCCGCAAGCAATTCCGCTGCCAGCTCGGGCATGGTGATGTCGGGCCGCCTTCCGACAAGGCCAAGGATGAACGCGCGGTGCGGTTTCAGTTTCCCATGCCGGAACCCGCCACGTGGACGCGGCTCGACGCTGCCTGTCTCTTTCCACAGCCTCACCACATTCACAGCGCTTGATGGCGCGGTCTTGAAGCGAGCGGCAGCTTCCCGCCGCGAATAACCCTCTTCGAAGCATTCAACAAGACGGCGGCGCAAATCGTTCGACAGCGGTTGCGGCATGGCTGGTACCTCCGCAAACCTTGAATCACTCTCCAACTGATTTGGGAACACCTTAAGATTCTATCTGACCGCCCGATGCTCTAACTGCTTAGGCGTCTTGGCTTTGGTCAAGCCGCCGATAGGTCAGGCGCTTACCTTCAATTCCCTCCATGATCTTCTCGGTACGTTCGCGATCCGAGACTTTCAGGGCGGTGCGGTTATTGTGGCGGAATTCGAATTCGGCCAAGTAGCGGTGTAAATGGGTTTCGCCGCAATGCTGATAGATGCCCTTCATGCCGCGCTTGAACACGGACCAGTGGCTTTCGATTGAGTTGGTATGGACGTTGCCGCGTACATATTCGCCGGAACGATGATTGATGGTCTTGTGCGTGGTGAATTCCTTGCCGAGTTCCGTGTAGATTTTGCTTTCGTCGGTGTGCAGGTCAGACTTGCGGGAGACGTTCTTGACGATGATTTCACGGACCTGTTCCGCATTGGCGCGGTGAATATGGAAGGTGCGGACCTTGTTGCCGCGTTCCACTAGGCCAAGGACGGCGCGTTTCTTTGCGCCGCCGCTCTTGCCGCCCTTTGTAGGGGGCGTCGCATACTTGCTGCGGGGGCGGGGTGTTTCGAGCTTGCCGAAATAGGTTTCGTCGGCCTCGATGATTTTGCCTTCCCCGCCCATTGGCTCGGGGTTCATGTCTTTCATGGCTTCACGAATGCGATGGGCCATGAACCATGCGGTTTTGTAGGTCACGCCTAACATGCGGTGCAGTTGATGGGCCGAAATGCCCTTCTTGCTGGACGCCATAAGATGGGTAGCGAGCCACCACTTGGTCAAAGGAACCTTGGAACGCTCAAAGACAGTGCCGACCGTGACCGTGAACTGGCCTTTGCATTCGTTGCAGTAGTAGAGGCCGGGGCGGTGCGACTTCTTGATGCCCTCGACCTTGGCAATCTTCTCAGGGTCCGCATTGCCGCAATGGGGGCAATAGGGGCCATTAGGCCAGCGAGCGGCTTCAAGAGCCTCGCGGGCTTTGTCTAGGTCGTAGAAAATCGGGTTCTGTAGATCGGTCATAGGAGTAAGCCTTTGTTTGTGAGCATAATCTATGGCCCGTCGCTACTTTTGTCAAGTATATAATTGTGTCTATAATCCTAAATTGAGGTGCCGCTGGAGAGAACTGCCACCTGAAGGCACATTTTGCCCTGGCTGTCTGTGATCTAGCGCACAGACTTTCAATTTACGTGGCGTTACTCTTTGAGGTTATGGGCTGGGGGCATCGACGCTTGTTTCAATCGCAAGGAGCACCTCATGGACGAACTTCAATCGCCGCGCGTTATCGTTCGCTTTCAGGATCAGATTTCGGTCAAGGACCGAAAGGACGCGGCCAAGTCGCTGATGGAGAGCGAGCCTGGCTTGTGGCGCAAGCTCGTGTCCGAATTTGGCGATGTGCGCCTGACCCCCGCGATCACCTCGATGAAACCCGACGAAATCCGCAAGCTGCAGAGCATCGCCGCCGAGCGCGATCCCACCTACGCGCCGGCCAACTTCGACAATTTCTTCGAGGCCGAGGGCGAGAAGGTCGAGGATATCTCAGCCTTCGCCGCGGCACTCCGGCGCATGCCGAGCCTGCGCTCGGTCGAAGTCGAACGCGGCGGCCCGCCACCGCTCGTGGACGCCAGCAACGATCCGCTTGCGGTCAACCAAGGTTATCTCGACGCGGCTCCCGGCGGCATCAATGCCCGTTTCGCCTGGACGGTTACCGGCGGCGATGGCGCGGGCCAGGCCGTCGTCGATGTCGAAGGCGGCTGGGAACTGGCGCATGAGGACCTGACGGCGCATGGCGCCACGCTCATTGGCGGCACCAATTCCACTAATCTGCTTTGGCGCAGCCACGGAACCTCGGTGCTGGGCGAAATCTGCGCCTCCGACAACACTGTTGGCTGCGTCGGCATTGCGCCCAATGTGGGATCCGTGCGCGTTTCCTCGATTTTCGGCAGTTCCTACTCCGGCGCCATCCTTGCGGCACTTCCCAGCATGAGCTTCGGCGATGTGCTGCTGATCGAGTTGCAGACCACGGCATCGACAACACCCGCGGGCGATCCGACCTATGGCCCGATCGAGGTGCTCGACATCAACTATGAGGCCATCCGCCTCGCAACCGCTCTTGGCATCGTCGTCGTCGAAGCCGGCGGCAACGGCACCAACAATGGCGGAACACCCGCCGTCGATCTCGACGTCTATACCAATGCCGGCGGTCAGCGCATTCTCTGGCGCGACCCAACCAATGCCGATTTCCGCGACTCGGGCGCCATCATCGTGGCCGCGGCCACGTCTTCGGCGCCCCACACACGCCTGGCCTACTCGACATTCGGCGAACGCATCGATTGTTACGGCTGGGGCCAGAACGTCGAGACCACGACCACCGACGCCATGGGATCGACCACCGCCTACCGTTCCAACTTCGGCGGAACCTCGAGCGCCTCGCCCATCGTCACGGGAGCCGCCCTTTGCCTGCAAGGCGTTGTCGAACAGGCAAACGGATTCAGGATGAGCCCCCGGCAGGTGCGCGCCATCCTGAGCGATCCGGCTCTCAATACGCTCCCATCGGCCGCGGAAACAACCGCCATGGGCGTGCTGCCGAACCTACAGGCAATCATCAACACCAGCATCGGAGCGACGCCCGATATCTATCTCCGCGATTTCGTCGGCGATAGCGGCGAACCGCATGGCGGAGCGATTTCGGCTTCGCCCGACATCATCGCGCGGCCAGTGGCGGTCGCCAATCCGCAGGCCTCGTTCGGTGCGGGAAGCGGCACGGAGAATTCCGCCTCGGAAGGCTACACCGTTCAGGGCGGGCAGGATAATTTCATCTACGTCCGCGCGCTGAACCAGGGGCCCGTCGATGCGACCGGCGCCACTGCCACGGTCTACTGGTCGGAAGTCTCGACGCTGGTGACACCCGATTTGTGGAATCTGGTGGGCACGGTCAACATGCCAGCCATTCCCCAGGGCGAGGTGCTCACCTGTGCCGATGCCTTGACCTGGTCCTCGGGGGATATTCCGGCGACCGGGCATTATTGCTTCGTCGGTCTCCTCGATCATCCCAACGATCCGGCCCCGGGGCCCGCGGATTTCGGCGACTGGACCAACTTCACCAACTTCATCCGCAACAACAACAATGTCACCTGGCGCAACTTCAATGTCGAGGATCCCGCACCCGCGCCAGGCGCTGAGCCGGAAGGCTTCGTCGCTTTGCCGTTCCTGGTGCCCGGCGCATTCGACGAGCCGCGCGACTTCGCCATCGAAATGATCGGCAAGCTGCCGCGCGACGCCAAGGTGATGCTCGAACTGCCGGTGAACTTCCTGGAGATCATGAAGAGCGATCTCAAGATCGAGAAGGTCGACCGGGGCAAAAACATCGCGGTCGCTCTACTGCCGCCATCGGGCAAGATTCTGTTGGGCCGCGGCAGGATGCCGGCGAAGGCCCGCTTCCGCATGCGGCTTCTGGTGGCGCTCGCCAAGGAAGACATGAAGCGCCCGCACCAGATCGCGGTGCGGCAACTCTACCTCGGCGAGGAAGAGGTAGGCCGCGTGACCTGGCGCCTCGAACCCGGACGCCGCAAGCTTGAGAAGCAGGGCAAGCAGAACGCCTGAATGTTATGAAGGGCGGCCCGCGATAAGCGGGCCGCTCTATCTCCCTCTCAATACAAACGGCACGCCCTCATAGGCGTCCTCGCCCCGGCCGATGGACTGGATGGCTTTCTCCATCCGGCCATCCCGGCCCAGCAGATGATCCGCGTAGGCAATCATCAGGGCATTGGGGGTGGCCGATGGGGACGCATCGCGCAGGTCCTGTGCCAGCTCGGTTTCGTCCGCATGGGGGTGCAGCAGGCATTGGGCCATGTAGGCGCTGGCGGTCGAGCGGCTGATCCCCGCCCAGCAGTGGATAACCATGGGCGCCTCGCGGCCCCAGCCGCGGATGAAACTCAGGATTTGATGGACCGTCTCCTGGCTCGGCGCCGTGAAGCCTGGCATCGGCGCGGCAATGTCATGGAAAGTGAGCTTCAAATGCTTCTCCGCCTCCACCCGCTCGAACATGCGATGCGGCGACTCAGGCCCGAGAAGGCTCACCACATGCGACGCGCCATGGGTGTCGATCTGGGTTTGGGCGTGAATGAGCGGGCAAACGATGATCATTTGGGCACGAGCTGGTTGAACTTCCCGAGATAGAGCGCCGCCGCCTCGTTCGGCGCAAGGGGTTTCAGCTGGTGGAACTTGCGCGAACCCTCGCCATCGAGGCCCTTGGGGCGGCCAAAGAACTTCTCCGACTCGGGCACGCTGAAACCCGCAAGCTGGGTGGCTTCGAGATAGGCGGCGGAACGGTCAGCGAGCTTGATCTCGGCTTCGAGCTTTTGATCGTTTGCCGGCGTCAAGCCAAAGCGCAGGTGAATGGCCGCGAGCAACTTCCTTTCGAAGGCCTTGTAATCGAGGCCCAACGCCGCCTTGAACGGCGAGATCATGTCGCCCACCACATATTCCGGCGCATCGTGAAGAAGTGCTGCAAGCCGCGAGGCTGCGGAATGCTGGGGGTTGCGATGAGTCATGATCGCTTCGACGAGAACGCAATGCTGGGCGACGGAGAAGGCATGATCGCCTTTCGTCTGCCCGTTCCAGCGGGCAACGCGGGCGAGGCCATGAGCGATGTCCTCGATCTCCACATCGAGCGGCGAGGGATCGAGAAGATCGAGCCTGCGCCCCGAAAGCATGCGCTGCCACGCGCGCGGCGCCTTGTCCCTCATGGCCGCGCCAGCCGCTTCACCGCTTCGTGCCGGTGGCAATCGACAAGGTGATCATTGATGAGGCCGCAGGCCTGCATGAAGGCATAGACGATGGTGGGCCCGCAGAAGCGGAAGCCGCGCTTCTTCAGGTCTTTCGAAATTTTCTCGGTGAGCGGCGTTTGCGCCGGAACATTCTTCAGTGTGCGGAATTTGTTTTGAAGCGGTCTGCCATCGAGAAAGTTCCAGAGATAGGCGCTGAAGTCCGGGATCGCGAGATAGGCCTGTGCGTTTGTCACACTCGCTTCGATCTTCAAGCTGTTCCGCACGATGCCTTCGTCTTTCATGAGCCGATCGAGCTTGCGCTTGTTGTAGCGCGCCACGATCTCGGGATCGAAGCCGTCGAAGGCCTTGCGGAAGTTGTCGCGCTTCCTGAGGATCGTGATCCACGAAAGTCCAGCCTGAAATCCATCGAGCAGCAGTTTTTCGAAGAGCGCTTGCGAGTCGTATTCGGGCACACCCCACTCGTCGTCGTGATAGGCGACATAAACAGGATCGCGCCCGCACCATCCGCAGCGGCAGATGCCGTCCTCATGGGTGATGGCACTCATCTGGTTGTCACATCGTATTTGGCGAAGGAGGGCTTGTGAGCATGAATGATCACGTCCGCCGCTTGCAGCGGCCCTTCCGCTTCCGCAAGCCGGTCGAGGCGGAGAAGCGCCAAACCGATCGCTCCCTCCGATGAAAGCATCGTGCCGATTGGTTTTCCGCCCGCTTCGACGGACGTTCCCTTGGCGGGCAGGTTACCCGAGTCTGATACAGGAACAATGCGGCTTCGCGCGGTTCCGCGATGTTCCATGCGCGAGACGACTTCCTGTCCGATGTAGCAGCCTTTCCCGAAATCGACCCCGCCGAATTGATCGAGATTGGCTTCATGCGGAAACAACTCGCCCGAACCCAAGTCTCGATCCGTATCGGCAAAACCGGCGGAAATCCGGGCCGCGTGATACCCCGGCCCTTCTTCCAGAGTCCCCTTGGCCGCAACGCAGCGCCACCCCATCTCGGACGAACGCGGATCGCGATAGGCAAGCCCTTCGATCCCGTCGCTCGAAACGCCAACCTCGAGATCGGCGCGCGGCGCAATGGTGACTGCCGCCCGCAACTTATAGATCGAAAGCCGCTGCATCAGCGCCGCTGACTGCGAGGCAGCGTGATCCACGAGGAAACTCTCGCCTGTCTTGAGCACGAAGAAATCGAACAGCATCTTACCCTGCGGCGTGAGCAGCGCAGCGTAGGCGGCGGCGCCGTCAGAAAGCGTCAGCACATTGGCGGTGATCAGATTGTGCAGAAACGCCACGGAATCCGCGCCCGTCACCGAAAGAACGGCGCGTTCGGGAAGCTTTTGCAGGGGAAAACTCAAGGCCATTGGGTCCAGTTGCGTCATCTCACGTCAACATTTACGAAGGGGTGCGCAGCTTGGCAAGGAAGCCCGATGCAGAGGCCCGATCTGGTGTTGAAAGGCGGAACCGTCGTCAATCACGATGGCGTGGGCGTGCGCGATATTGCCGTGCGGAATGGCCGAATCGTGGGGATCGGACGCTTCGAGAAGGGCTTCGCCGCGGAAACGCTGGATTGCAAGGGACTTCATGTCCTGCCGGGCGTGATCGATAGCCAGGTGCATTTCCGCGAACCGGGAGCCGAGCACAAGGAAGATCTCGAAACCGGCGGCCGCGCTGCGGTGGCGGGCGGCGTCACCGCTGTGTTCGAGATGCCCAACACCAAGCCGCTGACCGTCACCGAGGAAGCGCTCGCGGACAAGGTGCGCCGCGCCACCAACCGGATGCATTGCGACTTCGCCTTCTATGTCGGCGGCACGCGCGAGAACGTCCACGAGCTTGCAAGGCTCGAAAAACTCCCAGGCGCTGCCGGCGTCAAGGTGTTCATGGGCTCGTCGACAGGCGATCTCCTCGTGGAAGACGATGCCGGCGTTGCCGCGATCTTGAACGCGATTTCACGGCGTGCAGCTTTTCACAGCGAGGACGAACCGCGCCTTCGTGCACGCGAGAGCCTTCGCGTGCCGGGCGACCCCTCGAGTCATCCCGTGTGGCGCGATGCCGAAGCGGCGCGGCTTTGCACCGAGCGGCTTCTGCGCATCGCCCGCGCGGCGAAGAAGCGCATTCATGTGCTGCACATCTCGACCGCCGATGAAATGCCACTGCTCGCCGCTAACAAGGATATCGCCACTGTAGAGGTCTTGCCGCATCACCTGACCATGTGCGCGGATGACTATGCGCGGCTTGGAACGAAGCTTCAGATGAATCCGCCGGTGCGCAGCGCCGAACACCGCGCTGCGATCTGGAAGGCGCTGAATGATGGCGTCGTCGATGTGCTGGGCTCCGATCACGCGCCGCATACGCTCGAAGAAAAAGCCAAGCCCTATCCGCAGTCGCCGTCGGGAATGACCGGCGTGCAAACGCTCGTGCCGATTATGCTCGATCATGTGAACAAGGGCGCGCTCACCCTCGAACGTTTTGTCGATCTTACATCGCATGGTCCCGGCCGCATCTTCGGCATCGCGCGCAAGGGCCGCATCGCCGAAGGTTATGACGCGGACTTCACGATTGTGGATATGAAACGCCGCGAGACCATCCGCAACGCATGGATCGAAAGCCGCTGCGGCTGGACGCCGTACGACGGCGTGACCGTGACCGGCTGGCCGGTTGGCACATATGTTCGCGGCAAATCCGCCATGTGGATGGGCAAGATCGCAGCCACGCCTGAGGGCAAACCCATCTCCTTCCACGAAAATCCAATCTGAGAGAGTGACCATGAGCAAGACCTTCCGTGCACTGATTGTCGACAAGACCGATGGCGGCCAGACCGTCGGCATCCGCGACATGACGGAAGATGAGTTGATGGAAGGTGATGTCACCATCGAGGTGAGCCACTCCTCGGTCAACTACAAGGATGGCCTGGCCCTCACCGGCAAGGCCCCGATCATCCGCAGGTTTCCGCTGATCCCCGGCGTCGATTTCGCGGGCACGGTGCGCGACTCGTCTCATCCATCGTGGAAGAAGGGCGACAAAGTCATCCTCGGCGGCTGGGGCGTGGGCGAAGGCCATCACGGCGGCTTCGCCGAGCTCGCGCGCGTGAAGGGCGATTGGCTCGTGGCGGTTCCGCAAGGCTGGACAACCGCTGAATGCATGGGCGTTGGCGTTGCCGGTTACACGGCGATGCTTTGTATCCTGGCTTTGGAAGAGCAGGGTGTGAAGCCCGCCGATGGCGAGATCATCGTCACAGGTGCTGCAGGCGGCGTCGGCTCGACGTCAATCGCTCTTCTAGCCTCGCTCGGCTACAAGGTGGTGGCGTCCACGGGCCGTCCCGAGGAAGAGGCCTTTCTCAAGAGTCTTGGCGCGGCGTCGATCATCGACCGCAAGGAATTCAACACGGAAGTAAAACCGCTCGCCAAAGCGCGCTGGGCGGGTGCTATCGACTCGGTGGGCTCGGTAACGCTTGCCAATATCATCTCGCAGACGCTGCCCGAGGGAACGGTCACCGCCTGCGGCCTGGCTCAAGGCATGGATTTGCCGACCAACGTCGCCCCCTTCATTCTGCGTGGCGTGAGGTTGATCGGCATCAACTCGGTCACGACGCCGATCGCGCGCCGCAAGCTCGCGTGGCAACGGATCGCCCGGGATTTCGACAAGGCGAAACTTGCATCGCTCACCACGCATGTGAAGCTGGAGGAGGTGCCGCGCGTGGGCGCAGACATCGTGCAGGGCAAGGTGCGCGGCCGCATCGTCGTCGATATCCGCTGAGCGATGGACCCGACGCTCCTGGTCATCGGCATTGCGATCGGCCTCGCGGTGGCAGCACCCATGGGGCCGGTCAATCTCGTGGCGATCCGCTCGGTTTTGAGGCGCGGGCTCTTAGGTGGCGTCGCGGCCGGCGCGGGCGCGGTGCTCGCCGATGTGCTGCTGGCGGCGATTGCCGCTTACGGCATCCGATCGATTTCCGATTTCATCGTTTCATGGGCGCGTGAAGTTTCCTTCGCCGGCGGCGTCCTCCTGATTGCCGTCGGCATCCGCATGGCGCGAAGTCATGTGACAGCCGAGGCATTGAAGGAGTCGCGCCTGCCTGCAAACAAATCCGCCTTCGGGCGCAAGGCCGCAACGACTTTCATGCTGACAATAACAAATCCCGGATCGCTGTTCGGCTTCCTCGCCATCTTCGGCGCGATGTCCGGGGTTCTGAAACTGCACGAGGACGTGTGGCGTCCCCCGGTTGCCGTACTGGGCGTCGCCATCGGTGGCGTTATATGGTGGCTGGTGCTGGCGGCGCTGACCGAGAAGCTGAGAGGCAGGCTCACCCATACGGTGCTCGACGGCATCAACAAATGGGCGGGAATACTCGTCGCCGCCTTCGGCTTCGTGCTGATGTTTCAGGCGCTGGGGTGATCGTCCGCAGGCTGACTACTGCTTCGTCTTCGAGACCGTGAACTCGCCAGCCCGGATGCGCTCGGGCAGGCGCTCGCACATGACCGACACCGGCTCCTCGCCGTAGGTCGCGATCATGTCGGAGAGGGCGGCGAAAATCGCGGCGGTCGCGATGCAATCGGGATCGACGCCGTCGTAGACCGCTTCTTCCCAGGCATCAAGAATGTAACGCAACGCCACATACTTTGGTTCGGTGGCCTTTAACGCAGGCGCTGACTGTACTGGAATCTTTTGCATTTTTACCATATTCTGGCTGCGTCACGGGTCCCCGGCGCAAGCCTCCGTCCCACCGGTACGGCCCGCGCCAAAACACCATAGCAAAGCAGCCGCTACGCGCTCACTCATCCTTACAAAAGGGTTAACGAGGCTAACGCAAATCGCTTCAATTGCCAACCTGCCGCAAGGAGACGTCAATCGCGTGACGCACGTTTGGCGCGAAACTGCGCCCGGAAAGCTGATCCAATCCGGCCCAATCCGCGGAAAGCGCATCGCTGCCCGCGTGTGCATCGCCGCTGGTCCAGTGCGCGGTATAGCAGGCAATGACGTAGTGGAGAGTGAGCGTTCCATCGTCCGCGCGCCGGATCAGATCGTAGAGGCCGGCCAGTTGAGCAATCCGCGCATAGATGCCGGTTTCTTCGAGGACTTCGCGGGCGGCTGCCTCGACCAAAGTCTCGCCTGGCTCCACGTGACCGCCGGGCAGACTCCAAACGCCCTGAAGCGGCGGCTGGCTTCTCTGCACGAGCAGCACACGTCCCTCGCGCCACACGCATGCGGAAACGCCGAGCTTCGGGAATTGTGCGGTGTGCTGGATCACGTTAGGTTTCAACCATGTGCGGCCGCTACAGTTTCCGGAAGAGCGCCGAGGAAGCCCGCTTGCTCTTCGCCTATATCGATACGCCGGTCTTCCCGCCCCGGCAACATGTGATGCCAGGTGGCCCAATCGCAATTGTTCGGCAAGAACAGGGCGAGCGCCGCTTCGCGCTGGTGCGCTGGGGCTTGATCCCGGCGTGGGTGAAGGAAGAGAAGCCGGGAAAGCCGCTGATCAATGCGCGCGGCGAAACCGTACTGGAGAAGCCTTCGTTTCGAAACGCCATGAAGCGCCGGCGCTGCCTGATCCCCGCCGATGGCTTCTACGAATGGCAAGGCGATGTGCCGGGCAAGAAGCAGCCCTACTTCATTCATCGCCCCGACGATGGGCTCTTCGCCTTCGCCGGCTTGTGGGAGCATTGGATCGGCGCCGATGGATCGGAAATCGAAACCGCGGCTATCATCACCACAACGCCTAATGCCGAGATTGCGAAAATCAACGACCGCATGCCGGTGATCATCGATCCGGCGGATTTCGCGGCGTGGCTCGACAACGATGGCGTTCCAGCCAACGACGCCGCAAAGCTGATCAAGCCCGCGGCAGACGGTTACTTCGCCCTCGAGCCCACCCAAATCGAACGCCGCGCACCGCCTCCTCCGCCACCGCCGAAGGCCGATCCGCAAATGAATCTGTTGTAGCGCCTGTCAGCCAAGCGCATCCGGCTTCGGCCCGCCATAGGCCCAATCGAGAAGCGCGACGGTGTGGACCAGCGGGATCGAAGTGCCCGCGCCGATCTGGGTTAGGCAGCCGAGATTTCCGGCGGCGATCACGTCCGGCTTGGTGCTCTGGATGTTCGATACCTTCCGTGCACGGAGTTTCTTGGCGATGGCCGGCTGTAGAATGTTATAGGTTCCAGCTGAACCGCAGCAGAGGTGACTCTCCGGCGCCTCCACGACTTCGAAGCCAGCCTTGCGCAGAAGTGCCTGAGGGAGAGTCTTGATGTTCTGACCGTGCTGCATCGAGCAGGCGGAGTGATAGGCGACGCGCAGTTTGGGCGCGGATGACGCGGGCAATTCAATGCTTCCGAGAAACTCCGTGACATCGCGCGCCTTGGCGGCGATGCGCGCGGCTTTTTCGGCATATTCGGATTCGAGGCGGAACATGTGGCCGTAGTCCTTGATAGTGACGCCGCAGCCCGAGGACGTAATGATGACCGCTTCCACATTGGCGGCATCCCACTGATCGATGGTGCGGCGGGCGCGGGACAGCGCATCGACTTCCTTGCCCATGTGATGGGTGAGCGAGCCGCAGCAGCTCTCGCCGCCTGTCACCACCACGTCATAGCCAAGCCGCGTCAACAGCCGGATGGTTGCCGCATTGATGCCGGGATCGAGCACGCTCTGCACGCAGCCGCGCAGAAGCGCGACGCGGCCCTTGCGGGTTCCCTCCGCCGGATAAGTTCCGGCCTCGCCAAACTTCTCAGGCGGTTTGGGCAGCGCGGACACAAGATCGAAAAGGGCATCGACGCGTTTCAAGCCAAGGGCAGAGAAGATGCCGCGGAACGGACGGCCCAGCGCCGCTGCTATGATCGCCAGCCTGAAGACGCCGGGGCGCGGCATGACGAAAGCCAGGACCTCGCGCATGAACCGCTCAGGGAACGGGCGCGTATAGGTGTTCTCCACGTGAATGCGCGCCTGGTCGATGAGCCGCATGTAGTTCACTCCCGAAGGGCAAGTGGTCATGCAGGCGAGGCACGACAGGCAGCGGTCCACATGGCGCGCGGTTTCCTCCGTGGCCGGAGTGCCAGACTCGAGCATGTTCTTGATGAGGTAAATCCGGCCGCGCGGACTGTCGCGCTCGTCGCCCAGCAACACATAGGTAGGGCAAGTCGCGGTGCAGAATCCGCAGCGCACGCAGGTTCTCAGCACGGTGTTCGCTTCGGCGATGTTTGGATCTTTAAGTTGTTCGGGCGTGAAGGCGGTTTGCATGATCTGCTCACCCCATCCTGCCGGGATTGAGAATGCCCATGGGATCGAAGGACTCTTTCACGCGCTTGCTCAATGCAGCGAGTGCCGG
>JBJXGL010000098.1:0-44144 GCA_046160365.1 Aestuariivirga sp. | reverse complement strand
AACCGAGGAACTCGAACGCGCCAGCGCCTATCGGGTCTACGAAGACCCAGCCGATTTGCTGGCGCATCTCGACGAAGTGGGCGGGCGCAGGTAAGTTGCCCCCAATCCGCGGAAGGGCTGTCGCATTTGACTTGACGTTCACCCTTCTCCCATCGGGAGAAGGTGCCCCGAAGGGGCGGATGAGGGCCTTGAGGAATGCTGCAGCGCTAAAATTTCTCGCGTCGCGAAGCCGGCAAGACCCTCATCCGGCGCTTCGCGCCACCTTCCCCCGACGGGGGAAGGGTGAGTTTAACGCCAAATGCGATAGCCCTGCCATCCGCGGCGCGGACGCAAATTGATCTGTGTACTGAGTATTTTGTTGTTTCCCTCAATCGTCATCCCCGCGAAAGCGGGGACCCATGGCGCCACAGGGGCGGAGCTATGAGAATTACAATGAGAGACGGACCCCTGGTTTTCCGTGGGTCCCCGCTTCTCGCCTTCGCGTAGCCGTTCCTTCATTGCTATCTTGCACTTGATTGCTTCGGCGGAGCGAGGTCGCGGGGATGACGGTTGTGAGTGACAGAGAGCTTTTCATCCGTATACTGACGTTTTTGCTCCCTACCCACAGCCGTCATTCCGGCGGAAGCCGGAATCCATAGCGCGGGACTATCCGCGTTCGGAGTTATGGATCCTGGCGTTCGCCAGGATGACGGTTTTGAGAGATGGAAGAAGGGGTTTTGAAATGAATGCGGGCAAACGCCGACGTTCGGCGACCCCAAATTCTCTCCATGGCCGGGCTTCGACCCGGCCACCCAGCGACTGGTCAAAGCCCGGCCATGGAGAGAGTGGGGATGGGTTGTGGGGATGCGGAGGCAGTCAGGAGCTATCGAGCTTTCGCGCTTCCCAGGCGAGCCAGTGGCAGTCTCGAAGAACCTCCTCGACTTCGTGGCGAGGCTTCTTGTGGACGTAGGGCGGCGGGCCGGGGCGGATCGGGTTGGTGTAGATCAATCGTTCTTTCGAGAGCTTTTTCCGCCGCGCCTTCCAGCGCAGGAAACGCTTGGCCTGGCCGGAGAGATCCTCAAGCGCGAAGCTGATCGCCTGAAGCCTGCGGGCGAGAGAACTGGCATTCACATTGCCGTCTTTCGGCGGAGCGGGTTTGGATTTGGCGATAAGATCGCGGCTCTTCCTGTGCAATGCCCGGAGTGCCGCGGGAGTGAGATCGGCGGGGGAAAAGCTTTTGAGAGAATGCTTCGGGCGAGGCTCGGGAGGCGCCATAGGCGGGCGGATGTCCTCAAGCCGGAAAACGGGCCGCCTGCCGCTGCTTTTCCCCTTCCCGGCAAAACCTTCCTTGGGAGCGGCACGCGGAACCGAAGGCTTCACCGCCATTCCCCTTGCAGCGGCAACGATCAGCCGCCGGACAGCAGCTTCGGCAGGCCGGAGAATGCGCAGGATGGCGGTGTGGAGAGCGCGGGGAATCCGATCAATGGAAGTACCTTCCGATAGTCCGAGCATGGCAAACAACGTCGCCACAATGCGCATCAGCGCATCGCGGTTCCGGTTCATTGCCAAGTCCCAGTCCATGGAGGTTCTTCTTCGGTTGAGGGAACATACATAGAACGATCAAAACGAGTGTCAAGGACTATTTTTCACCACCGCCACGCTAGGGCTATCGCATGTGACATGATGCTCAGCCTTCCCCCGTCGGGGGAAGGTGCCCCGAAGGGGCGGATGAGGGACTTGAGGAATGGTACAGCGCTCAAGTTTTTCGCATCGCGACGTCGGCAAGGCCCTCATCCGGCGCTTCGCGCCACCTTCCCCCGACAGGGGAAGGGTGAAATTCACGCCAAATGCGATAGCCCCCCCGCCACGCAAAGCGTGGAGGGGTGAAATCGTATCGTTGCGTGAAAGAATCTTTCCCGCCACCCCGTAGTAACCCCCAGGTGGCGTGAGTACGGCTTCGCGGCACCATCATTCGAGGTGCCGCTCCGATTGCGGGCGGGGAAGGAAATCGCGGGGTTGCGTTGCTTGTGGCGCGGCCAAGGGATTGATTTTGCCGCGCCACGGGGAGGCATCTCTTCATCAAGGAGCCTCACCATGTTGTCGACCCAAGAAAATCTGAGCCGCCTCGAAAAACTAGCCGGCGCGATTGATGCCGCGCTTACGCCTGCAAAGCAGGGCAATTCGGTTCAAACTCACGGCTTCCGGTCCGCCGAACTTCGCGGAACGGACGGCCGCGTCGAGAGCCTTGCCGCAGCCGCCGTCATTCCGCAGACAATCGATCCCGCCGATTTCGTGCGCGGCATCACCAACGAGTATTTCCCGCTAACGCCCGGCGCCACCTTTGTCTACGAGGGCGAGAGTGCCGACGGACACGAGATGAACCGCTTCACCGTCACGCGCAACACCGTCACGATCATGGGGGTGAAATGCGTCGAAGTCGTCGATAGCGCCTATGTCGATGGCGAACTGGTCGAGCGCACCCGCGACTGGTTCGCACAGGATGCCGACGGCAATGTCTGGTATTTCGGCGAGGCCAGCCGGGACTACGAGGACGGCCAGGTGGTCAGCACCGACGGCTCGTGGAAGGCCGGCGTCGATGGCGCGCTTCCCGGCATCATCATGCTGGCCGATCCCGAAGGTGGAGAGACCTACAATCAGGAGCTTGCCCCCGGCATCGCCGAGGATAAGGCGACGGTGATAGGCGATGAATTCGGCGCCACCACTGTCTATGGCAAGTTCGAGGAGGTGCTGAAGACCAAGGAGTTCACCCCACTCGAACCCACGGCGCTCGAGTTCAAATTTTACGCCGAAGGTATAGGCCAGATTCTCACCATCAATCCGGTTTCGGGCACGCGCACCGATCTCGTCCGCATGGAGTTCAACGGCACGGCCGGCAACGATGCGCTCGTGGGCAATTCCGGGCGCGATTATCTTCGCGGCCTCGATGGCCACGACACCCTCTCCGGCCGCAGCGGCAACGACATGATCTTTGGCGGCAAGGGCAATGACGTTCTGCGTGGAGGCGACGGCGACGATTGGCATCGCGGCGACCAAGGCCGCGATACGTTTGTGTTCTCCGGTTTCGCCGATGGCAAGCAGACGACCGACACGATCGCAGACTATCACCGCAACGAAGGAGATAGGCTCGATTTCGGCAGCAACGATGCTGCCAGAGTCGAAGCAGAATTATTTCTGAACGGTGTCTGGCATTTGCTGATGAAGGGCGATGGCGATGTGATCCGGCTGACCGGCGCCGTCGATGCCAATCACGATGGCCACATCGTCGACGATTTGCTGTTTGCCTGAACGGCCTGGAGAAGGCCTCAATCGGCGGCTAGGGATGGATCGATGGAAAGGTTCCATAGATCGATACTCCGCTGACGTGGCTGCGGATGCCGCCGGCGATGACCGCGAACTTGTCGCGCGAGCGCTGCGCGACCGGAACGCCTATGCGCCGGTGGTCACCCGCTACGAGGCTGCACTCAGGCGCTACGTGCGCCGCGTGCTTGGCGCGAATGCCGAGGCGGCCGAGGACGTGGTGCAGGAGGCGTTCATCAAAGCTTATGTGAACCTCAACGATTACGATCGCCGCCGGCCCTTCGCGCCATGGCTCTACCGCATCGCGCACAACGAAGCAGTGGATCACCTGCGCCGCGCCGGCTCCCGACCGCGCGCGATCGATGGCGAAGATGGCGCGCTCATCCTGGCGCGCCTTTCCGACGGCATCGATTGGGACGAGCGGTTCGCTGCTTTCGAGGCGGTGAAGCTTGTGCGCGCGGCGCTCGGCGAGCTTTCGCCGCGCTATCGCGATGTGCTGGTGTTGCGCTTCCTGGAGGACAAGGACTACGACGAGATCTCCGACATTCTCGAACTGCCGCCGGGCACGGTCGCCACGCTGATCAGGCGCGGCGTCGAAAAATTGCGAATCGCGCTTGCGGCGCCGGCGCGGGAATGGGTGCGAGGCGAAGCATGAGTCCGCTCGAACGCAAAATTCTGGACGAGATCGAGAAGCGGGGACTGACGCCGAAGCCCGCTTATTATTTTCTGGCGCGGCGCTCGGTGTTCTGGCTGCTAGCGGCGCTTTCGATTTTGCTTGGCGCGTTCAGCGTGGCGCTGGGACTGTTTGCGATCCACGACTACACCGTGACTGGCGGGCGCGACTTGAGCGACATGCCCTTCGACGATGTGCTGACGCGGCTGCCGATCGTCTGGGCCTTAGCGTTCCCACTCTTTGTGGCGAGTGCGGTGTTGAGCTTGCGCCATACGCGGAGGGGCTACCGGTTTGGCGCCGCGAGTGTGTTGGCGATCGCCGCGGCCGCGAGCGCGGGATTGGGTCTCGCACTGCACATGGCGGATGCAGGACGTTTGACTCACCAGTTCCTCTCCGCGCGCGTTCCGGGATACGCCGCTTACACCTATGTGCCCTATTCCGAATGGTCGCGGCCGGACGAGGGCTATCTTGGAGGCGAAGTGCTTTCGGTCGAAGGCCGGACTGGCATGCGCCTCAAGGATTTCTCGGGCCGCGATTGGGAGATCGACATCACGCCGGCGCGCATGGAGGACATCGACGGCTCGCTCGCCGAGGAAGGCGACGTCGCGATCCGCGGCACACGCACTGGGACATCGGCGTTCAAGGCGGAGATCATCGCGCCGTTCGATTGAGGAAGGATTTCACGACCGGTACTTTGGCGGCGGCTGGCAGCGCCCGCTTCACTGGCGATTCAGGCGACCGCGAGGCCCAAATGCTCGGCCATTGGCTCGAAATCGCGATCCTCATGCAATAAGGCATGACCACCTTCAATGCAGAACGTGCCGATGATGAGATCAATGGTCTTGCGCACGGTGATGCCGCGCTGCCGTAACAAACGATGATTTTTCGCAGCCCGCACCGCGATGCGGTCTCCGAGCATCGCGCGCAGATCGAACTGCCGGAGATTTCGTTCAATCGCCGCCGCATCGCGCTCGCCGCGCGCGCCTTGCAGCACTTCGAGCATGATGAGGTCGCCGACCAGAATGTCCTGGGGATCGGCAATGGTTTTCAGTTTTTGCACGCCAACGCTGTTGGCATTGCGCAGAAGCGCAATCCAGACCGAGCTGTCGACGACAATCACCGCGAGGATTTGCGTAACCGGCCTTGACGCAGCGCACCGAGGTCGCCGTCCCAACCCCTGCCCGCGAGGTCGGCGATGGCTTTGCGCTGCCGGTGCTCGCGCACGAGATTTCTCAGCGCTTCCTCCACGGTCGCCCGCTTGGTCGCAAGGCCGGTTGCCTTCATGGCCTCGGCGAGCAGCCGGTCGTCGAGCTCGATATTGGTGCGCATGGCAAATTCCGATGTGTATGTTCTCGGGCGATTATACACATCGCGGCCGCCCTGTACAAGCTTCGACTGGGTGTCTGGGCGCGGTTCACAAATCCGGAAACAGCTGCTCCAATTGGCGCACGGCGGCGGTGGCGCCGGGCATGTGGGGGTTGATGGCGAGGGCCTCACGGTAGGAGGTCAAGGCGTCGCGGAGTTTGCCCTGGCGCGCGTAGATCATGCCGCGGCCCGAGAGCGCGCCGAAGTGGCGGGGTTCGAGGTCGAGGGTCTTGACGATGTCGGCGAGCGAGTCGTCGAAGCGGCCCATGAGGAAATAGAGGGTGGCGCGCTTGTTCCAGGCCTCGGCGTAGGATTCAGAGTTCGCGACAAGGCCATTCAACAGCTCTTCCGACTCCTTGAAATTGCCTGTGTTCATTGCAGCGGTGGCGCGGGCCAGAACCAGATCGTCGGCGGAGGAGTCCGACTGCATCCACAATTCCCAGATGCGGCCTTCGGTCTCGCGTGAAGCGGCGCCGTCCCCCTTCTTGCGAAGTTTGGCGAAGAGCGTGTCCAGCTCCTCCACGCGCTGCTGTGCCGTCTCCCCGGCGGCGAGCGGAAGTGGAGCCAACACAAGGCTCAAGACAAGCGCAAGAGAAACAAGGCGCATGCAGGGACTAAAGCACACCGGCCACGGCCGAGGCAATTCTTCCCGTGCCGTGGAGATTCAACGTTCGAAGCGGAAACGCCAGAGGCGCAAAGGTTCGGTCTGGCTTTCCGGAATGGGCTCGAGCCATGGGGGTGGGGCGCCGATGCGCAGCGATTCGAGCAGCCAGCCCGCGGTTTCAGGCGAGGTGTCGTTGTCGCAATCGACGAGATAGGCAAGTTCGAGACGGCGTGCGGTTGGCTCGGACTTGTCCATGCCGCGATAGATTTCCGCCGCATCGGTGATGCCGGTCTGAAGGCGGTGATAGGGAGCGGAGAGGACCTGATGGGGGGTCAGCGCCAGGATTGCAGGGCCGAAGTCGATGGGGGCGAGTACCCGGCCGGGCGGGAGGCTGGCAAGGCGCGCGTAGTTGGCGGTGGCGAGGCAGGCTTCGGGCTGTTCGAACTTCTTGCCGGCGGAGCCGGGAATGGTGGTGAGCAAGATGGTGCTGCCAATCGCCATGGCGACAGGAGAAAGCATAGAAGCGGTCAGCGCGCCCAACGCAAGAATGCGCGCCTTTAGCGTCTCGAAGAGGATCGCCGCCACCGCCGCGGCTGGAGCCACGGCGAGCCAGGCGGGATAGGTGAAGGTCTTGAAGGCGAAGAGCTGCATGGCCATGCCGAGAGCGAGCGCCGCGACGGCGATGATGGTTTCGGCGGTGCGCTTGCGGGCCACGAGCCAAAGTCCGGTGAGCAGCGCCAGCGTAGGGTGCGCCACCATGCCGATGAAGGCGAAGAGGTTGCCATCGCGCAGCAGGCCGAAGGCTGAGCGGTTCTCGCTCACATGATCGAGCCACAAGGGGCCAAGAGCAGGGTTCATGCGCGCGAAGGGGCCTTTGAGGCAGACCGGATCGACGGCAGCGAAGACGGACAGGGATCCAATGCCTGCAAGCGCAATCAGCATAAAGCGCGCGAGACCCGTGGCGGGCGGGCGGGTGCAGACGGCGGCCAGGATGATGATCGCGGGGAAAACAAGCGCCAGGGCGAAGTTCGCGGCATAGGCGTCGCAGGGAGCTTGCAGCCATTTCGGCGGCGGAACGGTGACGAAGAAGGCGATCACGGCGCTGACGAGCAGGCTTGCCCAGAAAGCCTTGGCCCTCGTGGCGTCATGGTGGCCCGAGACGTAAAGCAGGGACGCACCCGCAAGCATGAACACGACAAAATGTATCGACTCGAGACCAACAAGCAGCATAGCCACCGTGAGAGCGCCTGCCAATGCTGCCGCCCTGCCCGATGTCACGGAGGCGATCAGGGTGGCGACGCCTGCCAGCGCCAGCGCCACCTGGACGTTGTGATGGTCGATGCGGCCGGGGCGGAACTGCTGGAAGGCAATCAGGCCCGTCGCGGCGAAGGCGAAGGCGATGAGGGCGGCGTTTCTGCCGCCGATCCGGCCCGCTGCGCTGGCCACGGCGGCAATGGCGGGAATGAGCCAGATCAGCGGCCAGAGAAAGCGCATGACCAGTTCGGCGCGCTCTCCGCCGACAAAGGGCCGGGCCGCGAGGTAGACGCCTGCAAGCCCCAGATCAATGAAGCGGGACCAGTGTGAGTCGTAGCCCTGTGGAGGTTGCAGGCGGTCCAAGTGGAGATCGAACCAGGAGGCGCCGGCGAGAAATTCCCGCACCTGGACGAGGCGGAGCGCATCGTCGGTATCGCCCAGCTTGACCGCCAGGGAGGTTGTATCCCCCGACCAGGTTATGGCGCAGGCGATGAGCCACGACACGGCCAGCGCGCCCAAGAAAGCCCCGCGCCCCAAGGTGTTTCCTATCTCTGTCCGCATCCTGCCCCTCCGATCCGGCGAAGATTAGAAACAAGGCGTTTACAAAGGCTTCACCTTGATCCTCTGCGATAACGGGGCGTTTACAGGCGGCGTGTCATGGTTCCCCGGACAAAGGCGGCAAGTCTCCGGGAGGTACGGGTGTCCGACACGTCCAACGCGTATAAGAGCGGCTACGGCGCGCCTTCCTGGCTGCCGCCTAAATTTGCCGCGCTGATGCGTTTCGGCTGCGTGGGGCTGGCGGGGCTGACGGCCGACCTCGCCTGCTTTACCGCCCTTCATGCCCATGATGTTTCGCCACTGGTGGCGCGGGTGTTTTCGCTCGCCTTTGCGACTCTGGTGACATGGCGGCTCAATCGCGCGGTCACCTATGCGGACTCGGGCCGCCAGCAAAGCGGCGAGGCGTTTCGCTATCTCTGCGTCACGGGGCTGGCGCAGGGCTTCAGCTATCTGGTTTTCGCGGTTCTCATTCACGCTTTCCCCGCCCTCATGCCGCAGCTTGCGCTGATGGCGGGTGCGGCTTCGGCGGCGCTTCTCTCTTTCGAGGGCCACCGCATCTTCTCATTCGCACGGCGCAACAGCTGACGGGTTTCAAGACATGACACAACATTCGAACGTGCTGGTAGTCGGCGCAGGGCCTGCCGGACTGACCGCCGCCTATTGCCTGGGCAAGGAAGGCGTTTCGGTGCGGGTTCTCGAAAAGGACCCGGTTTATGTGGGCGGCATCAGCCGCACGGTGAACTACAACAACTATCTCTTCGATATCGGCGGGCACCGGTTCTTCTCGAAATCGAAGGAAGTGGTCGATCTGTGGAAAGAGATTCTGCCGGACGATTTCATTTCGCGGCCGCGCATGTCGCGGATTTTCTATGGCGGAAAGTTCTACTCCTATCCGCTGAAGGCGGGCGAAGCGCTGGGCAATCTCGGGATCATCGAAAGCGCGCGCTGCGTTCTGTCTTACGCCTATGCGAAGGCGCGGCCGATCGCCGACCCCAAGACGTTTCATCAGTGGGTGCGCAATCAGTTTGGCGAGCGGCTGTTCTCGATCTTCTTCAAGACCTACACGGAGAAGGTCTGGGGCATGTCGTGCGACGAGATTTCCGCCGACTGGGCGGCGCAGCGCATCAAGGGGCTCAATCTGGCGACAGCGGTTATCAACGCCTTGAAAGGTTCGAAGCCAAAGAAAGACGGCGCCGTGATCAAGACGCTGATCGACAGCTTCGAATATCCGCGCAAGGGCCCCGGAATGATGTGGGAAGCGGCCACACGGAAAGTGCGGGGTTTTGGCGGCGAGGTGCTGCTGGGGCACGATTTGCATTCGATGCATTGGGACCCGCACCGGAAGATTTGGACGGTGACGGCCAAGCGCAGTGATGGCGCCACGGTGGAATTCACCGCGGATCATGTGATTTCCTCGGCGCCAGTGCGCGAGTTGCTCGAGAAGATCGCACCCTCGCCGATCTCGCGCCTGCATGGGCGCGAACTGAAGTATCGCGACTTTCTGACCGTGGCTTTGATTTGCAAGACGCCGGACACGTTTCCGGACAACTGGATCTACATCCACGATCCTTCGGTGAAGGTGGGGCGCGTGCAGAACTTCCGCTCGTGGTCGCCCGATCTCGTGCCGGAGGACGGCATGAGCTGTCTGGGGCTCGAGTATTTCTGCTTCGAAGGCGATGGACTGTGGGCTTCCAAGGATGAAGACCTGATTGCGCTCGCCAAGAAGGAGATCGCGAAAATTGGGCTGGTGTCGCCCGATTCCGTGAAGGACGCCGCGGTGGTGCGGCAGGCGAAGGCGTATCCGGTCTATGACGATCAGTACAAGGATCACGTGCGGATGATCCGCATGGATCTGGAGAAGAGCTTCCCGACTCTGCATCTCGTGGGCCGCAACGGCATGCACAAGTACAATAACCAGGACCACGCCATGATGACGGCGATGCTGACGGCGAAGAACATTCTCGCGGGCGAGCGGGTTTACGACATCTGGAATGTCAACGAAGACGCCGAGTATCACGAGAGCGGCGACTCCGGCGTCCAGGAAGCGCTGAAGAGCGAGCGCCTGGTGCCGAAAAAGGTTGCGGCGTAGTCGCAAGCATTCACCCTTCCCCATGGGGGAAGGGCTATCGCATATTGCGTGAAACTCACCCTTCCCCCGTCGGGGGAAGGTGGCGCGAAGCGCCGGATGAGGGCCTTGCCGACTTCGCGACGCGAAAAATTTGAACGCTGTACCATTCCTCAAGTCCCTCATCCGCCCCTTCGGGGCACCTTCCCCCGAGGGGGGAAGGGTGAACTTCGTGTCACATGCGATAACCCTACCCATCGGGAGAAGGGTGACTACGAACTGCGATGATCAGTAGACGGACAAATTACCGATAGCGGCAAACTAGAGACGCTCACAAAACCCGAACGCACCCTACCCGCTTGCTTCGCCTTCTTCCGCCGCATCTTCGGGTTTGGTGACAGTGATGCGCAGCTTCTTCACGCGGCGGGGATCGCTGTCGACGATTTCGAAATCCAATCCCTTGGGGTGGCGGATGATTTCGCCTCGGGAGGGGACTCGGCCGGCGATTTCGTAGACGAGGCCTGCGAGCGTATCGGCTTCGCCTTCCTCCTCGTCGGGCAGCAAATCGATGCCGAGGAGTTCCTCGAGTTTCGTCAATTCGACGCGGGCGTCGGCGAGCCAGGTGTTGTCGCCGCCGGAACGGATCAGGCCTTCTTCGCCGGTGTCGTGTTCGTCCTCGATATTGCCGACGATTTCCTCGACCAGATCCTCGATCGAGATCAGGCCATCGGTGCCGCCGTATTCGTCGACCACGAGGGCGAGATGGATGTGGCTGGCCTGCATTTTCACCAAGAGATCGGCGGCGGGCATGGAGGGCGGAACGAAGAGCACCTCGCGGTTGAGGCCCGCCTGCTTCACGGTGAGGGCGAGCTCGGAGGCGGCGATGTTGAAGGCGGTTTTCGACTTGGATTTCTTGCCGCTCATCTGCGACATCCAGCGCAGGAAATCCTTGACGTGGATCATGCCGGCCACATCGTCCAGCGTTTCGCGATAGACGGGCATGCGCGAGTGATTGGCCTCGATGAAGCGCTCGAAGACTTCGCGCATAGTAGCGCCCTCTTCCACTGCCACGATATCGGAGCGCGGAACCATTACATCGCCCACGCGAAGATCCGCGAATTCGATGAGGTTCAGCATCATCGACTTGGTTTCTTCCTTGAAACTCTCGCCAGGGTTCTGCTGCTCGTGGCTTTCAAGGGCGGTTTCGAGGCTTTCGCGCAGGCCCTTGTCGCGGGTGCGCGACAGGCGCGTGCGGAGCTTGGCCCAGAAGCCGTCCCGGCGTTTGTCTTCGGTGTTCGGTGTTTCGTCGGTCATGAATGGTAAGGGTTGGTGATGCCCAGCTCCTCGAGAATGACGATTTCGCGCGCTTCCATTTCTTGGGCTTCGGAGTCCGATTGATGATCGAAGCCGAGGAGATGCAGCACGCCGTGGACGATGAGATGCGTGGTGTGATCGGCGAAGCTCTTTCTCTGCTCGCTGGCTTCGCGCGTGACGACGCCGGAGGCGAGTACGATATCGCCCAGCGCTTCCATGCCCTTGGGTGCGGGAAACGAGAGTACGTTTGTCGGGCCCTGCTTGCCGCGCCAGCGTTGGTTCAATTCGGCGACTTGCGCATCGCCCGCGAAGAGCAAGCTCACTTCAGCTTCGGACTCCTTCGGCATTGCCGCGGTCACGGCGCGCGTGGCGAGTTCTTCAAGATCGGGGATCGCGTCCCAGCCCTTGTCTTCGGTGGCGATCGACAGGTTCATTTTCGCGGCGTCTTCGCCTTCTTCTCGTAAGCGGCGACGATCTTGCCCACCAGCGCATGGCGCACGATGTCGGCGGCGGTGAAGGTTACCTGAGCGATGCCGGAAACGTTCTTGAGGATTGCAGAAGCGTCGGCAAGACCGGACGCCTGGCCCGACGGCAAATCCACCTGCGAGGGATCGCCTGTTACAACCATGCGGCTGCCTTCGCCGAGGCGGGTCAGAAACATCTTCATCTGCTGCGGCGTGGTGTTCTGGGCTTCGTCGAGAATGACGAAAGCGGAGGAGAGCGTGCGGCCGCGCATGAAGGCAAGGGGCGCGATCTCGATCTGGTTTTCGGCGAGGCCCTTGGCGACGAGGCTGGCCGGCATCATGTCGTAGAGCGCGTCGTAAAGCGGGCGCAGATAAGGATCGACTTTTTCCTTCATGTCGCCGGGCAAAAAGCCCAGACGTTCGCCAGCCTCGACAGCGGGGCGCGACAATACGATGCGGTCGACTTCGCCTGCCATCAGCGCTTCCGCCGCGCAGGCAACTGCCAGGTATGTCTTGCCGGTGCCAGCGGGGCCCAAGCCGAAAACCATTTCGTTGCGGCGGATGGCTTCCACGTAGGTGCGCTGCACCGGCGTTCTGGGCGTCACCAGCTTGCGGCGGGTGCGGATCGCCCCCTCGCCCAAAGCTTCCTCGCCTGCGGCGTGGCTCATGCGGATTATTCCCTCGACTTCGCCGCGATTGATCTCATGGCCTTGCCTGGCGCGCTGATAAAGGCCGGTCAGCACGTCCTTAGCCTGGGCGCGCGCCGATGCCGGCCCTCGCACCGACACGCGATTGCCGCGCGGCACGATCTCGACGCCCAAACGGCGTTCGATAAGGACCAGATGTTCGTCATGCTCACCAAAGAGAAGCGACAGGAGGCGATTGTCGTCGAATGCCAGAGAGAGGTTGTCGTGATCGGCCGCGATGGACTCGGGCTTCGTGCTGGCGCGGTGCGCCGTCGTCACGGGGGGATTCAACGTGGCCTTTCTCCTCTTGCTGGCGGGTAGACGGGAATCGTCATGCCGCTTCCCTACAATGCGCCGAAAGCGAATTTGTGCCAACTGCCTCGATTCGGGCTTGGATAAGATCGCCCGGTCTGAGGCCTTCGCCCGGCAGGTGGACGGCCTGAAGATAAGGCGAGCGGCCGATGAGCTGGCCGGGCTGCCGGCCCGGCTTTTCGAGAAGGACCTCCAGGTCTTTCCCGACGCAGGCTTGGTTGAAGTCCCGCTGCTGGTCTCGAAGCAGCGCCTGAAGCCGCTGGAGACGCTCATCCTTCACGGTTTCTTCGACCTGATCGGAGCGGTCGGCCGCGGGCGTTCCGGGGCGAGGCGAATATTTGAAGGAGTAAGCAGCCGCATACCGCGCTTCACGCACGAGCTCCAGTGTCGACTCAAAATCTTTTTCCGTTTCGCCCGGAAAGCCAACGATGAAATCGCCGGAGAGTGCAATATCGGGGCGCGCGGTGCGGACTCGTTTCACCAAACGCAGGTAGTTTGCCGCGGTGTGGCCGCGATTCATGGCCTTGAGCACACGGTCGCTGCCGGCCTGAACGGGGAGATGCAGATACGGCATCAGCTTCGGGTTCTCGGCGTGTGCCTCAATGAGGTCGTCCGTCATGTCGCGAAGATGGCTGGTCATGTAACGCAGGCGAACGATGCCATCGATCTTTGACAAAGTTGCGACGAGGCCCGCAAGCGAAGCGGTTTCGCCGTTCTCAGCGGTGCCGTGATAGGCGTTGACGTTCTGGCCGAGCAGCGTGAGTTCGCGGACGCCCAGTTCGGCCAAGCGGCGCGCTTCGGCTTCGACATCGGCGACGGGGCGCGAGTATTCGGCGCCGCGCGTATAGGGCACCACACAGAAGGTGCAGAATTTGTCGCAGCCTTCCTGCACCGTGAGGAAGGCGGAAACTGAGCGTGTGAGTGGTGTGCGGGTTTTGGGCGCTGCGAGGCCCGCGAATTTTCCGGCCTCGGGGAACTCGGTTTCGATGACCGCTTTGCCGCTGCTGCGACGTTCTTCGATGAGTTCCGGTAAGCGATGATAGGATTGCGGGCCGATGATCAGATCGACGGATTTGGAGCGCGCAACGATTTCAGCACCTTCGGCTTGCGCCACGCAGCCGGCGACGGCGATCAGGGTTTCCTTCCCGTCTTTCTCGCGGGCTGTTTTGGTGCGGCGGAGTTTTCCCAGTTCGGAGTAGATTTTCTCCGCTGCCTTCTCGCGTATGTGGCAGGTGTTGAGGACGACGAGATCGGCGTCGTCTGGTTCCTCGGTCAAACCATAGCCAATGGCGGCAAGCTGCTCCTGCATGCGCTCGCCGTCATAGACGTTCATCTGGCAGCCGTAGGATTTGACGAAGGCTTTCTTCATAAGGTTTGGCTAGCGCAAATCGCGCCGCCGGTGAAGGGCGGTGGCGAGGCCGCGCCGCACGTCCGCTTCGCAGTCGCGGGCAATCTCCTTGCGGGCCTTGGGATCGGTCATGCGGCGAGGCTCGTGGAAGATCAAGTCAACCTCTATGGGGCCGTTCGAAACCGCTTCCCAGAGATGGTGTGGCAGTTCCATGTCGCCATACCAGGCATAGAAGGGACGCATGCGGCGATTCATCGGCAGATTGCGGTGGCCGCTGTAGGCAATGGTGCAGGGGTGGATAGCGACTCCTTCCAGATCCGCCGCGCCGAAATAGGCCGACTTGAAGGGCAATACGCCGCTGCCGTCGCTGGATGTGCCTTCGGCGAAGAGGACGAGGACATCGCCATTTGCAAGACGGGTCTTCATCTCGTCGCGGCCAACGCCGGTGGCGTGGCGGCGGTCTCTCTCGATGAAGACCGAGCGTTGAAGCCTGGCCAGCGAACCGAAGAGCGGCCATTGACCCACTTCACGCTTGGCGACGAAGGAGAGCCTGCCGGCAGTGCTGAGGATGACGATATCGAGCCAGGAGACGTGATTGGCAGCGATGAGCGCCGGCCCCTTTTCGGGGACATGGCCTTTGATATTGACTTTGATGCCGAGGATTTTGGCGAGCCTGCGGTGGTAGGCCTGCGGGAAGCGCTCGGCCATACCGGGCCAAGCCATGAGAAAGAGTTTCTGCACCGCCATGCAGGGCAGCGTCATGCCGAGGAAGGCAGAGAGTGTGAGCGCCGCACGGACCCGGCCTGTCATGGCGCGCTCCAGCGCATGAGGATGGCCGCTTCGGGAGGGCCGTCTTCCCGCGCATAGTAGCCCTTGCGCTCGCCGGAAACGCTAAAGCCTGCCTTGGCGTAGAGCTTTCGTGCCGCTTCATTCGAAGCCGCGACTTCGAGATGGAGATGGCGGAGACCCGCCCTACCGGCATGGGCCTTCAGGGCGGCGACCAGGGCCGCGGCGTGTCCGAGGCGGCGCCTTGCCGGTATGACGGCAAGGGTGAGTATTTCCGCCTCATCCGCCGCGGCGCGGATGAGAGTGAAGCCTGTTGGCTCTCCGCCCGCCGATACGATCCACGCCGCGCTGCCGGGAGTGCCGAGAAGGCTGCGCAAAGCTTCCTCCGTCCACGGACGATCAAAACATGCGCCATGAAGAGAGGCGAGGAGGGCCGCTGCTTCGGGGCCGGCTTGGATCAAACGGCGCTGTTGAGCCTGCGGCTTGGCATCGGGAGGGCGGATGTAGAGCGGGGATGGCGGATCCATGGTTGGAGGACGCGTGGCGGCGAGCTTCACGAACCTTGCGGCGTCCGGAAGATCGCCGGCCTTGCCGCGGACGGCGTTCAATTCGGGGTTCACGGCGGCAAGAACGGACTCCGCCGCGGTTCCCAGAACTTCCGTGTGCGGATCTACGATAAGTGCAGCGGCTTCGGAAGGACTACCCTTACGTGCCTCCGCGCTCTCGATTCTTGAATTGTCGAAGTATGAAAAATAAACCTCTCCGAGTCCTGCTTCGGTGGCCACAACCACTGGAATCGCTGACGGAATCGCATTGGCGGCAATCGCTTCGAGACTCGTCAAAGAAACGAAACGTAGGTTCCGCCCCAGAGCCAGACCGCGGGCCATGGCGAGGCCGATGCGCACTCCGGTGAAAGTTCCAGGACCTCTGGTGACCGCGATCGTTTCGAGAGTTCCAAAAGTAATCTCCGCTTCGTCCATCACCGCCTTGACCATGGGAGCGAGCGCTTCCGCATGGCCCCGCTCCATGAGTTCGAAGCGGCTCGCCAACACGCGGGCACTAGTGGGATCATAGACAGCGGCGGAACAGGCCGCCATCGAGGTGTCGAAGGCCAGGATCATGCGGCAGAATTAGGCCGCGGATGACGGCTTGGTCAAACCGGGCGGACCTCGGTCACCTGGGGCACGAAATGGCGGAGCAAATTTTCGATGCCGTGCTTCAGCGTCGCGGTCGAACTCGGGCAGCCGGCGCAGGAACCCTTCATGTTGAGGTAGACCACGCCTTCCCGGAAACCTTGGAAGGTAATGTCGCCGCCATCCTGGGCAACTGCGGGACGGACCCTGGTTTCGAGCAGGCCCTTGATGGTGTCGACGATCTCGCTGTCGGCTTCGTCGAAATCTTCGGCCGAGCCGGGCGTTTCCGTTGCCGCGGCCCCCTCCACCACCGGCAGGCCGGAAAGGTAGTGATCCATGATCGTTCCAAGAATCGCGGGCTTCAGATGCTGCCATTCGCCATCGGATTTCGTGACAGTGATGAAATCTTGCCCGAGGAAAACGCCGGAAACCCCCTTTACTTTGAAGAGCCTACGGGCGAGCGGCGAGTCTCCCGCCTCAGTATCGATCCGATACTCTCTTGTAGCGCCGGGCAATACTGGCTGGCCGGGGATGAATTTCAGGGTTGCCGGGTTGGGCGTCGCTTCGGTCTGGATGAACATGTCCGATTTCCTTTGTCGGATATTCATATAGCGCTTTTTGGAATGATTTCAAAGTATCTGGAAAGCGGCGCTAGATCAGCCCCACAATCTTCTTCACGTCCCGCATGATTGGAGCGGCAATGACTTCGGCCCGGGCCGCACCGTCGGCGAGAACGCTTTCGACATAAGCGGGATCGGCAAGGAGCCGGTTCATTTCTTCGGTGATCGGCGACAAGCGGGCGACAGCCACATCGGCCAGCGCATTCTTGAAGGCCGAGAACTGGCCGCCCCCAAAGTCTTCCAGCACGGCTTCGACGGATTTTCCCGCCAGCGCCGCATAGATGCCCACAAGGTTTTCCGCCTCGGGCCTGCCTTCCAGGCCCTTGACTTCCGATGGCAATCCGTCGGCATCGGTCTTGGCCTTTCTGATTTTCTTGGCAATATCGTCCGCTGAATCCGTGAGGTTGATGCGGGAGAGATCGGAAGGGTCGGACTTCGACATCTTCTTCGTACCGTCGCGGAGCGACATGACGCGCGTGGCGGGGCCGGTGATGATCGGTTCGGTCAGCGGGAAATAGGCGTCGCCGAAGCCATGCTCCCTGATCTCATCGGCGAAATCGATGTTGAATTTCTGGGCGATGTCGCGGGTCAATTCCAGGTGCTGCTTCTGGTCCTCGCCCACAGGAACCGCAGTGGCGCGATAGATCAGGATGTCCGCTGCCATGAGGTTCGGATAGACGTAGAGACCGACGCTCGCCTTTTCCTTGTCCTTGCCGGCTTTCTCCTTGAACTGGGTCATGCGGTTGAGCCAGCCGAGCCTGGCCACGCAGTTGAACACCCAGGCAAGTTCCGCATGCTCGTGCACGCGGGACTGATTGAAAATGATCGAGCGCTTCGGATCGAGGCCGCAGGCGATATAGGCGGCGGTCACATCGCGAATGGCTTTGCGGAGTTCCTTGGGCTCCTGCCACACGGTAATGGCGTGCAGGTCTACCACGCAATAGAGCGTCTCGTGGGTCGACTGCATCTTGATCCAGTTCAACATGGCGCCGAGATAATTGCCGAGATGCAGATTGCCGGTGGGCTGCATTCCGGAGAGAACGCGCGGGCTGAACTGGCTCATGGTGTGGACCCTCTATGATGCTGGCGGTGGCCACCGGCCTTGGACAGCCGACGGAAGACGCGGCCTTATGCCGGGACGGCTCGCCGTTGCAAAGAATTATTTGCGGAAGGCCTGGCGGAACTCGGAGAGCCTGAACGCGCCCGTGACATGGGCGGCGGCGAAGTAGGAGACGAGACCCGCAGCGCAGAGGGCGACCAATCCCCACAGCGCCGCGGCGAAACCCGCCTTCTCGGAATAGTTTTCCGCGAGCAGCCAATTGAGGCCGAGGAGAACGCCGGTCATCACCGCGAGCGCCAGCACCATGCGCGGCAGTTTGCCGGTGAAACGCTGGTCGGGCGCGTAGTGGCCGCGCTTCACCGCGGTTACCAACAGAAGCGTTGCATTGACCCAGGCCGCGATGCTGGTGGCGAAGGCGATGCCGACATATTCGAGATAACGTGCGAGAATGAGGCTCGCCGCGATGTTCACCACGACGGCGGCGATGGCGAAATACATCGGCGTCTTGGTGTCTTCGCGCGCGAAGAATCCGGGCTGGAAAATCTTGGTGAGGGTGAAGGCGGGAAGGCCAAGCGCGAAGGCGGCCAGCACCGGAGCCACGGCGAAGGTGTCGGCGCGGGTGAATTCGCCGTGTTCGAAGACCGTGTGCAGAATGGGCCGGCCGAGGATGATCAGCGCCATGGCGGCCGGGAGCGTAAGGAACAAGGCAAATTCGAGCGCACGGTTCTGGCTGTGAAGAGCGCCTGCCGTGTCGCCTGCCCTGAGTTTCCGCGAGAGCGATGGCAGAAGGACCACTCCGATAGCCACGCCGATCAGGCCGAGCGGCAACTGGAACAGGCGATCGGCGTAGTAGAGAAAAGCGACGCCACCGGCGAAACCTGTTGCGAGCATTGTCGCGATCAACAAGTTCACTTGCGTGATGCCGCCGGAAATCAATCCCGGCACGGAGAGGACCAGCACCTTCTTCACATCCGCCGTCAGCCTCGGCCACGATGGCACGATGTTGGCGCCCGCGTAGTATGCGCTTGTGCCGATGAGCATGAGTTGCGCAACGCCTGAGATGGTGACGGCCCAAGCAAGGAAGCGTCCCGTGTCCGGCGTGTTGCCGAAGCCCAGGTACCAGGCGGCAAGCGTCATCAGGATGACGACAATGTTGAGCAGGATGGGCGCTGCGGCGGGTGCGGCGAAACGGTTGAGGCTGTTCAAGATGCCGCCAAACAAAGCGGTGAGCGACATCATTCCGAGATAGGGAAAGCAGATGCGGGTGAGTTCGGTGGCGAGCGCCAGCTTCTCTGGATCGTCCGTGAAGCCGGGCGCTAGCAGCGGCATGAGCCAAGGCATGAAGATCATGGCGAGCGCGCAGAAGACAATCATCCAGGTGAAGAGGACCGAGAGCGTATCGCGGGCGAAACCGAAGGCTTTCTCCTGTCCCTCGCCTTCCGCCATGCGCGCAAATTGCGGGACGAACGCGTTATTGAAGGCGCCTTCGGCAAAGAGCGCGCGGAACAGATTGGGCAAGCGCTGCGCAACGAAGAAAGCTTCTGCCACGGGCCCGGTGCCGACCGTGAAGGCAATCAACTGATCGCGCACGAAGCCGAGGAGACGGCTTACCAAGGTGAGTCCGCCGACGGTGGCGGCGGATTTCAGAAGCGACATGAAGCAGCTCTCCTCATGCCGTCTGCTTCTCCACGGCCGGCAACGGCTCGAGCACTTTCGTCAGCGCCGCCTCAATCTGTGCGCCGCGCTCGGGGCTTTCGATCTTTCCGCCGGTCAAATCCGTCACATAAAACACGTCCACCGCCTTCTCGCCGAATGTGGTGATGTGGGCGGAAGCGATATTGAGATTGAGGCGGTAGAGCGCTTCGGTCAGATCGTGCAACAGGCCGATGCGGTCGAGACCGTTGATTTCGACGACGGTGTGCCGGTTCGACGATTGATTGTCGATGATGACGCGGGGCTCGACGGAGAATGCCCCGATGCGGGGCTGCGGGCGATAGGCTTTGGCGACCGCTTCCTTGAGACGGATTTCGCCGCGCAGGGCCTTGCGGATGGTTTCGGCGATGCGCTCGGCGCGGCGGAGTTCGTCGTCCTCGGTCTGGAACTCGCGCTGAATCAAGATCGTGTCGAGCGCCATGCCGTCGGTGGTGGTGAAAATCTGCGCGCCCATGATGTTGGCGTTCGACGCGGCGCATGCGCCGGTAATGAGCGCCAGCAGCCGCGGATGATCGGGGGCGTAAATTGTGAGCTCGGTGATGGCGGTGAAGGCGTCGGAGGCAACTTCGGTCACAACTTCCTTGGGACCGGCGCTGGCAATCAATGAGCGGTGTCTGATCTGCTTGCCAATGTCGACGTTGAGCCAATAGGGATCGTAGTGGCGCGCGGCGTAGGCCTGCTTTTCGGCATCGCTCCAGGTGAGGAAGCGCGAGAAGAAATGGCTCTGGGCTTCGGCGACGCGCTCCTTCCGCGTGGTGCCGGTGTGGCCGCCCGAAAGAACGGGCTCCGACTCGGCATAGAGTGTGCGTAGAAGCTGGCCCTTCCAGCCGTTCCATACGCCGGGGCCGACGGCGCGGATATCCGCAACCGTCAAAATCACCAAGAGCTTCAAGCGCTCCGGGCTTTGCACGATAGCGCAGAAATCGAGAATGGTCTTGAAGTCGTTCAAGTCGCGCATCTGCGCGGTTTCGCTCATGAGCAGATGGTGGCGGATGAGCCAGGCCACGGTCTCGGTTTCGGACGGCGAAAGGCCAAGACGCGGGCAAAGCGCAAGCGCCACCTGCTCGCCCGCGATCGAGTGATCCTCTTCCCTGCCCTTGGCGATGTCATGCAGGAAAACCGCGGCATAAAGCGCGCGGCGGCCTCTGAGCGTGGGCAGGATCGATGCCGAGAGCGGATGCTCTTCGCTCAACTCTCCGCGTTCGAGCGCCGCGAGCACGCCGACGGCGCGGATCAGATGCTCGTCAATGGTGAAGTGATGATACATGTTGAACTGCATCATCGCGACGATCCGGCCAAAATCCGGAATGAAACGGCCAAGCACGCCGGCCTCGTTCATGAGGCGCAAGGACGTTTCGGGATCGGAACTATTCGTCAGGACATCGATAAACAATCGATTCGCTTCCGGATCGTTACAAAGGTCACGGTTGATGAGCGGCAGCAGCCTCCGTACCCGCCGCAAGGCTTCGGGATGGATTTCGGCGCCCTGCTTGTCCGCCGCCCAGAACAGGCGAATGAGGTTCACGGGGTCGCGCTCCAGCACATCGGACCCGGCCAACGTTACGCGGCCGCTCTCGATCTTGAAATCCTTGGAGTCCTTGATGGTGGCCGCCGGCGAACTTCTGAAGAAACCGAGAACCCGGCTCAAGGCCGGCGCTTCCTTGATCTGGCGGGCTTCGAGGCTGGCGCAGAGAATGCGGGTGAGATCGCCCACGTCCTTGGCGATAAGGAAGTAGTGCTTCATGAAGCGCTCGACATGCTTCAAGCCGCCATGAGCTTTGTAGCCAAGCCGCTCGGCAAGCTCGGATTGACGGTCGAAACTCAGCCGGTCTTCGCCGCGCCCGGATATGAAATGCAAGTGACAGCGCACCGCCCAGAGGAAGTCCTCGCATTTGCGGAAGCGGCGCAAATCGGACGGCGTGAATGCACCCTTCTCCGCGAGCTCCTCCGGCGAGTCGGTGGCGAAGATGAACTTGGCGATCCAGAACAGCGTGTGGAGATCGCGCAGGCCGCCCTTGCCGTCCTTCACATCCGGCTCGACGAGATAACGGCTGGCACCGGCCTTGGCATGGCGGGCATCGCGCTCGGCAAGCTTCTCGGCCACGAAGGCGCGGGCGCCCCCCGCCACTATCGACGCGCGGAATTGTTGAGACAACTCGTTCGACAACGGACTGTCGCCGCAAATGTGGCGCGCCTCGAGCATGGCGGTGCGTATGGTCGTGTCGGTCTTTGCGAATTTGATGCAGTCCTCGACGGTGCGCGTGGCGTGGCCGACTTTAAGGCGCGAGTCCCACAGCGCATAGAGAATGAACTCGACGACACTTTGGCTCCATGGCGTCTGCCTGCCTTGCAGCAGGAACAAGAGATCGATGTCGGAGCCGGGCGCCAGCGTGCCGCGTCCATAACCGCCGACCGCCACGACAGCGATCTTCTCTGGCTCTGTCAGTTTCGAAGCGGGAAACAACCTGAGTGTTGCAAGACCGAAGAGAGCGCAGATGATGCGGTCCTGGATGTAAGCGAGGTTAATGGCGCAGGCCGTGCCCTTGCCGTCCTTGAGAAGGCGGCGTTCGGCCTCGGCGCGTCCTTTCGCCAGCACGTCCTTCAGCACCTCGACAACTGCCGGTCGGAGCCGCGCGGAAGCAGCTTCCTGATCGGAGGCGATGGCTTCGAGGCGGCTCGCCAGTGCCGCCTCGTCGATCAGCGCCTTGGGGTTTTCGATGGAATCGGTGGTCATGTGGAACGTGGGAGGGACTGCTTCAATTCGTAGAGCAAGGCAAGAGCCTCGCGCGGACTAAGCTCGTCGGCCGAGATTTCCCTGAGCCGCTCTTCCACCTTGCTCGGCTGGTGCGCGGCCTCTGCACCCTTTGGCCGGGATGCGGAGAAGAGCGGGAGATCGTCGGCGAGCGTTCTGTGCGGCGCGGCGGTTTCGCTCGATTCGAGCTGGTGCAGCACTTCGCTGGCGCGCGTGGTCACCGCGGCAGGAAGGCCCGCGAGTTTTGCCACCTGTATCCCATAGGAGCGGTCGGCGACACCCGGCGCCACTTCATGCAGGAAGACGACATCGCCTTGCCATTCGCGAACTTTCACAGTCGCGTTGGCGAGGCCATCGAGGCGCGAGGCAAGAGCGGTCAATTCGTGATAGTGCGTGGCGAAGAGGGCGCGGCAGCGGTTCACTTCATGCAAGTTCTCGACCACCGCCCAGGCAATGGAGAGGCCATCGAAGGTCGCGGTGCCTCTTCCGATTTCATCGAGAATGACGAGCGAGCGTTCGCCCGCCTGATTGAGGATCGCCGCAGTCTCGACCATCTCGACCATGAAGGTGGAGCGTCCGCGCGCCAGATCGTCGGCGGCGCCGACGCGGCTGAAGAGGCGGTCAACCGCGCCGATGTGGGCGGACTTCGCGGGAACGAAACATCCGGCTTGGGCGAGCACGGCGATCAAGGCGTTCTGCCTGAGGAAGGTGGATTTGCCCGCCATGTTGGGGCCGGTCAAAAGCCATAGACGCTTTCCCGCGGACGAGAGATCGCAATTGTTGGGAATGAAGGCGCTGGCGGCATCGGCGGCAAGTGCCGCTTCAACGACCGGGTGCCGGCCTTCCTCGATGGCGAAGGCGAGCGAGGCATCTACAAGGGGCCGGGCATGGTTCCGCCGCGCCGCAAGTTCAGCCTGCGACGAGGCGACATCCAGCTCGGCGGCGGCTGCCGCGATAGCGGCGATCTGGTCGCGGATCAGTAATGTTTCGGACACGAGACGATCGAAGATGTCCTTCTCGATGGCGATCGCGCGTTCGCCCGCAGCCGCAATGCGCTGATCGAGATCGGCAAGTTCGGCGGTCGAGAACCGCATGGCATTGGCGATGGTCTGGCGATGGAAGAAGGCCGGTCCCGCCGGCGACACCTGAAGCGATGGCGCGTTCTGGGCGGTCACTTCGACGAAATAGCCCAGTACATTGTTGTGGCGGAGCTTGAGAGAGCGGACGCCGGTTTCGTCGGCGTATTTCGCCTGCAGGCCCGCGATTACCTGGCGCGTGCCGTCACGGAGTGCGCGGGTTTCGTCAAGATCAGCGGAGTAGCCTGCCCGTACAAATCCGCCGTCTCGCGCCAGCAGCGGCAAATCGTCATCGAGCGCCTTTGCAAGTTCTGCCGCGAATGCAGCGGGCGCGGAGGAGAAGGCTTCGATCTGCTTAGCGATGTTGGATGGAACGGCCGCAAACCCCCCGCTGTCACGTAGCCGTTGCGCCAGCGCTCGTGCTGCCATTAGTCCAACGCGGATGGCCGCGAGATCGCGCGGGCCGCCTCGGCCAAGGCTTGTGCGCGCAAGACAGCGCTGCAAATCGGGCATCGCGGCGAGTGCGGTGCGCACGGCGTCACGTTGCTCTTCTGCTTCAAGGAAGAAGGAAACTTCGTCGAGCCGCTCGCCGATTGCCTTGGGATCGGCCAAGGGCGCGGTGATGCGGCTCGCGAGAAGACGGCTTCCGGCGGCGGTCTTGGTCCAGTCGACGGCGGCGAGCAGACTTCCTTGGCGTTCGCCCGCAAGGGTGCGCACCAATTCAAGATTGGCGCGCGTTGCCGCGTCAATCGCCATGGCAAAGGCGGGGTCTTCGCGGCGGGGCGGAGCGAGATATGGCGCCTTGCCGGCTTGCGTTGCCTGCACGTAGTCGAGAAGCGCGCCCAAGGCCGCGACTTCCGCTTTGCCGAAAGAGCCGAACGCTTCGAGGGCCGCGACACCGTAATGCTGCTTCAATCGGCGCTCGGCGGAAGCGCTGTCGAAACGGACGGAGGGAAGAGGGGTGAGTACCGTAGCCGACGATTTCAGCAAGGCTGACGCTTCCGCATCGTCGAGCAGGCTGTCGGGATGGAGCAGTTCGCTCGGTTGCAGCCGCGCCAATGCGGAAGAGAGGCCAAGCGGCGTTACCGGCTGCACAACCATGTCGCCGGACGAAATATCGGTCCAGGCCAGCGCCCATTCGTCGATGCCTTTCAGGCGCGCAAGGGCAGCAAGGTAGTTGTGGCTGCGCGATTCGAGCAGCGCGTCTTCGGTCAAGGTGCCGGGTGTGACCAACCGCACAACATCGCGGCGCACGACCGATTTCGAGCCGCGCCGCTTTGCTTCCGCCGGATCCTCCATCTGCTCGCAGACGGCAACCCGGTGACCGAGGCGGATCAGGCGTTGCAAATAACCATCCGCCGCATGCACCGGCACGCCGCACATCGGAATGTCGTCGCCTCTGTGCTTGCCGCGTTTGGTAAGTGCGATACCAAGTGCGCGGGAGGCTGTTTCCGCATCGGCGAAGAACAGCTCGTAGAAGTCGCCCATCCGGTAAAACAGGAGGCAATCCGGATTGGCGGCCTTGATCTCCAGATACTGCGCCATCATGGGCGAAGCATCGGAGCGCGCGGCCGTGGCGGACGTCATGTCGTTCATGGTCCGTCCCTTAGAGCATGTGAGGCGAAAGTGTAAGCACCCTCCACGAAGCTTGAGGATTGGCGCGGCACCGCCTAGTCTGCCCCCAGGGGAACATTCGAGCGGGCCATTCATGAACGCAGATCGCAGACCGGGAAAACGTCCGACCTTCACGGAAGACGAGGCGCTGCGCTTCCACCAGGCCGGGAAGCCGGGCAAGCTCGAAATCACTCCGACCAAGCCCATGGCAACGCAGCGCGATCTGTCGCTCGCCTATAGTCCGGGCGTTGCCGTGCCGGTGCGGCGGATCGCCGAGTCGCCCGATGCCGCCTATGACTACACGACCAAGGGCAACATGGTCGCGGTCATCTCCAACGGCACGGCCATTCTCGGACTTGGCGATCTGGGAGCGCTCGCATCCAAACCGGTGATGGAAGGCAAGGCGGTGCTGTTCAAGCGCTTTGCCGATGTCGATGCGATCGACCTCGAAGTCGACACCAAGGATGTCGATCAGTTCATCAATGCCGTACGCTATCTGGGGCCGTCATTCGGCGGCATCAATCTCGAGGACATCAGGGCGCCGGACTGCTTCATCATCGAGCAGCGCTTGCGGGAGCTTATGGACATTCCGGTGTTCCACGACGACCAGCACGGCACCGCGATCATCGCCACCGCCGGCCTCATCAACGCGCTCAAGATCACCAAACGCGATCTCAAGAAGTTCAAGCTCGTGTGCAACGGCGCGGGCGCCGCGGCCATTGCCTGCGTCGAACTTCTGAAATCGCTGGGCGTGCCGAACGAGAACGTGACTCTCGCCGACTCCAAGGGCGTGGTCTACAAGGGCCGCAGCGACGGCATGAACCAGTGGAAATCGGCGCATGCGATCGAGACCAAGGCACGGACGCTGGCTGACGCGATGGACGGGGCGGACGTGTTCTTCGGGCTCTCGGTCGCGGGAGCGCTGACGCCGCAGATGGTAAAGAGCATGGCGGCCAACCCGATCATTTTCGCCATGGCAAATCCCGACCCGGAAATCTTGCCGGAGGAGGTGGCGCGGATACGCTCCGATGCGATCATGGCCACGGGGCGCTCGGACTATCCGAACCAAGTGAACAACGTGTTGGGCTTTCCCTATATCTTCCGCGGCGCGCTTGACGTGCGCGCGCGCACCATCAACGAAGAAATGAAGATCGCCGCCGCCCGCGCGCTGGCCGAACTGGCACAAGAGGATGTGCCGGATGAAGTGGCGGCGGCGTATCACGGCTCGCGGCTCACCTTCGGGCCGGACTACTTGATTCCGGTGCCATTCGACCCAAGGCTCATCTCGAAGATTCCAGTGGCCGTTGCGCGCGCCGCCATGGACACGGGCGTGGCCCGCCGTCATATCGCGGACCTCGAACACTATGCGAGCGAACTTTCGGCACGGCTCGATCCCATCGCGGGAACGCTGCAAAGCGTTTACGAGCAGGTGCGCAGCAATCCAAAGCGCGTGGTCTTCGCCGAAGGCGAGGAAGACCGGATGATCCGCGCGGCCAACAGCTTCGCCAATACGGGGCTTGGAACGGCGATCCTCATCGGCCGCGAAAGCGAGGTTGAGAAGACACTCGCCGCCAGCGGACTTGAGCTCAACGAGAACGTCACCATTCTCAACGCGAGGCTTTCCGACCGCAATGTGGACTATGCGAATTTTCTCTACGAGCGGCTGCAGCGCGACGGCAATCTGTTCCGCGACTGCCAGCGCTTCGTCAATCAAGACCGCAACATCTTCGCGGCCTGCATGGTGGCGCTGGGCGATGCGGACGCGATGGTGACGGGACTTACGCGCAATTTCTCGGTGGCGCTCGACAATGTGCGCCGCGCTGTCGATAACCGGCCGGGACATCGCCCGATCGGCGTTTCGATGGCGCTGGTGCGCGGGCGCACGGTGTTCATCGCCGACACATCGATCCACGAGTTGCCGAGCGCGGAAGAACTCGCCGACATCGCGCAGGAGGCCGCCGGCGTTGCACGCCGGTTCGGTTACGAGCCCCGGGTTGCGTTTCTCTCCTACTCGACTTTCGGCTATCCGCGCGGAGAGCGCTCCGAATATGTGCGGCGCGCGGTAGGCGTCCTCGACAAGCGGAAAGTCGATTTCGAGTACGACGGCGAAATGGCGGCCGATGTTGCGCTGTCGCGCGATGCGATGGCGCTTTATCCGTTCTGCCGGCTGACGCAGCCCGCCAATGTGCTGGTGATGCCGGCTGCGCACAGCGCTTCGATCTCCACCAAGATGCTGCAGCAGTTGGGCGGCGTGACCGTGGTGGGACCGCTCCTCACCGGCCTCGATAAGCCGGTGCAGATTGCTTCGATGTCGGCGACGGCCTCCGATATCGTCAATCTCGCGGCCATCGCGGCTTTCGACATCAACCGTTGAGCACTTCGTCCGGCTGCCCGAAATGGGCGAAATAGCGCTTGTCTATGTTCGACACCGGGAGAACGATGAGCACATCCACCGTGTCGAACTGGCGGTCGATGACGGCGCCATCTCCGATGTAGCAACCAAGGCGCAGGTAGCCTTTGATCAGCGGCGGCAGCTCGCGCATCGCCTGCTTAATGTCGACGGCCACGGATGGGTTGCGCATGTTCACGCGGAGCGACGGCAGCGCGCGCACGCTCCACTCCGGAGGCGGGGCGAAGTTCCCGGCAAGAAACGCCAGCGTTCCTTCATGCCGCCTAGGATCGGCGCCTTCGAGGCTGGCACAGCCGAACATCACGTCGACGCCATAACCACGCACGTAATTCCAGATTCCCTGCCACAACATCTCGACGGCGGGCTTGGTGCGATAGGGCTTCAAGACACAGGAGCGGCCAAGTTCCAAGAAATTCAGCTTGGGATGCGCGGCGAGCATCGGACCGATATCGAACTCGCTCGCCGTGTAGAAGCCGCCATGGGCTTCGGCGACGGACTGGCGCAGGAGCCGGTAAGTGCCGACCATCACGCCATCTTCGACGCGAAGGCCATCGGCGGCGGCTTCGCCGGAATCGACCGCAATCAAGTGATCGCAGATCGCGTCAAATTTATCGGTGTCGCGCCGCGTAGCAATCGCCGCCGCATCAGGTTTCGCCGAAAGCTCCTCATAGAAGACGCGATAGCGCAATTCCTGGGCAAGTACGATTTCGGACGCCGAACGCGCAAGCCTGACGCAGAGGCTGCCTTTTCTCGCCAATACCGAACCAGGTTCCATTACAGCCGAATCCGCATGCGCCGCAGAGTGCCACAGCGCCACTCAACTTGAAAGGCTGTCAGGCAGCAGCGGCGTGAGGCAAAAGTTTGACGATGGCCTCTTCAAGGTCCTGACGGTCGAAAGGCTTCGAGAGATGGCCATCCATTCCGGCAGCCAGACATTCGTCGTGGTCCTCGCGTCTGGCATTCGCCGTCAAGGCGAGAATGGGAAGGCGCGGGGCGCCTGCCTCGCGCGCGCGGATATGGCGCGTGGCTTCTATGCCATCCATGTCCGGCATTTCCACATCCATGAGGATCAGATCGGGGTGCGGGCCTTGTTCGAGGCAGCTGAGCGCCAAGCGGCCTGACGTGGCGTGGACGACCGCATGACCGGACTTCTCCAGCATGGTGCGGGCCAAGAGCGCATTCACCGGATTGTCCTCGACCAAAAGCACTTTCAGATGTTTGCGCTCCGCGCCGGCGCGGGCAATCTGGCGAAGATCGTTGACCGCGGATTCAATGCGTTCTCCATCGCCGGCGGTCAGTTGGCGCACCAGCGATGAACGGCGCACAGGCTTCAGAAGATAACCGGCGAAAGGCGGGGCCATGAAGGCGGCATTGAGGCGGCGCTCCTCGGCTCGCATCACCACCCAGATCTTGTGCGCAGGCGCGTTTGCCGTTGATGCCCAAGTTTTCAGCTCGGCGGCAAAACTAACGTCGCAGACGATGGATGCTTCATCTCTCCGGGAGAGCAGTGCTGCAATACCGGCGGTTTCCGAAATGCGGCTGACCTTGGCGCCGAGACCTGCAAGCATGGCTTCGAGATGCGATGCGGTTGGGCATTCGGGCATCGCCAGCACGAAGTTCCGTCCCGCAAGCCGTGACCGCTGGTCATCGGCATCGCCGGCCGCGAGTGCCGGAATGCGAAACGAGAAACGCGAACCTTTGCCCGGTTCGCTCGCCACCGACACCGTGCCGCCCATGCGGTCGATCAGCGATTTGGAGATCGCGAGCCCAAGACCGGTGCCGCCGTAACGGCGGGACGTGTCGGCATTGGCCTGGATATACTCGCCGAAGATGCGCTCGCACTCCTCGGGCTTCATGCCGATGCCGGTGTCGGTTACCACCGCTGTCAAAGAGTTGCTTGCGGTTTCGTATCCGATTTCGAGCGCAACGCCGCCCGAGGCGGTGAACTTGATGGCGTTGCCGCAAAGATTGAGGAGGATTTGGCGAAGGCGAAGTTCGTCGACCAAGACGCGCTCCGGAACGCCTTCCGAAACGAGGCAAGAGATGTCGATGCCCTTGGCATGAGCGCGGGGCGCCAGCAATTCGGTGACGCTTTCAGCGATGCTCGCGATTTCTGAGGGCGATGGTTTGATCTCGAGCCGGCCCGCTTCGATTTTTGTTGTGTCGAGGATTTCGTCGATGATCGAGAGCAGCGTGCGGCCCGAGGCATCGGCAGCGCGCGCGTAGTTTTCCTGTTCCTTGGTGAGGTCGGTTTCGCGCAGCAGCCCGACCATGCCGATGACGCCGTTCATCGGCGTCCTGATTTCGTGGCTCATGGTGGCGAGGAAGCGGGTCTTGGCGCGGTTGCTGGCTTCGGCCTGCGCCCTTGCTTCCTCAAGAGCGGCAACGGTGGTTGCAAGCGCCATCATGCGGCGGCGCGCGGCGCGGCGCCAGGTGAAGGCGCTGACGGTGACACCGAAGGCCAGAATGAGTGTGGCCAGCGACAGCATGGCAAGAGGCTTCGATGCGTAGGGCGACACCGACTGAGTGAATACGGCAACGGCGAGCACCAGGGCCACCGTCGAGGCCGAAACCGCCACCGCGTAACCAACCGATGGACGGCCAAGCTCGGCGAGCGCGCCTTGCAGCGCGTCGTTTCCTGGCGAGCCTTGTTTCGTGGTCTTGAGACCCATAACCTATCGTTCCGGATTCCCTCCGCCCCAGCCATGACTCTGGCACGTCCCGGCTTTCGGAAACCTTACGCAATGGGGGCAGGGTAAACCGGCTGTTAACGGGCTTCGGGTTCGGCGCACATATCGAGAAAACGCTGCAATTCCGCGCCGCGCCGGAAGGAGGGTTCGGCGTTCTTGCCGGTCAGAATGGCGGTTATGAAGCGCCGGTGATTGGTCTCGACCGGCGCGGATGCGAGCTGACGCCAGGCAAGATTGTGAATGTCCGGGCCGTTGCACAAACGAAGTTCCGTCCAGCCGGAGCCGTGGTGAATTTCGATTGCGCCCTCGGTGCCGAAAACCTGGAGCTTCAGCACATTGTCGTAACCGGTCATGAAACGGCTGGCGTGAATGACGCCGAGCGCGCCGTTGGGGAATTCGACCGAGATCAGGGCGCTGTCGTTGGCATCGAGTGTGTACTCGCCGATCTTGTTGCCCGGCGCCTTGTCGAATGTCTTGAGGCGGCAATGGAGTTTCGCTGGCAGCATGCCGATGGCGAAGGCGGTGAAGTCGAGAATATGAACGCCGACATCGCCGAGCACGCCTTTGGAACCATGCTTCCCGGAAAGCCGCCACAACCATTTGGGATCGGTCCGCCAATCGCCCCAGGAGTTGCCGGTGAGCCAGCTTTGCCGGTAGCTTGCCTCGACATGGCGCACGTCGCCGATCTCGCCCGCGGCGATGCGCTTCTGCATCTCGGAGAGCGCGGCGGCATTGCGGTAGGTGAGGTTCACCATGTTGATGAGACCCGCTTTTTCGGCGGCATCCGCCATCTCCTTCGCAAGCGGATAGTTCTCGGCAAGCGGCTTCTCGCAGAGCACATGCTTGTTCGCGGCGAGGAGCTTCATCGTGGTTGGATGATGGATGGGGTCGGGTGTCACGTTTGATGCAACGTCGAACGCGCCCGATGCAATGGCGTCTTCAAGTTTAGTGAAGTGATGCTTGATGCCATGCTGTTTGGCAAACTCTTCGGCGCGGCCCGGAATCACATCGCAAGCGGCAACGATCTCGCAGCGCGGATCATCGCGAAAGTGCCGGACGTGTTGCGTGGCCATGCCGCCAGTGCCGAGGATCAGGATGCGGGGTTTGGTCATCGGGATCGCCTATCGATACCCGGCTTCGCCATGCTCATGCAGCTTCGGGCCTTTCACTTCGAGCGGCACCGGGGCCTTGTCGTGCGGCACGTTTGGCGCATCGTCGACCGAGGTCCATGCGGGTGCTGGATTGTAGGCCCAGCGCGTGGCGTTTCGGATCACCTGCAGAACCTGCGGGTTGTAGTAAGTGGGATAGGCCTCGTGGCCGGGACGGAAGTAGAATATCTTGCCCGCGCCGCGGCGCCAGGTGCAGCCGGACCGGAACACCTCGCCGCCTTCGAACCAGGAAATCATCAGCGTCTCTTCCGGCTCGGGAATCGAGAACGGTTCGCCATACATCTCTTCATGCTCGATGACGATCTGTTCGGGCAGTCCGTGCGCGATCGGATGGTTGCGGTTGAGAATCCAGATGCGTTCGTTCTCTCCGGCCTCGCGCCATTTGAGCGCGCAGGGCGTTCCCATCAGGCGCTTGAAGGGTTTCGAGAAGTGGCCCGAATGGAGCACGATGAGTCCCATGCCTTCCCACACGCGCTTCACCACGCGCTCGACGATCTCGTCCTTGACTTCGCCATGGGCGACATGGCCCCACCAGAGCAGCACGTCGGTCTTGGCAAGGCGATCCACCTGAAGCCCATGCTCGGGATCGTCGAGCAGCGCGTGATCGACGGAGATGTCTTTCTCGCCATCGAAGGCTTTCTTCAGCGCGCCATGCATGCCTTGCGGGTAAAGACCCGCGACCAGCTTGTTCTTCTTCTCGTGGCGGTGTTCGTGCCAGATCAGCGCGCGGAGTGTCATGTCAGTGCAGCCTCATTCCATCTTCGCCAAAGCGATGGGTGTTCTTGGCCTGCGGCGTCACATAAACGGTATCGCCCGGCTTGAAGTTGGTCTTGCCTTCCTCGCGCACGGTCATCACGCCGGTATCGGTGGATACATACAGGAAACTGTCGGCGCCGAGGACTTCAGCGTACTCCACCTTACCTTTGATGTCGCCCTTCTTGCCATCGAGATTGAAGTGTTCGGGGCGCACGCCCAGCGTATGGCACTTGTACTTTGCCGCAACGCCGCCAGTCACGAAGTTCATCTTGGGCGAACCGATGAAGCCGGCGACGAAAACGTTACCAGGCGTATCGTAGAGTTCCATGGGCGAACCCACCTGCTCGACCTTGCCCGCCTGCAAGACCACAATGCGGTCGGCGAGCGTCATGGCTTCGACCTGGTCGTGGGTCACGTAGATCATCGTGGTGTTCGGCATCGAACGCTTGAGCCGGGCGATCTCCATGCGGGTTTGCACGCGAAGTGCCGCGTCGAGGTTGGAGAGCGGCTCGTCGAACAGGAACACCTTGGCGCCGCGCACGATGGCGCGGCCGATGGCGACGCGCTGGCGCTGGCCGCCCGAAAGCGCTTTCGGGAGGCGTGCGAGATATGGCGTGAGCTGCAGCATCTCTGCCACCTTCTCGACTTTCTGCTTGATCTCGGCGCGCGGCAGGCCCTGGTTCTCCAGAGCGAAGCCGATGTTCTCGAACACGCTCATGTGCGGATAAAGCGCGTAGGACTGGAACACCATGGCGATGCCGCGTTTCGACGGCGGCACTTCGTTCACTACGGCCTTGTCGATCTCGAGCGTGCCCGACGTGATGCTCTCGAGGCCGCAGATGGAGCGTAGCAAGGTGGACTTGCCGCAGCCCGAGGGGCCGACGAAGACGATAAACTCGCCCGAGTTGATGTCGAGATTCACGTCTTTCAGAATATGCACGGCGCCGTAGGATTTATTCAGGTTAGTCATCTTGATATCGGCCATGTCAGCCTCCCTTCACAGAGCCGGCCAAGAGGCCGCGGACGAAGTAACGTTGCAACGAGAAGAATACGAGAAGCGGCACAATGATCGTGACGAAGGCAGACGCCGTCAGGATCTCCCAATTGCCGCCGCGCGAACCAAGCAGCGAATTGAGCTTGTAAGTGAGCACCGTCTTGTCAGGCTCGGTTCCGAGGAACACGATGGCGACAAGCAGGTCATTCCAAACCCAGAGGAATTGGAAGATGGCGAATGACGCCAGCGCCGGGAACGACAGCGGCAGGATGATGCGTCGGAATATTTTGAAGTCGTTGGCCCCGTCGACTTGAGCCGACTCGATTAGATCCTTGGGCAGGCCGGCGATGTAGCTGCGCAAGAGATAGATGGCGAAGGGAAGGCCGAAGCCAGTGTGCGCCAGCCAGATGCCGAGATAAGTTTTCGAGAGGAAGCCGGTGGCGTTGTAGATCTTGAGCAGCGGAATCAGCGACATCTGCAGCGGCACGACGAGCAAGCCCACCACGACCGCAATCATGAAGCCGCGACCCGGGATTTTCATCCAGGCGAGAGCATAGGCTGCAAATGCCGCAATCAGGATCGGGATGATGGTGGCCGGAATGGTCACCGTCAGCGAGTTGACGAAGGATCGCCCGATGCCTTCCGAGAAGAGCACGTTTGAGTAGTTCTCAGTGGTGAACTTTGGCGGCATCGACGTGATGTAGAATACGCGCTGGCCGCGGCCTTCCTCGAACTTCACCGGCGAGGTGTAGGAGTAAGTGCCGTCGCCATTGACAACGAGGGTGCGGCCATCTTCATAGGTCGCTGTCGCGCCTGCTGCGAATTCATCAGGCTTGGCGACGCGGGTGCCAAAGGCTTTGATGTTGCCCGTGGCGTTGTCGCTGCCCTCGAAAATGTTTCCGGTGATAACGAACTTGCCATCCTGTTCCACAGCCGCAGAGGAGTCCTTGGTGCGGCCCTGGCCGGAGCGATCCGTGGTCTTCAGCGCCGTCCACCAGCCCGATGTGGCGATCAGGTTCTTGTCGCGCAGTGACGAGACCAGAAGACCTGCGGTTGGCAGCGTCCACATGGCGACGATGATGATCACCGCCAGATGCAGGGCAAAGCGCGAGGGTTCCAGCTTGATGCGTTCCCACATGTCAGTGACCTCCCTTTTGCTCGGCATTGGCCTGGCGGATGTTCCAGATCATGATGGGCAGCACCGCGATCATGATGATGATGGCGATGGCCGCACCGCGACCAAAGTCACCGCCGCCGCGGAACATCCAGTCGAACATGAGGTTGGCAAGAACCTGGGTGTCCCATTGGCCGTTGGTCATAGTGAGAACGATGTCAAACACCTTGAGCACCAGCACGGTAATGGTGGTCCACACCACAATGATGGTGGACCAGATCTGTGGCACCATGATGCGCCAGAAAATCTTGAAGGGACTTGCACCATCAATGTTGGCGGCTTCGATCGTATCTTCCGGCACGCCACGCAATGCGGCACCCAGAATGACAGTGGCGAAGCCGGTCTGGATCCAGACCAGGATGACCATCAGGAAGAAGTTGTTCCAGAAGGGCATGGCGATCCACACCTGCGGGCTGAAGCCGAACCATTCGGCAACGGCATTGAGGATGCCAATCTGCTCCTGGCCTTCGCCGCGATAGTCATAAACGAATTTCCAGATCACCGAGGCGCCAACGAATGAAATGGCCATGGGCAAGAATATGAAGCTCTTGGCCAGCGGTCCCCACCAGATGCGGTCGGTGAGTACGGCAATGATCAGCCCCAGGAAGGTGCAGGCTGCAGGCACGACAAGCAGCCACAGGAAATTGTTAAAGATGGAGGTGCGGAAGCCGGAGTCCTTCACCGCCCAGGCATAGTTGTCCAGCCCGACGAATTCCGTGCCTGCCTTGTCCTGAAACGACAGCCAGATGGTCTGGAAGACGGGATAGATCAGATAAATGATCAACAGGATCATGGCCGGGAACAGAAACAGCCAGGGCCTGATCGAGGACTGCAGCTTCAGGTTTCGAATTGAGCGGTCGTCATTGCTTGCGTGAACCGGCAGAAGCATGTCGAGAAGCGTGTTCGAACCCCAGAAATAGGCAAGGCAGCCGCCAACGCCGATAGCGACGGTGAACAGTGCATAGAACAATTGCTCTGTCATGATTATCCCTCCCAGACAGCTATTGCGCCCCCGCGCAGCTTTGGTGGCGGCACTCCCTAAACTCTGGGAAGCGGCCGGTGCTTGAACACCTGCCACTTCCCGAGGGTTTTCGGGAGGAAACGAAAACCGTCACGCTAGGATGGTTCCGGCCATGGGCCGGAACCAGTAATCTACTTGATTTCGTCCCAGGCCTTCTGGATCGCGGCACCGGTGTCGGCGGCGGATTTACCGCCGACGAAGTCGACCATGCCCGTCCAGAACGCGCCCGCGCCAATCTTGCCCGGCATAAGGTCCGAGCCGTCGAAGCGGAAGGTCGTTGCCGTGGTGAGGATTTCACCTTGTTTACGGGTGGCCTCGTTGGCGTAGGCTTCCTGGTTGACTGACTTGAGCGGCGTCAGGAAGCCGCCTTCCTTCATGAAGATCTCGTGGGAAAGCGGCATCTTCAGGAACTCGATGAAAGCGCGTGCAGCCTTTGAGTCCTTGGTGATGGCGGCCAGTGTACCGGCACCGAGCACCGGTTTGCCGAGATCAGCCTTGCCGGCAAAGGCCGGGAAGTAGAAGAAGTCGGCATCTTCACCCACCGTCGTGCCCTCAGGGAAGAAGGCAGGAATGAACGAAGCCTGACGGTGCAGGTAACATTTGGGCGGTGACGAGAAGAGACCCTTCGGGCTGTCACGGAAGTCCGTGGAGGCCACGCCAGCTGCGCCACCATCTACCAGAGCATCGTTCTTGGCGAAGGTGCCGAAGGTTTCGATGGCAGCAACCACTTCTGGTGAATCGAACTTCAGTTCGTTGGTCACCCATTTGTCGTAGTTCTCGGGCGACTGCGTGCGCAACATGATGTCTTCCACCCAGTCGGTTGCCGGCCAGCCGGTGGCACCGCCGGAACCCAGACCAACGCACCAAGGCTTACCGCCGTCCTTGACGATCTGGTCCTGCAAAGACATCAGCTCTTCCATGGTGTTTGGAATCTTGTAGCCGGCGTCCTTGAAGTTTTCCGGGCTGTACCAGACCAGCGACTTCAAGTCGGCCTTGTAAGGGAATGCGTAGAAGGCGGAGTTGCCATCCTTGCCCTTGTAGCTGCCAAGCGCCACCCAGGACGAACCTGCACCGTAGTTGTCGGTCACGAATTTTGCATCGGCATCCGACAAGGGAGCGAGGAAGCCCTTCTTGGCGAGGTCAGCCAGCAGGCCGGGCTGGGGCAGAACAGTTATATTGGCGGGCGAGCCGGCTTCGGTGTCGATGACAGCTTGCTGCTCATAATTTTCAGACGAGGAGTATTTCACCTCGGCACCGGTGGCCTCACTGAAATACGCGATCACGTTCAGGATCTTGGCTTCGTCTTCACCGCGCCAGGGTCCGAAAATTGTCAGAACTTCACCCTTGAGGTCGGTCTTCTTGAGCTCTTCGAAATTGGCCCAGGTGAAGGGGCCTTCGCCCGGCTTGTATTTGAGTTCCGCAACGGCGGGCGTAGCCATCAGCACAGCTAGAGCGGCAGCGCCGCACAGAAGATAGGTTTTCATTGATCGTCCTCCCTTAGTTATGACCTTACTTTACGCAAAGCGTTGACCCTTGGGCTAGTTGTTATGATTTTCCCAAAGCGCTTTGAGTAATTGTGCTATTACCATGCCTGATGAAAACGTCAACAAAAATATACAGAACTTTCGCTGCATCGCAGCATGAAGTTTCAAAGAGGTTCTGAAACATTGAAAGCGCTTTGGGTTTGTGGCAAGCTCTTTCAGATGAATCTGAAACAGCTTGCCGCACATCTCAACTTGTCGCAGACGACGGTCAGCCGGGCTCTGAACGGCTACCCCGAGGTCAATGCGGAAACGCGCGCGCGAGTGAACGAGGCGGCGCAGCGCTTCAACTACCGCCCGAACCCTCACGCCATGCGGCTGGCGACCGGGCGTTCTCATGCCATTGGCCATGTGCTGCCGAGCGACCGCACGCTGATGATCGATCCGCACTTCTCGGATTTCATTGCAGGTGCGGGCGAGCACTACAGCGCCAATGGCTTCGACGTGCTGTTCAATGTCGGCGGGCCTGAGGACGAGCGCTCGGTCTATCGCCGCTACGCGCAAAGCGGCGCAGTGGACGGGGTCGTGGTGATGGGGCCACGGCTCGACGACTGGCGCATCGATCTTCTGGGCGAACTCGAACTGCCCTTCATCGTGCATGGCCGCGTCGGCGATCTCGAAGACGGTTATGCCTGGCTCGACATCGACAATCGCGGCGCGTTCCAGCGAGCAGCGAAACTCTTGACCGATCTTGGCCATCGCCGCATCGCGCTCTTGAATGGCGTCGAAATCATGACCTTCGCTGCCCATCGCAGACAGGGATATGAAGAGGCTTTGGGTGCACACGGCATCGGCATCGATCCAACGATCATGTCGAGCGACCAGATGACCGAGGAGAATGGCTACAGGCGGACACGGCACTTGCTCGATTTAGGCCAGCGGCCGACAGCGCTGCTTTGCTCGAGCATGCTTTTCGTTTCGGGCGCGGTTCGTGCGGTTCATGAAAAGGGTTTGCAGGTAGGCGAGGACATTTCGATTATCGCCCATGATGATGGCCTGCCGTTCCTGAAAGCCGAGGGACTCTCGCCGCCGTTGACAACCCTCACTTCGTCGATCCGCGAGGCTGGTACGCGCGTGGCGCAATTGCTGTTGCAGATGATTGCCGAACCTTCAGCGCCGCTTCCCGCCGAATTGTGGAGCGTCGACCTGATCGTGCGCGGCTCGACCGGGCCTGCGCGTTAGGCAGCCGCCTTGAGCGAAGCGGGTTTCTGGCGGTAGCTCAGGCCTTCTGCCACATGGATGCGGGCGATCTTATCCGCGCCGTCAAGATCGGCGATGGTGCGCGCCACGCGCAGCACGCGGTGATAACCCCGCGCCGAGAGATTCATTGCATCCGCCGCATCGCGCATAAGCTTAAGCCCTTGCGGATCGAGCGCGGCGATTTCTTCGAGCAGCGTGCCGTCGGCCTCGGCATTGGTGCGGAGATCAGCGTGACCCAGCTGTTTGAATCTTTCGCGCTGACGTTGGCGCGCGGCGGCAACGCGGAGCGCCACATCGGCGCTCACTTCCTTTGGCGCTGGCAGCGTGAGATCGGAGGCCCTGACGGCTGCGAGTTCGATCTGGATGTCGAGACGGTCGAGCAGAGGGCCGGAAATGCGGCCCTGGTAGTCGGCGGCGCAACGCGGGCCCTGGCGGCAGACATGACCCGGCGTTCCAGCCATTCCGCACTTGCAGGGATTCATGGCAGCCACAAGCTGGAAGCGCGCAGGGTAGGTCACGTGATAGTTGGCGCGCGCCACGACGGTCTCTCCGGTTTCGAGCGGCTGGCGCAGAGACTCGAGCACGCGGGATTGGAACTCCGGCAACTCGTCGAGAAACAGAACGCCATGATGGGCCAGCGCCATTTCGCCGGGCTTGGCTCGCAAGCCACCGCCCACAAGTGCGGGCATGCTGGCCGAATGATGCGGATTGCGGAACGGGCGCACCCGCGAGAGCTTGCCTTCGCCGAGTTCGCCCGCGAGCGAGGCGATCATGCTGATGTCCAGCATCTCGCGCGGATCGAGCGGCGGCAGGATCGACGGCAATCGTTGCGCCAGCATGGATTTGCCGGCTCCCGGCGGGCCGACCATAAGCAAATGATGACCACCGGCGGCCGCCACTTCGAGCGCGCGCTTGGCCGACTCCTGGCCTTTGATGTCGCGAAGGTCCGGCTGGTTCGCGGCGACTTCCGCCAGTGCCGGTTTTGGCGGGCTCAGAACCTGGTGGCCTTTCACATGATTGATGAGCTGCACCAGATTGGCGGGCGCCAGAATATCGATCTCCTCGCCCGCCCATGCGGCTTCCGAACCAGAGCCTTTGGGGCAGATAAGGCCGAGGCCTCGGCCGTTAGCGGCGATTGCGGCGGGAAGCGAGCCCGCGACACTCATGATGCCGCCATCCAGCGCGAGCTCCCCCATGGCCACATAGCGCATCAGAAAATCGTGCGGCAGCACGCCGAGCGAGGCCAGTACGGCGAGCGCAATCGGCAGATCGAAATGGCTTCCCTCCTTGGGAAGATCGGCGGGCGACAGATTGACCACGAGCCGTCTGCCCGGCAGCGCCAGGCCAATGGCATAAAGAGCAGCCTTCACCCGCTCGCGGCTTTCGGCCACCGCCTTGTCCGGCAGGCCCACGACATGAAACTGCACCTGACCGTTGAGAAACTGCGCCTGAACGTCCACCGGCACCGCCTCGATGCCCTGAAACGCAACCGTCGCCACCCGCGATGTCATTCCCAGCCACTCCCTTTGGAGGACTAGACGGTACAGCAGATCATTTTCCGGCGCAAGAACATTTATGGAACGAGATTCGTGAGCTCGACCTGGTTTCTCACCATTCTGGCGAATCGCCCGTTCATCCGCCCTGATGAGCGGCTTTCAAGTTCATAACGTTCAATTCAACGTTCGAAATTTTTTACTGTGATTTTTCAATTAGTTAAGTGACTTCTAGGGGTATTATGCGAACAGAAATTGATGCCGACGCACGTTACAAAGCGTTGAACCTCTTGACGCGTTCAAATCTCAACCGCTAGAAGAGGTTATGTCCGAGAACACCACATATCGCGTCGTTGAGGCCGCCCTTAAAAAGATTGAGGATGAGCGAGTACGGCTTCAACAGGAGTTGAACAAACTGAACTCCGAGGCGGAAAGGTATCGTATCGCGCTTGATGTGCTACGCGGCATCGGAAGCACGTCTATGGGCGCAGGCGACAAGCCGCTGGTACTGACGAACCGGAAGGCAATCATCAGAATCAAGAGGTCTCGTCCTGAAGGTATCCCTACAACAAGGGAGATGGGCAGACTCGTGCTTTCGGAAGCCGGCAAAGCTCTCAGTGGACGTGAAATTGTCGAAGCTATCGATAGCCGATGGTGGCCGGGGGTAACCCCCAACGACATCATTCCGACACTAACAAAACTGGCGAAAAAGAAGCGCGACTTCAAACGCTACGGCGCGCTTTTCAAGCTGGTGGAGAATCGCGAGGGTCAAGAGTATGCTCCTGACCCCTCGCAACGATCTGTTGGAGGCTAGACCCTCCTTACAGTCCCGGCTGCATTCGGAACGATCACCGTTGCAGTCGGCAGCCCGGTAGCGGGAGACCTAACCCGGAGGGGTCGCACCTCTCCGGGACCTCGCTACCCCAATCACAATGTGAAAGGAGTAGCAAATGGCGATAAAGACCTGAGGGCTAAGGCTTGGCAGACACGCTAATCTTAGCTCGGCCATCCGTGGCGGGAAACCGCCACGGATGTTGCATCTTGCAACATATCTTTCAGAATATCAAGAGATTCCAACAGCTTGCTCAAGTGCTAACGAAATCAAACACTTGAATCTGGGTGTGAATTCAATGGTCACTTGAAATGTCATGCTCAGACGAAACGTTTCGTCGGAAAACTACCGCCGCGCCTCGATCGCATCCCAGATCAGCGCCGCGATATCGGCGCCGCCGAAGCGCTTCACCTCGCGTATGCCTGTTGGCGAGGTCACGTTGATCTCGGTGAGCCAATCGCCGATTACGTCGAGGCCCACGAAGATGAGACCCCGCGCCTTCAGATCGGGGCCGATGCGCTCACAGATTTCATGTTCTCGTTTGGTGAGGGTGGTGGGCTCGGGCCTGCCGCCCACATGCATGTTGGAGCGGCTTTCGCCTTCGGCAGGCACACGGTTGACGGCGCCCGCCAACTTGCCGTCCACAAGGATGATGCGCTTGTCACCCTTCCTCACATCGGGAAGATAACGCTGGGCGATGAAAGGCTCGCGGAAACTTTGGTGGAAGAGTTCGATGAGCGAGGCGAAATTCTGGTCTTCCTCGCCGAGGCGGAACACGCCAGCACCGCCATTGCCGTAAAGTGGCTTCACGATGATATCCCCGTGGGTCTTGCGGAAGGCTTTGAGCTCCGCCGGATCGCGCGTGATGATGGTCTCGGGCATGAGGTCGGGATAGCGCAGGATGAAAAGCTTCTCCGGTGCATTCCGCACTTCGCGCGGGTCGTTCACCACCAGCGTCTTGGGATGGATCAGCTCAAGCAGATGCGAGATGGTAATGTAGTTCATGTCGAAGGGCGGGTCCTGGCGCATCAGCACCACGTCCTGCTTCGTCAGGTCGCGGCGTTCGGCTTCGCCCGCAGTGAAGTGATTGCCGGACTGATCGCGCACATCGACGGCATGGCCGGTGGCGAAGACCGTGCCGTCCGCCGCGGCGAGCGCCTTCGGCTGATAGTAGAAAAGTTCATGGCCGCGTGCCTGCGCCTCCAGCATCAAGGCGAAGGTCGAGTCGCCCTTGATGTTGATCGACTCGATCGGGTCCATTTGCACGGCAACGGAAAGCGGCATGTCTCAGTCAACTCCGAAGAAGGCATTCTCGATGTGCCGCGGCCAGTGGTAGGGGCGGACCGTCACGATGTCAAAACGGCAGACGCCGAGATTGGCCTTCCGGTCGCGTGCCATCCAGAAGCGGGCCGCGGCGGATATGCGCCGCGCCTGGCGTTCCGTCACAGCTTCCATTGCAAACTCTTCGCTCAAGCGTGCCTTCACTTCGATAAAGGCGGTCACATCGCCTTTGCGCATGATGAGGTCGACTTCACCGTGCGGCGACTTGTAGCGGCGCGCCAGCAACCGATAGCCTTTGAGGCGGAGGCACCAAAGCGCCAGGGTTTCCGCATGCCGCCCGCGCCTCTCCGATTGCTCGCGCGTGGGCCTATTTTGAGTCATGTCCACGAGCATCACGCGCCGTCTTTCATTGCGAGGATCATGCCGTAAACCTCGCTCTTGCCGAGGCCATGGCGCTTGGCTATTTCGGTCGCGGCTTTGCTCGGTGAATGGATTTTCAATGCAGCTTCGATTTCTGCTTTGAGATCGCCGGCGGCGACAGTGGGCCGGGTCTCATCCGGCGGCGCGATGAGAAGCGTGATTTCGCCTTTGATCGCGGGCCGCGCCGAAAGCTGTTCCCCGATGTGAACGGGATTTCCACGCAGCACCTCCTCATGCAGCTTGGTCAATTCGCGCGTCACCGCCACATCACGGCCGGGAAGGATTTCGGCGATATCCTTCAATGCGGCAGCGATGCGATGCGGACTCTCGAATGCGATCAGCGTGGCTTGGGTTGCGGCGAATTCGGCGAGAAGCTTTGTCCGCTCGCCCAGCTTCTGCGGAAGGAAGCCCAGAAACAGAAAGCGGTCGCTCGGAAAACCGGAGAGGATCAGGCCCGTGATCACCGCCGATGGGCCGGGGATGGATGTGACGGCGATGTCTTTCGCAATGGCCTCGCGCACCAGCTTGTAACCGGGATCGGACACGAGCGGCGTTCCGGCATCGCTCACCAGCGCGACCGCCGCGCCCGCTTCGAGGCGCTTCAGAATCTCCGGCCTCGCCTTCGCGGCGTTGTGCTCGTGATAAGGCGCGAGCGGCCTTTTCAATGCATAGCGCGCGAAGAGCTTCGCCGTTGTGCGCGTGTCTTCGCAGAGAACCTGGTCGGCCGCCGCAAGTGTCTGCAAGCCCCTGATGGTGATGTCGCCAAGATTGCCGATGGGCGTCGCTACGAGATAGAGGCCGGGTGCCAGTGCATCGGCGGCGAAGCTCGCCGCGCCAATGGTGTAGGACTTGCTCACGCCGCCAGCTCCGCGATCAGCGCGTTGAGCACGCGGCGGCCGTTGGCGGTTGCCACAATACGATTGGCATCGCGGCGAACCAGCCCCAAGGATTCGAGTGCTTCGACACGGCTCGGATTGAAGCACGCTCCGGCCAGCGCTTCATATCGCGGTATCTCGATGCCCTCGGCCGTGCGCAGGCCCATCAGCAGATATTCGCCAGCCTGATCCCTTGGAGCAATGGCCTGATCCTCGGCAATGCCGTTGCCTGTTTCTTGCACCCGCGCGCGCCAGGTCTCGGGATGTTTTTCCATCACGATGGCGCGGCGGTTTTCGCCGTCAATGAGGCGGCTGTGCGCTCCCGGTCCAATGCCCGCGTACTCGCCATAACGCCAGTAGAGGAGATTGTGCCGCGACTCCTGGCCCGGCAAGGCATGGTTCGATACTTCATAGGCCGATAGCCCGGCATTCTCTGTCAGTTCTTGTGTCAGTTCGAAAAGTTCGGCGGCAGGATCCTCGTCTGGAACGGACAGCTTGCCGCGCTCATGCAGCTCGGCAAATGCGGTGCCCGGCTCGATGGTCAATTGATAGAGCGACATATGGCCCTGCTGCTCGGCAAGTGCGCGAGCAAGTTCCGATTTCCACTGCGCCAGTGTTTGGCCGGGCCGCGCATAGATCATATCGAAGGACGCGCGCGGAAATACCCGCGCGGCCAGACGGAATGCGGCCAGCGCTTCGTCCACCGTGTGCTGGCGTCCCAGTGCTTTCAGATCCGCGTCGTTCAGCGCTTGCACGCCGACCGACACGCGATTCACGCCCGCCGCGCGATAGCCTGTGAAGTTCTCGGCCTCAATGCTAGTGGGATTGGCTTCGAGCGTCACCTCGACATTGGAAGCAATCGGCCAGCATTCCGCAATCGCATCGAGCACATGCGCCACCGCTTCGGGCGGCATCAGCGATGGCGTTCCACCGCCGAAGAAGATGCTGCTCACCTTGCGGCCCGGCGTCTGCTCCCTGAACCAGTGCAACTCGGTTGCGAGCGCTTCAGCGAATGAGATCGCATCGACCGCTTCATGCCGCACATGGGAATTGAAGTCGCAATAGGGGCATTTGGCCTTGCAGAACGGCCAATGCACATAAACGCCAAAGGCCTCAGAAGAGGTCACGGAAGAGTTGCTCCAATGCGCGGGCACGGTGCGAGATGCGGTTCTTCTTCTCAGGCTGCATCTCGCCGAAGGTCTTGCTCTCGCCATCGGGCACGAAGACGGGATCGTAACCGTGGCCCAGGTGTCCCCGCGGTGGCCACACCAGATGGCCCGAGGCTTTCCCTTCATAGTAACGTTCCTGGCCATCGGGCCAAACAACACAGAGCGTACACATGAAAGCGCCTCTGCGTTGGGCGGGCGCCGTTGCACCCGCCGCTTGCAGCTTCTCCTCGACATTGCGCATGGCCATCATCCAGTCGCGGTTGGGCCCAGCCCAATCGGCGGTGTAAACGCCGGGATCGCCATTCAACGCATCCACACACAGCCCCGAGTCATCCGCCACCGCGATCATGCTGGATGCTTTCATCGCATGCAGCGCCTTGATCCGCGCATTTCCGCGAAATGTCGTCTCGGTTTCTTCAGGTTCG